>JBKPMM010000149.1:0-7873 GCA_046732155.1 Chloroflexota bacterium | reverse complement strand
CCGCGAGATTGCCGAAGTGGACGACGCCGTAGATGCCCGGGCTACCGTCTGGCCGCGACACCTCGTCGTGCCACACCGTGATCCACGCGTTCTCGTACGCCACGCGCCGGCTGTGGCGGATGAACCGACCCTCCATCGAGCCATCGTCGCATGGCGCGAGCGCGACCGTCGGCGCGTCCCGAAGCCGCCCTATCCTCGCTTCCGATGACGGATCCCAGACCGGCACCGCAACCCCGCTTCGACGTGGATGTCGACTGGGACGCACGCATCGTCGTCCGCGACGGCACCGAGCTGTCCGCGAACATCTGGCGGCCGGTCGCTCCCGACGCGGGAACGATCCGGTTCCCCGCGATCCTCGAGATGATCCCGTACGGCAAGGACAACTGGCGTCGGAACGCCGACACGACCCGCGGAGAATGGTTCGCGGCCCGTGGCTTCGCGCTGTGTCGCCTTGACGTCCGCGGCACCGGATCGTCAGGCGGCGTCGCTCTCGATGAGTACACCGCCGACGAGACGCGCGATGGATATGACGCCGTCGAGTGGCTGGCGGAGCAGCCCTGGTGCAGTGGTCACATCGGGATGTGGGGTATCTCGTACGGCGGGTTCACGTCGATCCAGGTGGCGATGCTTCGACCGCCGCATCTCCGCGCGATCGTCCCGGTCATGGCGACCGACGATCGCTACCTGGACGACGTCCACTATCGCGGCGGCTGCGTGACGGCCAGTGAGCTGTCGCAGTACGCCGTCAGCCAGGTCGCGATGAACGCGATGCCGCCCGACGCGACGTTCCGCGGCGACGGATGGCGCGAGGAGTGGCTGCAGCGACTCGACGTGACGCCGCCGTGGCTGCTCACATGGCTGCGCAAGCAGGCGGACGGACCGTACTGGCGGCAGGGCTCGCTCGCGCCCGACTACGACGCCATCGAGGTCCCGGCCTTCAACATCGGCGGCTGGCACGACTCGTATGTCGACCCCGCTTTCCGGATGCAGGCGAAGTGTCGTGTGGCGTCGCACACCCTGGTGGGGAACTGGGTCCATTCGTGGCCGCACGACGCATATCCGGGGCCGAACCTCGACGAGCTCCACGAGATCGCGCGCTTCTTCGAGCGGCATCTGAACGGCGTCGACAACGGCTGGGGGAGCGAGCCGGCCGTCGTCTGGTACGAGCACGAGTACGCCACCCCGCTGCCGTTCCCGCGCTCGCTCCCCGGTCGATGGCGGGGCGCGCCCGCGTATCCACATCCGGCCACGAGAGTGCGAACGTGGCGCTTCGGGACCGCGTCGCTCGCAGAGGGGAGTCGAAGCGAGGCCGAAGCAGGCGTCGACACCTTTCGCCACCGACCGACCACCGGCACGAGCGGGCCGCTGTCGTGGGGAGCAGGCCACGCCCCGAACGGCCTCGCCCGCGACCTCCGACCGGATGAAGGAGACGGGCCGACGTACACGAGCGACCCACTCGAGGTGGCACTCGAGGTCCTTGGCGTGCCCGAAGTCGTCGTCCATCTCGACGTTGACGCGCCGGTGGCGACCGTGTCGGTGCGGCTATCCGACGTCGCGCCCGACGGGACCTCAGCCCTGGTCAGTGCCGGCGTCCTCAACCTCACCCATCGCCACTCCCACGCCGATCCCGAACCGCTCATCCCAGGCCTCGTCGAGGAGATCCGTGTCCCGCTCCGGACCGCCGGCTACCGCTGGCTGCCAGGTCATCGGGTGCGGGTCGCGCTGTCGTCGTCGTTGTGGCCCACGCTCTGGCCCTCCCCGTACCCCGCGACGTTCCGAGTCCACCGAGGAGAGGCCACACCGTCGCGCCTTCAGCTGCCGGTCGTGCCGCCCGCCGCGGGCGATGGTGATCTGCCGGTCCCGGCCTTCCGGACCGATCCCCCGGCGCTTCGTTGGCCGGCGCCCGAGGCGGCGGATGGAGACGGGCCGGCAAGGAGCGATCAGCCGGTCTGGCAGGTCGAGGAGGACGTGCTGGACGGCTCGGTCACCGTGCGCTTCCACGACGGCGGCGAGGACATCGTCCCGGACGGCCGGCGCCTGTACGCCGCGGAGTCGATTCGGATGACGGCGTGGGACGACGATCCGGCACGCGCCGAGCTCGACGCGGACGTCGTGTATCGATGGCAGGAGCGCGACCCGGCACGGAACGGCGAGCTGACCCGGATCGAGATCCGGGCGGTCTCGCAGCAGCGAAGCACGGCCTCCGACTTCGACCTGTCGGTCCGCCTCGAGGTCGACGTCGACGACGAGCGCTTCTTCGAGCGCGCCTGGCGCGAGACGATCCCGCGGCACCTCGTTTGAGCGGATCAACCGGGCGCTAGACTCGCGCTCGTGACGACGAGCATGGACCGCCAGACGATGCGCATCAGCCGCAAGGCCGAGTCCTTCACCGAATCCGTCATCCGCGAGATGAATCGGGTCGCCGTCGCGCATGGCGCCGTCAGCCTCGCGCAGGGTTTCCCCGACTTCGCCTGCCCTCCAGAACTGAAACGAGCGGTCGCCGAAGCCGTCGACGCCGACATCAATCAGTACGCGATCACCTGGGGCTCGAAGCCGCTCCGGGACGCGATCGCCGAGACCACTCCACGCCATTTCCCGGGGTTCGGCGACATCGACCCCGAGACGCAGGTCACGGTCACCTGTGGCGCGACCGAGGCGATGATCGCCGCCATGCTCGGGCTGCTCGATCCCGGCGACGAGGTCGTCATCTTCGAACCGTATTACGAGAACTACGGGCCCGATGCGATCCTGTCCGACGCGGTCCCCCGCTACGTGACGCTGCACGAGCCCGACTGGTCGATCGATCCCGACGAGCTGCGCCGGGCGTTCGGACGGAGGACGCGCGGGCTCGTCCTGAACTCACCGCACAACCCGACCGGGAAGGTGTTCACGCGCGAGGAACTCGAGCTCATCGCGTCGCTCTGCATCGAGCACGACGTCATCGCCTTCACCGACGACATCTACGAGCATCTCGTGTACGAGGGCGAGCACATCCCGCTCGCGACGCTCCCCGGCATGGCAGAACGGACCGTGAGCATCCACTCGATGTCGAAGACGTACTCGGTAACGGGCTGGCGGATCGGCTGGACGATCGCGTCGCCCGAGCTGTCGCTCGGGATCCGGCGCGTCCATGACTTCCTTACGGTCGGTGCGGCGGCGCCGCTCCAGCAGGCCGCGGTGACCGCGCTGCGCTTCCCGGACAGCTATTACGCCGATCTCGTCGCCGGGTACCGGGAGCGCCGTGATGTGCTGGTCCCGGCTCTCCGCACGGCAGGCTTCGACGTGCACGAGCCGCACGGCGCCTACTACGTGATGACCGATATCCGGGACCTGGTGGAGTCTGGCGAAGACGACGTCACGTTCGCCCATCGGCTGATCCGCGATCCGGGTGTCGCTGCCGTGCCGGGGTCGTCGTTCTTCTCGCGGCCGGAGCTCGGGCGGACGAAGGTTCGGTTCGCGTTCCCCAAGCGGATCGAGACGCTCGAAGCAGCCGCGGAACGACTGGCGCGCCTGGCCTAGGCGGCGGTCCCGTCAGTCCGCGGGCACGTCCGGGATCGCCTCGCGGACGATCGCGAGGATCTCGCCCCTGGCCTCGGGGCCGTCATAGTGCAAGAGCGGATCGGCGACCATCGCGCGCTCGCGGATGTCGCCGTCGATACGCGTGTACAGCACCGGGAAGATCGCGCCGGTCCCGTCGGCCTCGAGCGTGACGCCGACGGCGTTCGGTCCCCCGTCATCGAGGAAATGGGTCAGTGGCTGGACGCCGTCATCGACGAGCCCCGCGTCGGGGTCGACCGTGAAGACCCGGGCGAGATAGGCGCGCTGGTGCCAGAGCTCAGGCGCGTCTGCGAGCTCGCCGGCGATGACCCCCACGATGTCGCCGAGCGCGATGGACGGTCGGTCGATCGCCTTGCCGAACCGTGTCGTGGCCATGTGGCGCGCAAGCACCCGCGAGTTGTAGCGGGCGCCGTGGACTGCCCCCGAATTGGCCGGGACACCGTGCTTGACGAGGCCCTTTGCGGCCTGGCCGATGGTCCCGGCGAAGAACACGCCGGGCAGCGTCGTGCTCTCCCACCACGACGACAGCAGCGGGAGCCGGGAGCGACCGCTGATCGAGCAGCCGATGTCGGGTAGGTCGAGCAGCGGTGTCACGAACCCGGTCGCCGAGATCACGTCGTCGACCTCGATCGCCAGCTCGCTGCCGTTGTCCGTCCGTCGCAGGTGGACGGTCAGACTCCCGTCGCCGCCCTCGGTGCGTTCGATGCGGTCGAGCGCCGCGTTGAGGACGGCGACGCCACCGCCCAGGACGAAGTCCTCGTACGGCTGGACATACCGTGCTCGGACCCCGGCGAGCGAGTTGGTCTGCACGGAGAACTTCGCGGGTGACGGCGAGACCAGCGCGATCGAGCAGGCCCACGGCAGGAGCCCATTCGCCAGCTCGAACCCGGAGTTCTGCTTGCCGAGCATCAGTACCCGATGACCGGCGTAGCTCTCGGCCGGCCGCACCTCGGCGTAGTGGTGCGTCAGTTCCATCCCGATGCCGGGTGGCGAGAACGGCTCGGCGACACCGACCGCGACGACCAGGATCTGTGCCCGGTACTCGCCATCGGTGGTCTCGACGACGAAGCCGCTGCCATCCGCGTCCTCGATCCGGCGCGTCGCGGTCCACCTGCAGCCATACCGGATCGCGACGCCCGCCCGCTCCGTGAACAGGGCGAGGTTCTGCTCCATCTCCGGGCGGGACGGGAAGTACGAGGTGCCATCCATCAATCCGGGCTGCAGCGCGCGTGCCTCGGGCTCATCGGCCAAGAGGCTGTTCCAGTCGTAGCGCTCGTACGCGCGCGAGCCCTGCGTCGCGGGGGCATGCGGCTTGGTCCAGGACAGGAGGCGCTGGAAATGCGGCCAGCGGCGGAACATCCCGCCTGGCGCCGGGTCCTCCGAGATGACCGCATGCTCGATCCCGTTCCGCCGGAGGGCGTACGAGACCTGGATCCCACCAGGGCCGGACCCGATGACGATGACCGGGTACGAACCCGGCGGGAACGGCCGGGTCGACTCGGTCACGTCCCCGTGCGGTTCGCCGCTCGGAGCCGGCGTGTCTGTGCCTGCAGCATGCGGTACATCACCTTCGGATGGCTGATGAGGAACGACTCGAGCTGCGGTCCGGGCAGCACCAGGCAGCGCATCTGACGCGTGGCGATGACATCGGCGATCGCCGGGACCCCGATCAGGATCGCCACCTCGCCGAAGAAGTCACCCCGCTGGAGCCGCGCGAGCTCACGGCCATTCGCTTCCACGCGAGCCTCTCCGTCGACGATGACGAAGAACCCCGAGCCCGACAGACCCTGGTGCACGATCGTCTCGCCCTCGGCGAACATCCGCTCGTCGAAGATGTGGATGATCGCCTCGAGCTGCGGCGCCGACAGGTCCGAGAACAGGCCGAAACCGGAGATCGCGTCGATCAGTTCGTCGCGGTCGATCATGACGCGCATCGTGCCACGCGCGCGTCCAGCGCGTTCACCCGGAATGTCGTCTTGGCGACCTTGACGCTCGACCGCCACGCAGCGCAGCATCACGCACGGATGGAGACCGGCACGACCATCACCCCCGACGACCGCGCGGAGCTGTTGGCCGGCGCTCCGTTGCTCGCCGGTGTCGACGCGGCCGGGCTCGACGCGATCGCAGGGCGGGTCATCGAGGTCGAGTTTCCCAAGGACCACGTGATCGCGCGCCAGGGCGAGGTCGGCACCGGCTTCTTCCTCGTCGCTCGCGGATCCGTCCGCGTCGTCCGCGACGGCGCGACGATCGCACGTCTTGGCCCGGGCGACTTCTTCGGAGAGTTGTCGGTGCTCGACGGGCGGCCGCGCGTCGCGCAGGTCGTCGCCGACGAGCCCACCGTGTGCCTGGCGCTCGCGACGTGGGACTTCGAGGCCGTCGTCACGGAACAACCGGCGGTCGCGCTGGCGATCCTGCGAGGGCTCGCCGGACGGCTTCGCGGCCTCACCGAAGCTGACCGTCACTGACGGGCGGGCCGGCGACCACGCATGCCCGATCACCCCGGTCCCCCGTCCGGCACCGTCACGTGCCTCTTCAGCGACATCGAGGGCTCGACCCGGCTCGAGCTCGCGCTCGGCACGGGGCCGTATCGCGTCCTCCGTGAGCGCCATCGTGAGCTCCTGCGGGCGGCGTTCGAGGCCCACGACGGCTACGAGCAGTCGACAGAAGGTGACTCGTTCTTCGTGATCTTCCGGCGCCCGCTCGATGCGGTCGCGGCCGCGGTCGATGGCGAGCGAGCGATCGGATCGGAGACATGGCCAGATGGCGTCCAGGTTCACGTCCGGATGGGGATCCACACGGGCGAGATCGAGTCGGTCGGCAGTGACGTCATCGGGTACGACATCAACCGGACGGCGCGCATCGCGGCGGTCGCCCATGGCGGCCAGGTCCTCGTCAGCGACACGACGAGGTCGCTGATCGCGGACGCGCTACCGCCGGACGTGACGCTGCGCGATCTCGGGCCGCATCGGCTCAAAGACCTGCGGGGGCCGGAGCGGCTGAGCCAGCTCGTGATCGGGGGACTCGAGGACACGTTCCCGCCGTTGCGCTCGCTCGACGCGCGACCGAACAACCTGCCGGTCCAACTCACGACCTTCGTCGGGCGCGAACGCGAGGTCGCGGAGGCGCTCGGATTGCTGGCCACCACCCGGCTACTGACGCTGACGGGACCCGGCGGTACGGGGAAGACGCGGCTGTCGCTGCAGCTTGCCGCGAGCGCGGCGGATGACTTCCCCGGCGGCGTCTGGTTCGTCGCCCTCGACGCCGTCAGGGACGCATCGCTGGTCGTGCCGACCATCGCGCGGACGCTTGGCCTGGCGGAAACGGCGAACCGCCCGTCGATGGACGTCCTCGCCGACGAGATCGGCGACCGGCAGGTCCTCGTGGTCCTCGACAACTTCGAGCAGGTGACCGAGGCAGGACCCGACGTCGCCGACCTGCTCCGACGTTGCCCGAACCTCAAGGCGATCGTCACCACGCGGATCCCACTTCGGGTCTCTGGCGAACAGGAGTACCCCGTGCCCGGCCTCCCCGCGCCGCCAGATACGACCCATCTGTCCGAGATGGAGCGGCTGAACCTGCCGCGCGAGTTGCGCGAGCTGGATCTCGAGACACTCACCCAGTTCGAAGCGGTGCGGTTGTTCATCGCACGAGCGACAGCCGTTCGACCGGCGTTCGAGGTCACGAATGCCAACGCACCTGCCGTCGCAGGCATCGCCGCGCGGCTGCATGGCATGCCGCTCGCCATCGAACTCGCCGCCGCCCGGACGAAGTTGCTCACCCCGGACCAGATCCTCGCGCGTCTCGAGCATCACCTCGATCTGCTGACGGCGGGATCACGTGATCTGCCGGAGCGACAACAGACGCTACGCGGCGCGATCGGCTGGAGCTATGACCTGCTCGATGACGGAGCGCGTCGACTGGTCGATCGGCTCTCGGTGTTCCGGGGCGGGTTCGACCTCGAGATGGCGGAGCGTGTGTGCGGGCCGGCCGACGAGGTCGGCGGTGACGTCGTCGAGCGGGTCGGGGAGCTCGTCGACCAGAGCCTCGTCCGCCTCGACGAGGGCCACACCGAGAGCGCGCCCGAGGCGCGGTTCGCGATGCTCGAGACGATCCGTGAATACGCCGCTGAGATGCTGGCCAGTCGAGGGGATGCCGTCGTGATCGCCGACCGCCATGCCGCTGCGATGCTCGAGCTCGCGCAGATGGCGGCGCCCCGCTTGTCCGGCGACGATCAACGGACGTGGCTCGATCGTCTCGAACGGGAGCACGACAACATGCGCGCCGCCCTCGACTGGGCGATCGCGAAACCCGACCC
>JBKPMM010000148.1:0-12492 GCA_046732155.1 Chloroflexota bacterium | reverse complement strand
GCTCGACCGTCTCGCCGGCACGCGCCATGGCGTACGCGCGGCGCCCGCCGATCTTGATCGCCGAGTACGCCGGCGGACGCTGGCTGATAGGGCCGGTGAACGACGGTAGCGCTGCCTCGACCACCTCGCGGGTGGGCGCTGGTCGATCGGACGGGGTGAGCTCACCCTCCAGGTCGTCCGTCGTGGACGACGCTCCGAAGCAGATCGTCGCGCGGTATGCCTTGCGGTCGGCCAGATGGAACTCGACGACGCGCGTGGCACGCCCGAGGAAGACGGGGAGGACACCAGACGCGAACGGATCGAGCGTCCCGCCGTGGCCGACCCGCTTCGTCGCCGCGAGACGGCGGACGAGCCCGACGATGTCGTGCGAGGTCGGGCCGATCGGCTTGTCGACGACGAGGATCCCGTCGAGACCGGGTCCGAGCGAAGAGCGCGCCACGTCAGCGGCTGACGGCTGCCG
This sequence comes from Chloroflexota bacterium, assembly GCA_046732155.1. Classification (GTDB taxonomy): domain Bacteria; phylum Chloroflexota; class Limnocylindria; order Limnocylindrales; family CSP1-4; genus SPCO01. Next base: position 12,032 of record JBKPMM010000148.1, on the reverse strand, counting down.
CGGCCTTGCGAGCCTCAGCGAGGACGGCGTCCCGTGCCTGCTCGACGGGGAGCGGCACGGTCGCGCCAGCCGCCCGGGCGTGCCCTCCCCCGCCGAAGAAGCCCGTGAGCACCGTCGCGTCGACACCGCCGGGCTTCGTCCGGACGCTGATCCGCGTCGTGTCGCCGGCCTCCTTGAACAGGATGGCCACCTCGGCGACCTCGGCCTGGGCGAGCAGGTCGATGATGCCCTCGCTATGCGGTGGCTGCGTCCCGGTCGCCTCCAGGTCGGCATCGAGCAGCGTCGAGGCGACCACGCGGCCCTCGTCGTAGGTCTCGAGCTTGTCGAGCACACGCCCGAAGAGGCCGAGCTGCTCCGGGGGTTTGGAGCGATACAGGCGCCGCGAGATGTCGGACAGTGGCGCACCCGCCTCGACGAGCGCGGCCGAGACCACCAGCGTCCGCGGCGTCGCGTTCGGGTGGGCGAACGTCGCGGTGTCCATCACGATCCCGGCCATCAGCGCGGCAGCGAGCGACGGATCCGACGCGAGCGGCACGCCGAGGCAGGCCGCGAGCAACGTGACCATCTCGCACGTCGCGGCTGCGTGCGGTTCTATCCAGTCGGCGTCGCCCCGAGCGTCGTTCGATGCGTGGTGGTCGATGACGACGCGCGGTAGCGACTCGAACAGCTCACGGTGACGCACGCCGACCTCGCCGACGCGATCCGCCGTCGCACAGTCGGAGAGCACGAGCAGGTCGTACTCGGCCGTGGGGTCTGGATCGGTCCGGAACCGCTCGACACCCTCGAGGAACGTATACAGCGGCGGTACGGGATCCGTGCAGACAGGATCAGCCGTGCCGCCGAGCCGCTCGACCAGACGGACGACGCCGAGCGTGGCGCCCAGTGTGTCGGCGTCCGGGTTCTCATGCGCGACCGCCAGGACACGTCGTGCGCCACGCACGCGGTCGACGACGACGTCGGGAACCGTATCGAGGTACGGCGACAGGTCGACGCTCATCGGGTCGAGCGGCGCGGGCTGGTCTTGTTCGTCGACCGGCCATGACCGCGGCGGCGACGTGGTTTCGGCGGGATCACCGCGGACGGCGGCTCGTCGATCGCGTCGCCGTCATGGCTGACACGCGCGACTGGCGTTGGCAACGTCTCCCCTGTCGGGAGGTCTTCGGCCGGCTCCGCCTTCCCGGATTCGAGCTCGTCGAGCAGATGGAGCACCCGAGTGCCGCGTTCGGCGGTGTCGTCAAGCTCGACGTGGAGGTCCGGGATCCGCTTCAACCGAAGGTTCCTGCCCAGCTCATGGCGGACGAACGGCATCGCCCGGCCGAGCGCGGCGATCGTCGCAGTCCGCTCCGCGGGCTGCCCGATAACGCTCACCCACACCTTCGCGTGGCGCAGATCCGGGGTCGTCTCGACCTTCGTGATCGTGGCGAACCCGATCCGCGGATCGGCCACCTCACGACTCACGATCGAGCCGATCTCCTGCCGTAGCAGTTCGTCGATCCGGTCAGTCCGTTGCGTCACTGACGAACTACCTTGGCGATCTTCGAGCTACCTTGGCGCCGAGCTGCAACTGCCTTGGCGATCTTGGAGCTCCCTTGGCGCCGAGCTGCAACTGCGTTGGCGATGTTGGAGCTCCCTTGGCGCCGAGCTGCGACTGCCTGGGCGCCGCCAGGACGACGGAGGCGAAGGCGCCCGCGAGCGCAGGAGCGAGCGCACTCACACGTGCGTGAGCGATGGCGCGCAGCGGGCAACGCACGCATACGGCGAACCTGGTGGCGCCCCTACGCGGTGACGGCGGCCCGGGAGACCATCTGTGTCGAGTAACACTCGATGACGTCACCTTCCTCGATGTCGTGGAACGACGCCAGGCCGATACCACACTCGTAGTTCGTCTGGACCTCGCGCACGTCATCCCGGAAGCGCCGCAGCGACTCGATCCGGTCGGTCGCGATCACGCGGCCACCGCGCCAGATCCGGGCGTTGGCCCGGACGATCCGGCCGTCAGTGACGTACGAACCGGCGATGACCGTGTTCTTGCCGACGCGGATGACCTGGCGCACCTCGGCCCGGCCCTCGACGACCTCCACTTCCTCCGGCTCGAGCAGACCCTTGAGAGCCGCGTCGATGTCGTCGGTGAGCTTGTAGATGATGTCGTAGAGGCGGACGTCGACGCCTTCGTCCTCGGCCGCTCGCCGAGCCGTATCGGTGATCGACGTGTTGAACCCGACGACGATCGCGTTCGATGCCGTCGCCAGCATGATGTCGTTGTCGGTGATGTCGCCGGCGGCCTCGAGCAGGACGTTGATCCGAACCTCGTCCTGGTCGAGTTGCTCGAGTGCGTGGGTGATGGCACCCAGCGACCCGGACACATCCGCCTTGAGGATGATCCGCAGCTCCTTGGCCTGACCGGCCTGGATCTGCCGATACAGGTCCTCGAGGGTCGCGCGGCCACTGCCATCGCCACCCTTCGCGGCGACCTGCGCCCTGCGGGTCTCGACGGCGGTACGAGCCGCTTTGTCATCGGCGACGACACGCAGGATGTCGCCGGCCTCGGGGACTTCCGACAGACCGAGGACGACCACCGCGCTTGCCGGACCAGCCGACTTCACACGCTTGCCGCGGTCGTTCTCCATCGCCCGGACGCGGCCGAACGTCTCGCCCACGACGATGATGTCGCCGACGTTGAGCGTGCCCGTCTGGATGAGAGCCGTCGCGACGGCGCCGCGCGCCTTGTCAAGCTGCGCCTCGACGATCGTGCCGATCGCCGGGCGGTCCGGATTCGCCTTGAGCTCCTGGAGATCGGCGACGAGCAGCACCATCTCGATGAGCTCGTCGAGGCCCTGGCCGCTCTTGGCCGACACCGCGACGAGCGGCACGTCGCCGCCGTACTCCTCGATGACGACACCGGCTTCAGTGAGCTCGGTCTTGACGCGAGTCGGATCCGCGTCCGGCTTGTCGATCTTGTTGAGCGCGATGATCAACGGGACCTTGGCGGCCTTCGCGTGGCTGATCGCCTCGAGCGTCTGCGGCATCACGCCGTCATCGGCTGCGACCACGATGATCGCGATGTCCGTGACGCGCGCGCCGCGAGCGCGCATCGCGGTGAACGCCTCGTGACCCGGCGTGTCGAGGAAGACGACGCGCTTCCCATCGTGGTCGATCTCCGACGCACCGATGTGCTGGGTGATGCCACCACGTTCGCCCGCGGCGACCTCGGTCGAGCGCAGTGCGTCGAGCAGGCTCGTCTTGCCGTGATCGACGTGGCCCATGACGGTGACGATCGGAGCCCGCGGCTCGAGCTTCCTGGGGTCGTCCTCCTCGAAGAGGACTTCCTTCGTAGCCTCGGGGGCAGCTCCCTCCGTGTCGCCCTCCGCGCCCGTACCGTTGGTCGATGCTGCGACGGTCTCGGCCACTTCGTAGCCGAGCTCTGACGCGACCAGCGACGCCGTGTCGCGGTCGATGAGTTGGTTGATCGTCGCGAAGATGCCGCTCTTGATCAGCTCGCGGATGACGTCCGCGACGTTGACCGACAGCAGATCCGCGAGCTCCTTGACGGTGATCGTGGTGGGCAGCTCGATCGCGCCGCGCTCACGCGGATCGATCGTCTGTACCGACGACGCATTCTGGTCGGGTCGACGCGGTGGCTTGCGGGGCCCGCGTCGGCCGCGGGTGCCGCTCCTACTCCTTGCCACGGGTTCCTCCTTGGGCAGTGTGCATGGGGGTGGCTCCGGTACCGGCCTCCGCAAGGAAGGCCGCTGGGAGCTGTGTCTCGAGCGCCCTGGCGAGGGCGCCCTTGGTGATGGCTATGGACAGGCAATCCGTGTCGTGACAGACATAGGCGCCCCGCCCCGCGAGGCGTCCCGTCGGGTCGAATACGACGTCGCCTGAGGGCGTACGGACGATACGTCGCAGATCGCGCTTGGCGCGGGACGTGCGACATGCCACGCACGTCCGGGTGGGGACCCGGCGAACGGGCAGCAAGCTGGTCGGGGTGGCTGCCCCGGCTACGTCGCCACCTCCTCGGTGGGCGCCGCCTCGGGGGCATCCGCAGCTTCTGCCGCGCCGTCCGACGACCCGTCCGTGCCGTCGTCGGTCGTCGTGGCGGCTGCCTTCTTGGTGGTTCGCTTGGGCTTCGCGACGGCAGCTCCGTCGGTCGCAGCAACGGCATCGTCGGTCGCGGCCGTGTCAGCCGCTGCCTTCTTGGTCGTTCGCTTCGGCTTGGCCGGTGCCGCGGCGGCTGTCGCGTCTTCCGTGTCGGTCGCCGCAGTCGACGTTGCTGCGCCCTCCGCCGGCGTCGCGGCCTCGGCTTCTGCCTCGGACTGCTCCGTGGCCGCCTTGGCCTCGGCGACCGACACGTCGCTGCGGATGTCGATGCGCCAGCCGGTCAGACGGGCCGCGAGCCGGGCATTCTGGCCTTCACGGCCGATCGCGAGCGACAGCATCCGCTCAGGAACGGTGACCGACGCGATCCGCTTCTCTTCATCGATATCGACGGAGAGCACCTGGGCCGGGCTCAGCGCATTCGCCACGAATACGGCCGGGTCGTCGTTCCAAGGGATGACGTCGATCTTCTCGCCGGCGAGCTCCGCGACGACCGCCTGCACGCGGGCGCCGCGCTGACCTACGGTCGCACCGACCGGATCGAGACCATCCTGGCGCGACGAGACCGCGACCTTGGAGCGGCTGCCGGCTTCGCGCGCGATCGCCTTGATCTCGACCGTACCGCTATGGATCTCGGGCACCTCGAGCTCGAACAGCCGCCGCAGGAAGCCCTTGTGGGTCCGGCTCACGAAGATCTGCGGACCGCGGACGGAGCGCCGTACCTCCAGCACGAAAGCCTTCACGTTCTGGCCGATGCGGTAATGCTCGAGTGCACTCTGCTCGGTCGTCGCAAGGATCGCTTCCGTGTTCTTGCCGACGTCGAGGATGATGGCGCGCGGCTCCACCCGGTTGACGGTCCCGGTGATGAGCTCGCCCTCGCGGCTCGCGAACTGGTCGAAGACCTGGTCGCGCTCGACCTCGCGGATGCGCTGGAGCACGATCTGCTTGGCGGTCTGGGCGCCGATCCGGCCGAACACGTCGCCGTCGAGCTGCTCCGTCTCGACGAGGTCGCCGGGCTTTGCGTTCGCCTCGAACTTGCGGGCGTCGTCGACCGTGATCTGGGTCAGCTCGTCCTCGATCTCCTCGACGACGAGGCGTGCGCGGAACACACGGATACGGCCCGATTCCGCATCGATGCGGACGTGGATGTCCTCATCGCCCGCCACGCGCCGGTACGCCGACTGGATGCCGTCCTCGACCGCTCCGATGAGCTGTTCACGAGAGACCTGCTTCTCGGCGTTCAGCTGAAGGAGGGCGCCAACGAAGTCTCGACTCACGATCGCCTCCTTCTTCCGCCACAACCAAGCAACGACCGGTCCGAAAAAAAACGTGGGGGTCACCCACGTCACGGAGCGGCCGTTCAGTTATCCGAAGTATATACCCGGATGGGTGGACGCTCAAACGGGGGCCGGGAACCGCCGAGCGACGTAGTCCTCGAGGATGTCGATGAATTCCTGGACGAGACCATCCCCGCGGAGCGTGCGGTCGAGGCGGCCGTCGATGAACACCGGCGCGATCGGCTCCTCGAACGTTCCGGGCAGGCTGATGCCGATATCGGCGTGCTTCGACTCGCCGGGCCCGTTGACGACGCAGCCCATCACGGCGACGCGGAGATCCTCGGCGCCCGGACGCGTCTCGCGCCACTCCGGCATCCGGTCCTTGAGATAGCCCTGGATCTGCTGGGCCATCTCCTGGAAGAACGTCGACGTCGTCCGGCCGCAACCGGGACAAGCCGATACCTGCGGAAGGAACGAGCGCAGCCCCATCGACTGGAGGATCTGCTGGGCGACCTCGACCTCGCGCTCGCGGGGCGCGCCCGGCTCTGGCGTCAGCGAGACCCTGATCGTGTCCCCGATGCCCTCGTTGAGCAATATCGCCAGACCTGCCGTCGAGGCGACGATCCCCTTGTCGCCCATCCCGGCCTCGGTCAGGCCCAGGTGCAGCGGGTAGTCGCAGCGCGCGGCGAGCAGGCGATAGACGTCCACGAGGTCACGGACGCCGCTCACCTTCGCGCTGATGATGATGCGGTCGTGCCCGAGGCCGGTCTCTTCGGCCAGCTCCGCCGACCGAAGCGCCGACTCGAGCATCGCGTCGATCATCACGTCACGCGAGTCACGCGGCTCGGCGGACGCGGCGTTCGCGTCCATGAGCTCGGTGAGGATCGCCTGGTCGAGCGAGCCCCAGTTGACGCCGATCCGGACCGGCTTCCCGTTGTCGATGGCCACCTTCACGATCGTCGCGAAGTGCTCGTCGTGCCGCTTCGCCCCGACATTGCCCGGGTTGATGCGGTACTTGGCGAGCGCCGCGGCCATCTCCGGGTACTCGACCAGCAGCTTGTGGCCGTTGTAGTGGAAGTCGCCGATGATCGGGACGTCGACGCCCAGACCGCGGACTTTGCGGACCATTTCCGGGACGGCTGCCGCGGCCTCCTCCGTGTTGACCGTCACGCGCACGAGCTCGGAACCAGAATGGGCCAGGCGCGCCACCTGGATCGCCGTCGCGTCCGGGTCAGCCGTATCGGTGTTCGTCATCGACTGGACGACGACGGGATGGTCCGAGCCCACGAGGACACCGCCAACGTCGACGGTCGCCGTCTGTCGACGCCGGATGCGAGGCGTGGCGAGAGTCATGGCTGTGGTGGCGGTGCTCCGCCGAGCGACCGGACGATATCGAAGCCGGACACCCAGATGATGAACGCGAAGAGGAAGGCGAACCCGACAAGGTACGTGAGCTGTTCAGCCCGCACGCTGATCCGCGAGCCGAAGATCCGCTTGAGGGTGATCATCAACATCCGCCCGCCGTCGAGCGGTGGGAACGGCAGGATGTTCACGACGGCAAGGTTCGCGGACAGGATCCCGGCGACGAACAACGTGAAGATCGGGCCAGCCGTGAAGAAGACGTCGCCGATCTGCGTCGCGATACCGATCGGGCCGGAGACCGGAGGTGGCGACGTCGGATTCGAGAGGACCGCTCCGACGAGCGACCCGAGTCCGCCGATGATCAGGCCCATCCACCGGACGGTCTGCTGGAAGCCCACCTGGATCGCCGTGGCGAGGTCGTTCGAGGTCGTCGAGCCGTCGTAGGCGTACTCGATCGCCTTGATGCCGAGGGCGCCATGGTCGGCATCGATCCGGCTGGGATCGCGCAGCGTCGTCGTCACCTCTCGGGTCGCGCCGTTCGCACTCTGGACGGTTAGCGTGACGGTGTGACCGGCATTCGCACGGAGCACGTCGACGATCTCCGGCCCGACGAAGATCTGGAACCGCTCACTGTTGACCGCGACGATCGTCTCGCCGGCCTGGAGACGGGCGGTCGCCGCGGGTGAACCCTGCTGGACCTCGGCGAACTTGGCCCCGACCTGCGGCGACGCGAGCCACACGATGCCAGTGAAGATCACGAACGCGAGCAGCACGTTCATCACGACGCCCGAGACGAGGATGCCGAGTCGTACGGGGAGGCTCTTCGATGAGAACGCACGCGGGTCGGTGGCGTTGTCGCCGTCCTCGCCTTCGAGCTTCACGAAACCGCCGATCGGCAGCCAGTTCAGCGTGTACAGCGTCTCCCCCTTGGACCGGAGGACCTTGGCTCGGGGCGGGAACCCGATCCCGAACTCGAGGACCCGAACACCGGCGACGCGCGCTGCCACGAAATGGCCGAGCTCGTGGATGACGACGAGTGTCCCGAGGATCAGGAAGAACAGGACGATGGTGATGATGGGCTGGAGGATCCCCATCAGGCGGTCCCTCCGACCGAACCGGTGGCGTAGGTCGCGCGCACGTCGGCATCGAGCGCGATGAGTGCATCGATGTCGGGCTCACCGCTGCCCGATCCGAATCGCTCGACAGCCGCTTCGAGGAGGTGCGGGATCCCGGGGAAGTCGAGGGATCCGGCGAGGAAGCGCTCGACCGCGACGTCGTCGGCTGCGATGAGCGCGGCCGACGCCCACGGCCCGGCGATGCCCGCTTCTCGCGCGATCCGCAGGGCCGGAAAGCGCTCGGTATCGGGGCGCCGGAAGTCGAGCCGACCCGTGGCGATCAGGTCGGGCGACGCCGCCGGTGAGGGCCGTCGATCGGGATAGGTCATGGCGTACTGGATCGGGAGGCGCATATCCGGGGTGCCCAACTGGGCCTTCAGGGAGCCGTCGACGAAGCGGACGGCAGAGTGGACGACGCTCTGCGGATGGATCACCACCTCGATGGCGTCGTACTCGACATCGTACAGCCAGTGGGCTTCGATGACCTCCAAGCCCTTGTTCGCGAGCGTCGCTGAGTCGATCGTGATCTTGGCGCCCATCGACCAGGTCGGGTGTTTGAGCGCTTCGTCGGCGGTCACGAGCGCGAGCTGATCAGCGCCGATGTCGAGGAACGGACCGCCCGAGGCCGTCAGGATCAGCGCGTCGACGGATGCGATCGATTCTCCGACCAGGCACTGCCACAGCGCTGAATGCTCCGAATCGATCGGCCGCAGCCACGCCAGTGGGCTGGCGTATGGATCACCCGGTCGCTCCTCGGCGACAGCGGCCGCCGACCGGCGCGCCTCCGGCATGACCAGATGACCGCCAGCCACGAGCGTCTCCTTGTTGGCGGTCGCAACCACTTTGCCGGCACGGAGGGCGGCGACGACAGGGCGCAGGCTGACGATCCCGCCCGTCCCGACGACCACGAGATCGACGTCGTCGCGCGTCGCCAGGTCGACGAGGTCGGCCTCGGACGGCGCGATGGCTGCGATCTCCGGTCCCAGTCGGTCCGCCTGGTCCTGGAGTGCGGCCGCGTTGGACCGAGTCGCCAGCGCGACGACCCGGAACAGCTCAGGGTGCGCGGCCAACACCTCGACCGCCTGGCCGCCGATCGAGCCCGTCGATCCGAGGAGCGCGACGCCGCGCCGGGCGTCGGCCGGCTCAGGCGATGAGGGCGACGACATAGAGCGTCACGACGGGCGCGGCGAATAGGAATGAGTCGACCCGGTCGAGCATCCCGCCATGACCCGGGATCAGCGTCCCGGAATCCTTGGTGTTCGCGGCGCGCTTGAGCATCGATTCCGCGAGATCGCCGGCCTGGGCGGCGAGCGCCGCAAGCGGGCCAAGGACGAGCGCGTGGCCCGGCGACTGCCCCAGACCGATGAGCATGAGGCCGACGACCACGGTCGTGGCCACGACGCCGCCGATCAGTCCGGCGTAGGTCTTCGACGGTGAGATGTGCGTCAGGAACTTGTCGCGCCCGAACTGACGACCGACGAGGTAGGCGCCGGTGTCGTACGACCACACCGCGAGGATCAGCAGGACGATCCAACCGCGCTCGGGTCCGAGGACCTCGAGTGGCGCGCCTGCGGGGAGTGGCGCACCCGCGTGGCCGAGCCGGATCACGAACGCGAGCATGCTCACGTAGAGCGCGCCGAACACGGTGGACATCCACGTTCCGAGACCGTCGCGAGGGTCGGGCCGGGTGAACGCCGCGACCGCGGTCAAGACCACACCGATCGCGATCAGCAACAGGCCGCTGCCCTCGAGCACATCGGGGAATGCGGCGTCGAGGACGACCGTGAGGGCAAGCACGCCACCGAGCGCGGCCAACGCCGGCTGACCCGCGGTCCTCAGCAGCGCGAACACCTCGCGCGCCGCCACGAGCGTCACGAGTGCGATCGCGAGCGAGATGGCGAGCCCACCGACCGCGATGACGATGAGGAGCACCGGGACAAGGATCGCCGCGCTCGTCGCGCGCTGACGCACCCTCGGCTACCGGCCGAAACGGCGATGACGGCGCGCGAACTCGAGCAGCGCTTGGTCGAAGGCAGCCGGCCCGAAGTCGGGCCACAGGGCATCGCAGAAGTACAGCTCGGCGTACGCCGACTGCCAGATCAGGAAGTTCGAGATCCGCTGCTCGCCGCCGGTGCGGATCAGCAGATCCGGGTCCGGCAGGCCCGCCGTGTAGAGCGCCGCACCGATGGTCGACTCGTCGATCGAGCCGGGACTGGTGCCCTCAGCGACGAGGCGTCGGACCGCGTCGACCAGCTCGGTGCGGCCCGCGTAGTTGAATGCGACGTTCAGGATCAGCCGGTCGCCGCCCGCCGTCGCGTCGAGCGCCTCGCCGATCGAGCGGCGCGTCTCCTCGGGCAGTTCGTCGAGCCGGCCGAGGAGCCGGATCTGGACACCTTGGGCGCGCAGCTCTTCGGTCTCGCTGCGGATCGCCGCTTCGAGCAAGCCGAATAGGCCGATCACCTCGTCGTCAGAGCGGGCCCAGTTCTCGCGGCTGAACGCGTAGAGCGTCATGACCGGGACGCCGCGGCGGACGGCGTGCTTGAGGATCTCCCGGATGGACTCGACGCCGGCGGTGTGCCCCTCGATCTCCGGCTTGTCGTGCTGGCGCGCCCAGCGGCGGTTCCCGTCCATGATGATCGCCACGTGCCGGGGCAGGTCCTCAGCCGGCAGGAACGGGTGGTCTTCGACCGGTTCGTGCGCGATCGGCGGCGCGTCGGTGGGTCGGGCCAGGGGTGCGCGCGCCACTTAGACCTCGAGGACCTCCTGCTCCTTCGCCGCCCCGCGACGGTCGACCTCGCTGATGTGGCGGTCGGTGGTCTTCTGGAGGGTCTCGGCCTGTCGATGCGAATCGTCCGTCCCGATCGTCCCGTCACGCTCCTCGCGCTTGAGATGGTCGTTGGCATCCCGACGGATGTTGCGGATCTCCACGCGCGCCTCCTCCATCCGTTTGTGGACGACCCGGACGAGGTCCTTGCGACGCTCCTCGGTCAACGGCGGGATGTTCAGTCGCACGACGGCACCGTCGACGTTGGGGACGAGGCCGATGTCGCTCTTGGTGATCGCCTTCTCGATCGCGCCGAGGACGCTGCGGTCCCAAGGCTGGATGACGATCTGATGCGGCTCGGGGACGCTGATACCGGCGAGCTGGTTGAGCGGGGTCTGCGTGCCGTAATAATCGACGAGGATCCGCTCGACCAGCGCCGTCGAGGCACGGCCCGTGCGGACCGCCTGGAAATCACGCTCCATGGCATCGACGGCACGAGTCATCTTCTGGTCGGCGTCGGTGAGGATCTCGGTGCTCATGCGGATGGTCCTCCGCTGGAGATGAGCGTCCCGACCGACTCGCCGGTCGCGACCTTCGTGATGTTGTCGGGCTGGTTGAGGTCGAACACGATGATCGGGAGATCGTTCTCCATGGCGAGGCTGACCGCCGCGGCGTCCATGACCTTGAGCTGGTCGCGGAGGAGATCGGCGTATTCGAGGCGAGCGTACCGCTGGGCTCCGTCATTCGTCATCGGGTCTTTGTCGTATACGCCGTCCACCTTGGTGGCCTTGAGCAGGACCTCGGCGTTGATCTCGACAGCGCGCAGCGCCGCCGCCGTGTCGGTCGTGAAGTACGGGTTGCCGGTCCCGGCGACGAAGATCGTGACACGGCCCTTCTCGAGGTGTCGGATGGCACGCCGGCGGATGTACGGCTCCGCGATCTCGTTCATCGCGATCGCCGTCATGACACGGGTCGGGACACCGACGGTCTCGAGCGCGTCCTGCAGCGCGAGGCCGTTCATGACGGTCGCAAGCATGCCGATGTAGTCGCCGGTCGCGCGATCCATACCACGTGCCGCGGCCGCGAGGCCACGGAAGATGTTCCCGCCGCCGACCACGATGCCGACCTGGACACCACGCTGGTGCACGTGCTGCACCTGGTCGGCGATGAACGAGCAGAACGCCGGATCGACGCCGTACGGACGGTCGCCGAGAAGCGCCTCCCCGGACAGCTTGAGCAGGATCCGCCGGTACGCGACCGGTCGATCCTCGGCCACCGCGGCTGTCGCGGTGTCGCTCACAGCTCCTCCCCGAGCGCGTAGCGCGTGAAACGGCGCACGACGATGTTCTCGCCGATCGTCGCGATGCGATCGGTGATCAACTCACCCACGGTCCGGTCCTCGTCGCGGAACGGCTGGTC
>JBKPMM010000147.1:0-14816 GCA_046732155.1 Chloroflexota bacterium | reverse complement strand
GCCATCACCAAGATCGACGAGTAGGGACCGATGGCGAAGCAGCGGATCCGGATCCGCCTCAAGGCCTACGACCACCGATTGCTCGACCAGTCGGCGGCGCAGATCGTCGAGACCGCGCAGCGCACCGGCGCTGACGTTCTCGGCCCGGTGCCGCTGCCCACTCGCATCGAGAAGTTCACCGTCTTGCGTTCGCCGTTCATCGACAAGGACTCGCGGGAGCAGTTCGAGATCCGCACCCACAAGCGGCTCGTCGACATCCTCGATCCGAGCTCGAAGACCGTCGACGCCCTGATGCGACTCAGCCTCGCCGCTGGCGTCGACATCGAGATCAAGATGTGATGTCAATCGGACTGATAGGCCGAAAAGTCGGCATGACGCAGGTGTTCCAGGACGACGGGACGATGGTGGCCGTCAGCGTGCTCGCCATCGAACCGAATACCGTCACGCGCCTCCGCACGACCGACCGCGACGGCTACACCGCCGTGCAGCTCGGGACGGAGCCGGCCAAGAAGCTCAGCAAGCCCGAGGCGGGTCAGCTCAAGAGCCTGCCCAAGGCCGCCCAGAGCCTCGCCACCCTGCGCGAGTTCCGGGTCGATAGCGTCGACGACTACGAAGTCGGCCAGACGGTGTCGATCGAGGACCTGTTCACCGCCGGCGACCACGTCGACGTGTCGGGTGTGTCGAAGGGCAAGGGGTTCGCCGGGCACATCAAGCGCCACAACTTCAAGCGCGGACCGAAGACCCACGGCTCCGACCATCACCGCGAGCCCGGTTCGATCGGTCCCGGCACGACGCCTGGCCGCGTCTACAAGGGCGTCCGGATGGCTGGACATATGGGCGATGACACCGTGACGATCAGGAAGGTGCGTGTCGTGCGCACCGATCCCGAGCGCAACCTGCTGCTCGTCAAGGGGACACTCCCGGGCGCGCGCGGCTCGCTCATCCTGGTCAGGAAGGCCTGACGATGCCATCGATCCCCCTGTACGACAGGACGGGCAAGACCGTCGGCAACGTCGACCTCAGCGATGAGCTCTTCGCCGCGCCGGTCAACACGGCGGTCCTGCATCAGGTCGTGACCGCCCAGCTGGCGGCGCGTCGCGTCGGGACCCATGACACCCGCACCCGCGGCGAGGTCCGCGGCGGCGGCCAGAAGCCGTATCGGCAGAAGGGCACCGGCCGCGCCCGCCAGGGTTCGCGCACCGCCCCGCATTACCGTGGCGGCGGCGCGGTCTTCGGTCCGCACCCGCGCTCGTACGAGCAGCGTTTGCCACGCAAGATGAAGCGCCTTGCACTGCGTGGTGCGCTCACCGCCAAGCTCGGCGACGACCAGCTCAAGGTGATCGACGGCTTCGGCCTCGAGGCGATGAAGACGCGGGAGCTCGCGGGCGTCCTCAAGGCGCTCGAAGCGAACGGTCGCGTCCTCCTCGTCGCGCCCGGGCGCGATGAGAACCTCGAGCTGTCGGCGCGCAACCTGCCGACGGTCAACGTGATCTTGGCGGACTCGCTCAACGTGGTCGATCTCATCGATGCCGACCTCGTGCTGATCGAGCAGCCCGCGCTCGCCCGCATGGAGAGCGTGTATGGCAGCGCCGCGAAGGAGGTGCACGCGTGACCGCCCTCACCGCGGCCGATGTCATCGTGCGTCCCGTCGTCAGCGAGAAGTCGATCGACGAGTCGGGCCGTGGCAAGTACACGTTCGCCGTCCACGAGAAGGCCAACAAGATCCAAATCAAGGCGGCTGTCGAGGAGCTGTACAAGAAGGAGGCGGTGACCGTCGTCTCGGTCAACGTCCTGACGACGAAGGCCAAGGAGAAGCGGCGCGGGACGCGGCGCGGGCGGATCGTCGGCCACACCACGCCCTGGAAGAAGGCCATCGTCACGCTGGCCCCGGGCCAGAAGATCGAATTCTTCGAGGGGGTCTGACGATGCCGCTTCGCAATTACAAGCCGACCTCGCCCGGGCTTCGCCAGATGACTCGCTCGACCTTCGAGGAGATCACCACCAAGGAGCCCTACAAGCCGCTGCTCGAAGCGCAGAAGCGCGGGTCCGGGCGGAACAACCAGGGCCGCATGACGGTCCGCCACCGCGGTGGCGGCGAGAAGCAGCACTACCGCCGGATCGACTTCAAGCGCGACAAGACCGGCGTGCCGGCCCGTGTCGCGACGATCGAGTACGACCCGAACCGCTCCGCCCGTATCGGCCTGCTCCACTACCGCGACGGCGAGAAGCGCTACATGCTGCTGCCGCACGGGCTGCGGGTCGGCGACGTGGTCGTGTCGGGACCCGAGGCCGAGGCCCGCGTCGGCAATGCGCTGCCGTTGGCGAACATCCCGCTCGGCACGACGATCCACAACATCGAGCTGACGCCTGGCAAGGGCGGCCAGATCGTCCGGTCTGCCGGAACGTCTGCCCAGCTGCTGGCGAAGGAAGGTGGCTATGCCACGGTCCGGATGCCGTCGGGCGAGATGCGCCGCATCCCGGTGGGTTGCATGGCGACCGTCGGCCAGGTCAGCAACCTCGATCACGAGAACCAGAATCTTGGCAAGGCGGGGCGCGCGCGCCACATGGGCCAGCGGCCCGAGGTGCGCGGTGTCGTGATGAACCCGCGCGACCATCCGCATGGTGGCGGCGAGGGCAAGTCCCCGACCGGCATGCCGCCCAAGACGCCGTGGGGCTCGCCCGCGATGGGCTACCGCACCAGACGGGCCAAGACCACCGGACGCCTCATCGTCCGCTCGCGACATCGCAAGTAGGCGGGGAGGTAAGGAGTAGATGTCCCGTTCCGTCAAGAAGGGCCCGTTCGTCGAGGCCCGTCTCCTCGGCCGCATCGAGGAGATGAACAAGCGCAACGAGAAGAAGGTCGTCAAGACCTGGTCGCGAGCGTCGGTGATCTTCCCGACGTTCATCGGCCACACGATCGCTGTCTACAACGGCCACAAGCACGTCCCCGTGTACGTGACCGAGAACATGGTCGGCCACCGGCTCGGTGAGTTCAGCCCGACCCGCAACTACCGCGGGCACGGCAGGCACACCGAACGGTCGACGGCGCTGAAGTAGGCCGCCCGATGCGTGTGTCCGCGACCGCCAAGTACCAGCGCGCTTCGACGCGCAAGACCCGCCTCGTCACCACTGCCATCAAGGGCAAGCCGGTCGAGGAGGCCGCTGCGCTCCTGCGGTTCATGCCGCAGAAGGCCGCTGCGGATGTCGCGCGCGTGCTCAAGAGCGCGACCGCGAATGCCGAGAACAATCACAACTTGTCCGCGGAGGATCTGATCGTCTTCGACGCCATCGCCGACGAGGGCCCGACGATCAAGCGGTTCCAGCCACGGGCACAGGGTCGGGCATTTCCCATCCACAAGCCCATGACCCACATCACGATCGTCGTCGCGGACCAGGAGGCCTGACATGGGACACAAGGTCCATCCGTACGGCTTCCGGTTGGGTGTCTCGCGCACCTGGACTGCGAAGTGGTACGCGGACAAGGAATACACATCCTCCCTCAAGGAGGACATCGCGATCCGTACGCTCATCGAGCGTCGGCTCGCCAACGCCAGCGTCAGTGGCGTCGAGATCGAGCGTGGCATCAACCACGTGACGGTCACGATCCACACGGCCAAGCCGGGCATCGTCATCGGCAAGGGCGGCGCCAACGTCGAGGTCCTCCGCCAGCAGATCGGTGGCTTGAGCGATCGCAAGGTCAAGCTCGAGATCAAGGAGATCCGCCAGCCGGAGCTCGACGCCCATCTCGTGGCGATGAACATCGCAGGCCAGCTGACCCGCCGCATCGCCTTCAAGAAGGCGATGAAGCAGGCCATCCAGCGGTCGATGAAGGCCGGCGCGAAGGGCGTCAAGATCGCCGTCGCCGGCCGACTCGGTGGCTCCGAGATGGGGCGCCGCGAGTGGGACAAGGAAGGCCGCATCCCGCTCGGGACGCTGCGCGCCGATATCAGCTACGGGCAGGTCCACGCCCACACGACCTACGGCCGCATCGGCGTCAAGGTCTGGATCTACCGGGGCGACTTCGCCCCTGAGCCGGTCCGACGCCCCGAGCTCGCCGGCGCCGGTGCCCAAGCCGGGCAGGGGGTCTGAGCCATGCTGATGCCGCGACGCGTCAAGCATCGCAAGGTAATGCGCGGACGCATGTCCGGGCTTGCCAAGGGCGGTCACACCGTCGCCTTCGGTGAGTACGGCCTCGCGACCCAGGAGCCGGCGTGGATCACGAGCCGCCAGATCGAGGCGGCCCGGCGCGCGATGACCCGCTCGGTCAAGCGCGGCGGCAAGATCTGGATCCGGGTCTTCCCCGACAAGCCTGCGACGAAGAAGCCCGCCGAGACCCGGATGGGTTCTGGTAAGGGCGCGCCCGACCACTGGGTGGCGGTCGTGAAGCCCGGCCGGATCTTGTTCGAGATGGCCGGCGTCGATCACGACGCGGCCGTGGAGGCGATGCGTCTCGCAAGTCACAAGCTCCCGGTGGCGACCCGCGTGGTCGTCCGCGAAGGCGCGAAGGAGGCCTGAGGTGGATCTGAAGAAGGTTCGCACGCTCTCCGACGCGGAGCTGGAGAACGCCCTGCGCGAGGCCAAGCAGGACCTGTGGGGAGCGCGGTTCGCGCTCTCGACCCGACAACTCAAGGACTACAGCACGATCCCGCAGACGCGGCGAACGATCGCGCGGATCCTGACCGTCCAGCGCGAGCGCAAGCTCGGCCGGACCGCTTGAGGGATATCACGCGATGACAGGAGCGATCACGAAGGTGCAAGGGAAGCGGAAGACGAAGGTCGGCCGCGTCGTCAGTGACCGGATGGACAAGACGATCGTCGTGTCCGTGGAGCGGCTCGCCCGCCACCGGCTCTACAAGCGGGTCATCCGCCTGACGACGAAGTTCAAGGCGCACGACGAGACGAATGACGCGCGCATCGGCGACACGGTCCTCATCGAGGAGTCGCGGCCGATCTCGGCGACGAAGCGCTGGCGACTGGTCACTGTGATCCAGCGAGCCGGTGAGCACGGGCTCCCCGGCGAGGCCGTCGTGGGCGAGGAGGCCGCCGTCACCGAGGCGATCCACGCCGCGGCGCATCCGGGTCGGTCCAAGACGTCCGACGAGGGCGACGCGGCCGGCGGAAGTGAACCCGCCGGCGGCGCCGAGGGCCCCGCTGGCGTCGCGGAGCTTTCCGAGGACGGAAGCGACGACTCTGCGAGCCGTCCGTCGGAGGAGGCGGCGTCGTGATCCAGCCGCAGACCCGTCTCAAAGTCGCCGACAACACCGGCGCCCGGAGCATCCAGTGCATCCGGGTGATGGGTCGCTCGCTTAAGACGACCGCCGGCGTAGGTGACGTGATCGTGGCGAGCGTCAAGCAGGCCATCCCCAACGCTGCCGTGAAGAAGGGCGACGTCGTGCGCGCGGTCATCGTCCGCACGAACAAGGAATACGGCCGCGCCGACGGGAGCTACATCCGCTTCGACGAGAACGCGGCGGTCCTGATCAACAACCAGGGCAATCCGCGCGGGACACGCATCTTCGGCCCGGTGGCGCGCGAGCTTCGCGACCGCAACTACATGAAGATCGTCTCGCTCGCCCCGGAGGTGCTCTGATGGCGACCAAGCAGGCGCGATCGCCGAAGGTGCCCGAGATCCGCAAGGGTGACACGGTCGTCGTGCTCGCCGGAAAGGACGCCGGCAAGCGCGGGACCGTCGATCGCGTCATCCGCCGCCAGCCGTCTGCCTCGGGCACGCGCAGCATCTTCCGGCGCGGGTCCTCTGCGGGCGGCGTGAGCGTCGTCGTCGAAGGCATCAACATCTCGAAGCGCCACACCAAGCCGCGCCAGGGGTCCACCTCCGGCATCGGTGGTGTGCCGCGCATCGAGCCGGGCGGCATCCTCGACGTGAACCACCCGCTGCCGATCGGCAAGGTGATGCTCGTCTGCAGCAATTGCGGCAAGCCGACTCGTATCGGACATCGGACGCTCGACAACGGGCGCCGCGTCCGCGTCTGCAAGCAATGCGGGGAGCAGCTGGAGGCGAAGTCGTGACCAGCCGCCTGCATGAGCGCTACGCCGCCGAGGTCGTGCCCGCGCTCCAGAAGCAGTTCGAATACACCAACCCCAACCAGGTGCCGCGCCTGACGAAGATCGTCGTCAACATCGGGCTCGGTGAGGCGTTGACCAACGCGAAGGCGCTCGACGCCGCCGTCGGCGACCTCGCCACGATCACGGGGCAGCGGCCGATCGTCACGAAGGCCAAGCGCTCGATCGCCCAGTTCCGCCTCCGCACCGGTAACTCGATCGGCGCGAAGGTCACCCTGCGCGGCGAGCGGATGTGGGACTTCCTCGATCGCCTGACGACCCTCGCTCTTCCGCGCATCCGCGACTTCCGGGGTGTCCCCGGCAAGTCGTTCGATGGCCGCGGCAACTACTCGCTCGGGATGCGCGAGCAGCTCGCGTTCCCCGAGATCGATTACGACAAGGTGGACCGTCTCCGCGGGCTGGAGATCAGCATCGTGACGACGGCGAAGACCGACGAGGAATCGAAGAAGCTCCTCGAGCTCCTCGGCATGCCCTTCGCCTCATGAGCACGCATCTGCCGATGTTCGCTTGCATCTCATCCGCTCGGACGGCCCCCGCCTTCGTTGGTGCCTCCGCGCGTCCATTCACGCACCCTTCGGGTGCGCTCGCTCTCGTGCTCGGCACCGCCTTGCCGGGAGACCGCCCGCGCGGCGATCTGCTGCGCTCAATCAGCAGATCCGGGCTCTAGGCGCGGGGAGGAGAGACATGGCAAAGAAGTCGATGATCGCAAAGGCCGCGCGCAAGCCGAAGCACAAGGTGCAGGCGTACCACCGCTGCACCGTGTGCGGTCGCCCGCGGGCGTACATGCGACGGTTCGCGCTGTGCCGCATCTGCTTCCGGGAGCGTGCGCTCCTGGGGGAGCTGCCCGGCGTCACCAAGTCGAGCTGGTAGGAAATAGAGATGAACATCTCCGACCCGATCGCGGACATGCTCACGCGAGTCCGGAACGCGTCGCGCGCCCGTCATACCGAGGTGGTCGTGCCGGCGTCGCGGACCAAGCGTGAGATCGCCCGGATCCTCAAGGACGAGGGCTTCATCGCCGACGTGCGCGAGGAGCAGGACGGGGCCGGCACGGTCCTTCGCCTGACGCTCAAGTACGTCGACGGCAAGGTCCCGGTCGTCTCAGGTCTGAAGCGCATCAGCAAGCCGGGCCTGCGCGTCTACGCGCGCAAGACCGATATCCCGCGGGTGCTCGGCGGCCTCGGCATCGTCATCGTCAGCACGAGCAAGGGCATCATGACCGGCCAGCAGGCGCGGCAGGCCCAGCTCGGCGGCGAAGTCCTCGCATACGTCTGGTAGGCCGGAAACGATGTCGCGTATCGGACGCCTCCCCATCGCCGTCCCGTCGGGTGTCGACGTGACCATCGACGGGCGCCAGGTGACGGTGAAGGGGCCCAAGGGCAGCCTGACCCGGACCCTGCACCCGGACATGCGCGTCAGCCAGGAGGACGGCTCGCTCGTCGTCACCCGGCCGACCGAGCAGAAGACCCACAAGCAGCTCCACGGTCTGACCCGGACCCTCGTGAACAACATGGTGGTCGGGGTGACCGACGGCTATCGCAAGGGTCTCGAGATCACCGGCGTCGGCTATCGCGCCGCGTTGAGCGGGCGCAAGCTCACGCTCAACCTCGGCTATAGCCATCCGATCGAGATCGACCCGCCCGAGGGCATCAGCTTCGAGGTCGAGAACCCGACGCGCCTCGCGGTCGTGGGCATCGACAAGGAACTCGTCGGCCAGATCGCCGCCCAGGTCCGCGCGACCCGCAAGCCCGAGCCGTATAAGGGCAAGGGCGTGCGCTACGCCGGGGAGTACATCCGCCGCAAGGCCGGCAAGGCCGGCAAGATCGGCGGAAAGAAGTAACGGAGAAGGACTGACACGATGACGCAGACCGCCACTCGCGGCGCGGCTCGACGCAAGCGCCACGACCGTATCCGCCTGACGCTGGCGGGGACGGCGGGGCGGCCGCGTCTGGCCATCTTCCGCAGCCTCAATCACATCTACGCGCAGGTCATCGATGACGCGTCCGGCCGGACGCTCGTCGCCGCGTCGACCCTGGAGAAGGATCTCCGGGGCGGCAGCTCGACCAAGTCGGAGGAGGCGGCCGTCGTCGGTCGACTCATCGCCGAGCGGTCGAAGGCGGCTGGGATCGAGCGCGTCGTCTTCGATCGAGCCGGGTTCCGGTACCACGGGCGGATCAAGTCGCTCGCCGATGCCGCCCGCGAAGCCGGCCTCGACTTCTGATCGGGAGGAACATCCGTGGCACGCATCGACCCCAACAAGCTCGCGCTCGAGGAGCGCGTCGTCCAGATCAACCGCGTCGCGAAGGTCGTCAAGGGCGGCCGGCGGTTCAGCTTCAGCGCGGTCGTCGTCGTCGGCGACGGCCAGGGCCACGTCGGTGCCGGGCTGGGCAAGGCCGGCGAGGTCCCCGAGGCGATCCGCAAGGGCGTCGAGGACGCGAAGAAGCACATCATCAAGATCCCGATGGTCGGGACGACGATCCCCCATGAGGTCAACGTCGAGTTCGCGGCCAGCAAGGTGATGCTCAAGCCCGCGTCGCAGGGCACCGGTGTCATCGCCGGGGGCTCCGTCCGCGCCGTCCTCGAGGCCGCCGGCGTCCGCGACATCCTCTCGAAGATCTACGGGTCGACGAATCCGGTCAACGTGACGCGCGCCACGATCGAGGCACTTCGCGGCCTGCATTCCGCCGATGAGCTCTCCGCCCGACGTGGCGTGAAGCTCGTGAGCCGGATCTCGGGACAGCCTGCACCCACCCTGGAGACCGCCGATGTCAGGTAGGCTGCGGGTCACCCAGACCAAGTCGACGATCAGCCACATCGCGCGCAACCGCGCGACGATCAAAGCGCTCGGTTTGCACGGGATCGGCTCGACCAGCATCGTCCCCGACAACGACGCGACGCGCGGCATGGTCCGTCAGGTCCGCTTCCTTGTGTCCGTCGAGGAGGTCGCCGAGGAGGCGCCGCGCGGCAAAGGCCGTGCGGCGAGCGAGGCGGGACAGAGCGACGCCGAGGCGGCCCAGGAGTAGACATGAAGTTGCATGACTTGCGACCCGCTGACGGGTCGCGCACCGAGCGCACGCGCGTCGGCCGGGGCATCGCCGCCGGCAAGGGCAAGACCGCGGGTCGCGGCACCAAGGGCCAGAAGGCACGAGCCGGCGGTTCGATCCCGCCGTGGTTCGAGGGTGGCCAGACCCCGCTCCATATCCGGATCCCGAAGCTACGCGGCTTTCGCAATCGCGGCAAGGTCGTCTACGAGGTCGTCAACGTCGGCGATCTCGATGCGGCCGTCCAGCGCGGCGCACTCGAGACCCACGGTTCCGACGCCAAAGGCACGTCGAAGGGCGCTGCCCAGATCACGGTCAACCAGGACATCCTGCGTGCCGTCGGGCTGGTCCGCAGCCTCGACAAGCCGCTCAAGATCCTCGGTGCCGGCGAGCTGAGCGCCCCGCTCTTCGTCGTGGCCGATGCGTTCACGGGTTCCGCCCGGGCCAAGATCGAATCGGCCGGTGGCACCGTGTCTGTCCTCGAGGTCCCCGCCCGTCCGACGAAGGCGATCGGGGTCGACGCCACGGCCTCGGCACCTGCGTCGGAAGCCGATGCGCCGACCGCCGCTGCCGACGACAGCACCGCGAGTGTCGCCGACGAGAGCGTACAGACGGCAGCCGAGGAAGCGCCGGAGGTCGAGCCCGTGAAGCCCGCTCGCCAGCGCCGCGGCAAGGCCAGCGCCGAGTCCGCGAACGCCGACGAGGCGGCAGCGACCGACGAGGCCGCCGCGACGGATAAGGCGCCGGCGGCCGACGAGCCCGCTGACAGCGTTATCGAAACCATCGACTCGGAGGCAGAGGCCGCCACGACGCCAGATGACGCCGCGACGTCCGGCGACGACGCCTAAGCGCCCGTGTTCGACTCCCTGCTGAACGCGTTCCGGGCGCCGGATATCCGGCGCCGGATCCTGGTCGTCCTCGGCCTCCTGATCGTCTTCCGGTTCCTGGCCGCCGTGCCCGTCCCGGGGATCGACCGGACCCAGCTCGAGCAGTTCCTGGCCGGCAACCCGCTGTTCGGACTCCTCAACCTGTTCTCCGGCGGCGGGCTTTCGAACTTCTCCGTCATCGCGCTCGGCATGAACCCGTACATCAACGCCTCGATCATCATGCAGCTGATGCAGGGCGTGGTCCCGTCGCTGCAGGCGCTCAGCCGCGAGGGCGAGTACGGGCGGAACAAGATCACCCAGTACACGCGCTACCTGTCCGTCCCGATGGCCATGCTGCAGGCCTACGGGTTCCTCGCGCTCCTGAATGCGAACGGTGTCCTGACCGGTCAGTTCGACCTCGGCAGCTTCGACACGCTGACGCAGATCGCCACCCTCACCGCAGGCGCCGTCACGCTGATGTGGATCGGTGAGCTCATCACCGAGCGCGGCATCGGCAACGGCATCAGCTTCATCATCTTTGCCGGCATCGTGAGCCACGCGCCGGCCGCGATCGGCGCGTTCACGGTCAACCCGAACATCCCCGGCCTGATCGCCTTCGCCGTCATGGCCATCCTGGCGGTCGCCGTGATCATCTATATCCAGGAAGGCCAGCGCCGGATCCCGATCCAATACGCCAGCCGCGTGCGCGGCCGGCGGATGTACCAGGGCGGTCAGACGTTCCTGCCGCTGCGGGTCAACCAGGCAGGCGTCATCCCGATCATCTTCGCCGTCAGCATCCTGCTGTTCCCGGTCCAGCTCGCGTCGTACTTCACGGCGTCGGACATCCCGATCGTCCGGGACATCGCGAACGGCATCATCGCGCTGCTCGGTGGGCGCTCGGTCCTGTACGTCGTCCTGTACTTCCTGCTGACGATCGGCTTCACCTACTTCTACACGGCATTCACGTTCAAGCCGGACGAGACGGCCGAGCAACTGCGCAAGAACGGCGGCTTCATCCCAGGCATCCGCCCTGGCCGGCCGACCCAGGAGTACCTGGCTCGCGTCGTGTCCCGCATCACGTTCGCGGGTGCGTTGTTCCTCGGCGTGGTCGCCGTGTTGCCGACGTTCGTCGGCATCCTGTTCCCGGACCTCGGTGCGATCGGGCTCGGCGGCACGAGCCTCCTGATCGTCGTGTCGGTCGTCGTGGAGACGATGAAACAGATCGAAGCGCAGCTGATGATGCGCAACTACGAGGGTTTCATCCGGTGACGCCAACCTCGCGAGCGGGCCATCGGCTCGTTGCTCACTGCGCGCGCTCGCTCACACACGTGGAAGCGCGCTCGCGTCGTTGCTCGCGGCCGCCTTCGTCTGACCTCGCCAGCTCCGCCGCTCGGCAGTTCGCCGCGTAGCGAGATGACCGTACTTGTCCTTTTAGGACCTCCTGGAGCGGGGAAGGGGACTCAGGCAGCCCTCCTCGCGGAGGAGCTCGGCATCCCGAACATCGCCACGGGCGACCTGTTCCGGGCGGCCGTCCGCGACGGCTCGGCGATCGGCCTCGAGGCGCGGCGGTTCATGGAGCGCGGCCAGCTCGTACCGGACGACACCACCATCAGGATGCTGCTCGACCGCTTCGACCAGCCCGACGCGACCGACGGCGCGATCCTCGATGGCTTCCCGCGCAATGGCGCGCAGGCGAAGGCGCTCGACGACGCGTTGGCCGAGCGCGGCGAAGCTGTCGATCTGGCCCCGCTGATCGAGGTCGACAGCGACGAGATCTTCCGCCGCATGTCCGGGCGCTGGCTCTGCCGCGACTCCGGGCACGTCTACAACGAGAACACCAACCCGCCGGCCGTCGCCGGCGTCTGCGACATCGATGGCTCGCCGCTCTATCAGCGAGAGGACGACAAGCCCGAGACCGTTCGCGCGCGCCTCGACCTGCAGCTCGCCAGCCTCAAGGAGGTCATCGACCACTACGCGTCGACCGGGATCCTGCGCCGGGTCAACGGCCAGCAGCCGATCGACGACGTGTTCCGCGACCTGCTCAGGGTCGTCCGGAATGGCGCCGCCACCACCGACGCCTGACATGGTCACCCGCAAGTCCCGAGCCGAGATCGCGCGGATGCGTCGAGCCGGCCGCATCGTCGCTGAGGTGCTCGCGCTGGTCGAGAGCGAACTGAAGCCAGGTGTGTCGACGGCGCACCTCGATCGACTCGCTGAGGAGCACATCCGCGCTTCCGGCGCGACGCCGTCGTTCAAGGGCTATCCCGGTATCAATCCGCGCCGGCCGTTTCCGGGGAGCCTGTGCATCTCGCTCGATGACGAGATCGTCCACGGGATCCCGGGCGACCGGGTGATCCGCGACGGGCAGATCGTGTCGGTCGATGCCGGTGCGATCGTCGAGGGCTGGCATGGGGATGGCGCGCGCACGTTCTTCGTCGGCGAGCCGCCTGAGAGGGTCAAGACGCTCATCGACGTCACCCGCGAGGCGATGATGGCCGGGATCGCCGCCGCGGTGCCCGGCAACCACATCGAGGACATCTCGGGAGCGGTCGAGGACGTCGCGAAGCCGCACGGCTTCGGGATCATCCGCCAGTTCGTCGGGCACGGCATCGGCACCGAGATGCATGAGGAGCCGCAGGTCCCGAACTACCGGACGGGCCGCCGCGGTCGCAAGGTCGAGCCGGGTCTGTGCCTGGCCATCGAGCCGATGTTCACGTTGGGCGACTACCGCGCCCACGTGCTCGACGACGACTGGACGGTCTCGACCATCGATGGCTCGCTGGCCGCCCACTTCGAACATTCGATCGCCGTAACAGAGCAAGGGCCCGAGATCTTGACGAGCATCTGATGGACGGCACGAGAGAACACTCGTGGCGGTTGACGCACCGAGGACCGAACGGAGCCCCGCGGGCGTTCGGTCCGAGGTTTCCAGAGATCCTTACGACCGTATGAACGTCGCCGGTGTCCGTCGGTGGTATTTGCCGGAGATGGCGCTTTTTGATACGCTACGCGTTCGTGTGTCGGCCCGCCCGGGCCGGCACTCCGCGTGAGAAAGGGAAGCACTCCAGCCTGTGGCCAAGAAGGATGCGATCGAAGTGGAGGGGACGGTCATCGAACCGCTCCCGAACACGATGTTCGCGGTGGAGCTCGAGAATGGCCATCGGGTGCTCGCCCACATCAGCGGCAAGCTGCGGATGAATTTCATCCGGATCCTGCCGGGTGACCGGGTCCGCGTCGAACTGTCGCCGTATGACCTGACCCGGGGCCGCATCACCTACCGACTCAAGTAAACACGACACGCACGTAACGAAACGATCGAGGAACCGTTGAAGGTCAGAGCTTCCGTCAAGCCACGCTGCGACAACTGCAAAGTGATCCGTCGCCACGGGACAGTGATGGTCATCTGCTCCAATCCCAAGCACAAGCAGCGGCAGGGGTAACCGATGGCACGCATCGCCGGTGTCGATATCCCGCGTGAGAAGCGCGTCGAGATCGCGCTCACGTACGTCTACGGGATCGGCCTGCCCACCAGCCAGAAGATCCTGACCCAGACGAACATCAACCCGGACACGCGCGTCCGCGACCTCACCGAGGAGCAGGTCAACCGCCTCCGCGAGTTGATCGACCGGCGCTACAAGGTCGAGGGCGATCTCCGTCGTGAGACCGCGCTCAATATCAAGCGACTCATCGAGATCGGCTCGTACCGGGGTCTGCGCCATCGGCGCAACCTGCCGGTGCGCGGCCAGCGCACGAAGACCAACGCTCGCCAGCGACGCGGACCGAAGAAGACGGTCGGCATCCGGCGCAAGAAGTGACGAGGGACTGACGAGGGCATGGCGGAACGGAAGAAGGCGACCAAACAGCGCCGACGAGAGCGTAAGAACGTCCCCCAGGGGCACGTTCACATCCAGGCCACCTTCAACAACACGATCATCACGATCACCGACCTCAACGGCGCGGTCATCAGCTGGGGCTCGGCCGGTGTTGCCGGTTTCAAGGGCTCCCGCAAGAGCACGCCGTACGCCGCGGCCCTGTCCGCCGATGGCGCCGCGAAGCGCGCGATGGAGCACGGCATGCGCCAGGTCGAGGTCTACGTGAAGGGGCCGGGTGCCGGTCGCGAACAGGCGATCCGCTCGCTGCAGGCCGCCGGTCTCGAGGTCAGCGCCATCACCGACGTCACCCCCATCCCGCACAACGGCTGCCGCCCGCCCAAGCGGCGCCGCGTCTAGGCCCGGAGATCCATGGCTCGCTACACCGAATCCGTTTGCCGGATCTGCCGGCGTGAGGGCGCCAAGCTCTTTCTGAAGGGCACGCGCTGCTATACCAAGAAGTGTTCGTTCGAGCGGCGCCCAACGCCGCCGGGGCAGCACGGCGTCCGCCGCCGCAAGGTCGGTGAGTACGGCCTGCAGCTCCGTGAGAAGCAGAAGGTCCGCAAGACCTACGGCGTCCTCGAGAAGCAGTTCCGCAACTACTTCATCGCCGCCGAGAACCGTCCCGGCGTGACCGGCGAAAACCTGCTTCGGTCGCTCGAGATGCGCCTCGACAACGTCGTTTATCGCGCGGGCTTCGCGCCGTCCCGACCGGCCGCCCGCCAGCTCGTCGCCCATGGCCACTTCGCCGTGAACGGCGTCCCGACCGACATCCCGTCGTACCAGGTCAAGCCGGGCGACAAGGTGGAGGTCCGTGAGAGCCGCCGGTCGCGCGAGCCGTTCAAGGTGGCCAAGGAGACGCTCCGCAACCACCAGGCGCCCGAATGGCTGACGATCGACTCGGACAAGCTCGTCGGGAGCATCGTGACGCCGCCCACTCGCGACCAGATGCCGCTCGA
>JBKPMM010000146.1:0-9918 GCA_046732155.1 Chloroflexota bacterium | reverse complement strand
CGCGACGAGCGAGAGGCCGGCGAGGGCCGCAGCGATCGACCGAACGCGGTTCATCACCAGCCTCGCGATCCGCGGCTAGGAGGAGCGTCCGCGGTTGCGGTTCAGCAGGTAGACGCCACCGATCGCGACGATCGCCAGAGCCGCGATGATCGGCAACAGGACATTGCTCGAGTCCGAGGTCGAGTCCGTGGGTGCCGGGCTGGGACTCGCGGCCGCGCTGGCGGTGGCCGACGCGGGCTGCGACGGGGCGACCGACGGGCTCGCCTCCGGCGACGCCGCGCTGGACGACGGTACCTCCGTCGGTGATGGCGACGCCGCCACGGCGACCTTGAACGTCCACTGGACCCGCTCGATGTCACCGTCGTCCGCGGACACCGATGTCGACTGGACCTCGTAGGCCCCGTTGCCGAGCGGAGCCGCCGGACGGGCGATCATCCGCCGGACATCGTCGGGGTCGACTGCGCCTGTCGCGACCGTCACTCCGGACGCATCCTTCACGAGGAGCTTGCTGTTGGGCGCCAGGTCTTGCGAGTAGGTGCCGGACACGACCGTCACGGGATCGGTGACCGTGTCGCCATCGGCTGGGATCGCGCGCTGGAGCTCCGCGTGGCCGAGAGCAGAACCGGGGAACGCCAGGATGACGAACGTTGCGACAAGGGACGCCGCCCGCAGGCGGGAACTTCCCATCCGTGCTCTCATGGCGCGGAGCATACGGGACGGCACCGTGACGGGCAGGAGACGCGACCAGATGGCGATGGTGATCAAGGACGGGCGAGGGGAGTATCGCGCCGGGGCGTGCAATATCGGCCCCGAGGAGATCGCCCAACGCCGTCGGATGGGCCTCGTGTTCCTGGCGATCGCCGTCGCGCTCGCGGTCGTCCTCGTCGCGGTCGACGCCCCTGCGTGGATACGGATCGCCGTCTGGCCACCGCTCGCCGCTGCGTTCACGACGCTCGAGCAGGTTCGACGCCGTTTCTGCGTCGCCTTCGGGATGGCGGGCGTCCGCAACTTCGGGCCGGACGTCGGCCACGCGCAGCGCGTCGAGGACGACGAGGCACGCGCGACCGATCGCCGCACGGCGCTCTTCATGACCACCTACTGCAGCCTCGCCGCGGCGGTCGTCACGGCGCTGTTCGTGGTCCTGCCGATCTAGGGTCCCGTACGTCCCAGACCGATCCGACGCGGTACGATCGACCGCACTCCACCGACCACCAACCCCGCCCAGGAGCCTTTGTGCCGACCACCCCCGTCCCGACGGTCGCGTTCAGCGACGACCGCCTTTCGAATGGCCTCCGCCTCATCGTCGCCGAGGACCACCTCGCACCCGTGGTCGCGATCAACGTCTGGTACGACGTCGGATCGAAGCACGAGCAGCCCGGCAAGACGGGGTTCGCCCACCTCTTCGAGCACGTCATGTTCCAGGGCTCCCGCCACGTGGGGAAGGCCGAGCACATCGCGCTGATCCAGGCCGCCGGCGGGACGATGAACGGGACGACGTGGCTCGATCGGACCAACTACTTCGAGACGTTGCCCTCGCACCAGCTCGACCTGGGGCTGTGGCTCGAGGCCGATCGGATGGCGACCCTTCTCGACGCCCTCAGCCAGGAGAACCTCGACAACCAGCGTGAGGTCGTCAAGAACGAGAAGCGCTGGTCGTACGACAACCGTCCGTACGGCTCGTGGCAGGAGAAGCTGCAGGCTCACCTCTACCCGCCCGAGCACCCCTACCACCATTCGACCATCGGCTCGATGGAAGACCTTGACGCTGCGTCACTCGACGACGTGAAGGCGTTCTTCAAGACCTATTACGCGCCGAACAACGCGGTGTTGTCGGTCGTGGGTGACGTCGACACCGACGCCGTCCGCGCGAGCGTCGAGCGCTACTTCGGCGCGATACCCGCGAACCCATCGATCCCGCCGTTGCGCGACATGTCGTTGCCGCCGATCCTCGGTCGGGAGATCCGCGAGGTCGTCAAAGATCGCGTCCCTCTGCCGCGGATCTACGTCGGCTTCCGGGCGCCCGTCTTCGGCGACCATCGCCTCGATGCGCTCGAGGTGGCGGGCCAGATCCTCGCGGGAGGGAAGGGGAGTCGCCTCCACCGCCGACTCGTTCGCGACGAGCGCATCGCGCAGGACGTGGCGCTGTTCGCGCTCGGGTTCGTGGGCGGCGCATCGGTCGCGGCGGGCTGGGCCACGGTCCGACCGGGCATCGCGGTCGAGCGGGTCGAGACTGCCTTCCATGAGGAGCTCGAGCGACTGGCCGTCGAGCGCGTGAGCGATGACGAGCTCGCCCGAGCGCGCGCGCTGATCGAGGCCGACGAGCTCGGTGCGCTGCAACGCGTCGAAGAGCGGGCCGACCGGCTGTCGATGTACACGACGCTGTTCGACCGGCCCGCGCTCATCAACGAGATGCTCGGTCGCTATCTGGCGGTCACCCCGGAGGCGATCATGGAGGTCGTCGGAGAGACGTTCCGCCAGGACAATCGGCTCGTACTGACGTATCTGCCTGATACGCCGAGCGCTGACGCCGACGCCGTCGACACCGAGGCCGCCGAGACACAGGACGAGGAGGTCGCGGCATGACCGCGGAGCGCACAGACGATGTCGTCGTCGCCGAGCGGCCGGCCCCGGGAACGCCCCGGCCGTACGCCTTCCCCGCGGTCACACGGTCGCAGCTCGACAACGGACTGACGATCCAGGTCGCCGACCTTCCCGGTCGGCCGCTTGTCAGCGCCGTGCTGATCACGCCGATCGGTGCGGCGGACGAACCGGCATCTGACGGCGGCTCGGCCGTGCTCATGGCGCGCACCCTCACCGAGGGCACGCAGCGATTCGACGCCGTCGCCCTCACGGAGGCTGCCGAACGCCTCGGGGCGTCGCTCCATGCGGAGGCTGGCTGGGACGCGACGAGCATCGGGGTCGACGTGCCGTCGACGCGGCTCGAGCCCGCCCTCGAGCTCCTCGCCGAGGTCCTCCTGCGTCCGACGTTCCCGGCCGCCGAGATCGATCGACTTCGCGATGAGCGCCTCAACGACCTGCTCCAGGCCCAGGCCGATCCCCGGCGGCGTGCCGACGAGACGTTCATCGGCACGATCTACGCGCCGTCGGCGCCCTATCATCGCCCGGCCGCAGGCACGCGAGAAAGTGTCGAGCGGCTCGACGAGTCGGTCGTCCGAGACGCCTACCGCCGCATCCTCCATCCCGCTCGAGCGACGCTTGTCGTGGGCGGTGACCTCGGCGGGCAGGACGTCGTCGCGTTCGCCCAGCGATTGCTCGGCGCCTGGTCTCGGGATGAAGGTGCGGCCTCGCCGGCGCCCGTCATCGATGCAGCCGCCGCGTCCGGTCGTCTGGTCCGGGTCGTGCATCGTCCGGGGAGCGTCCAGACGGAGATCCGCGTCGGCCACCGCGGGCTGCCGCGTCGCGTCCCCGACTACCACGCGGTGACCGTGATGGGGGCGATACTTGGCGGTCTCTTCAATTCGCGGCTGAACATGCAACTCCGTGAGGCGAAGGGCTATACGTACGGCGCGGGTGCGGGATTCGAGATGCGCCGCGGCGCAGGTCCGTTCACGGCCAGGGCGGCCGTCAATACGGAGGTGACGGTTCCCGCACTCGTCGACACGATCGCCGAGCTCGAGCGCATGCGCGACACGCGCGTGACCGAGGAAGAGCTCGCGGCAGCGCGAGACTTCCTGGTCGGCGTCTTCCCGCTCCGGTTCGAGACGGCAGGCGCTGTCGTCGGGGCACTCTCGGGCTTGGCCGTTCACGGCTTACAGGTGGATGAGCTGACCGAGTATCGACAGCGTGTCGAGGCAGTCGACATCGACGCGGTCGCCGCGGCGGCACGTGAGCACCTGTTGGTCGACGAGGCGGACATCGTTCTCGTCGGCGATGTCGACGCGTTCGGTAGCGATCTCGAGGCCGCGGGACTCGGCATCCTCGTGATCGATCGCGACCAGGAGCCGGTGCCAATGCCGGTCGCGGCGGAGGGCGAGTCGGCGACGGAGGCCGGGCCGACGGACGAGGGCGATGACGCCGGACCGACGGCCGGCGCCGAGGACCCCTCTCTTCCGGGCTCGGACGAACCGGCCGCGGCCGACACCCAGCCGGACGACGACGCGGGCTGACGTCGTCCGGCGCGAACGAGCCGGGGCGGTGAAACCTTTTCGCATCTCGATGTCTCGATGGGGTAGCGGGGGTCGCCTTGACCGAAGCGAAACGGAGACACAGCCCAGATGCGTCCAGACAACCGCCTCGTCCGAGGCATCCTCGTCACCATCGCCTCCCTGTTCCTGATCGGTGGCGTCGCCCTCGCGGCGACCGGGACCGACCCGTCGTCGACGGCGGGCGATCCCGCGCTGATCAGCCCACGGTCGACACCGACCGAAGACCCGACCGGTACCGTCGAGCCTGCCGCGACCGCTGAGCCGACGGCGACCGCTGAGGCCGCCGAGACCGCCGAGACCGCCGAGTCCGCCGAGACCGCCGAACCGACTGAGACCGCGGAACCCGCGGAGACCGCAGAGCCGACGGAAGACGCGAGCGACGACCACGGTGGCACCTCCGGATCGAGCGACTCGGGAGCGAGTTCCAATTCCGGCCCGGGTGGCGACGACGGTGCGAACGACGACAACGGCGGCCAGTCAGGCCAGGACGGGAACCACGACGCCGGTGACGACCACGATGGCCATTCCGGCCATGACGGTGGTGGCGACGACTGACCTCACGACCGAGCGTCGATGCGGGAACGACCCGCTTCGGAGTGGATCGGCCCTGGCCGGGGCATCATGGCCATGGGCCGATCCGGCATGTCCGGGACCGGGGGCCCGTCCGATGCCTGGAGACCACCGATCACCAGCGACCCGATACCGACATCACAACGGAGCACCCCGATCGATGACCGCGCGATCGTCGATTCCGTCCTCGGCGGCGACCGCGAGGCATATCGCCGGCTGGTCGAGCGCGAGGCGCCCGGTCTTATCCGGGCGTGCCAACGCATCCTCGGCGACCAGTCGGAGGCCGAGGACGCTGCACAGGAGGCGTTCGTGACCGCGTTCCGTTCGCTCGCGACCTGGCGAGGAGACGGGCCGCTGGGTGCGTGGCTGACGCGGATCGGCGTGCGTATCGCGCTCCGTGAGGCCGGCCGGCGTCGGACCGTCACGTGGCGCGACCCGCACGGCGCGAGCGTCGGCGCGGACGCACCGACACCGGCGGATCGCGCGGCCGAGCGCGAGGCGATCGCTGCGGCGCCCCTGACCGACCCCGCCATCCTTTCACTTCGAGCGGAGCGCGCGACGGAGATCCGTACCGCCGTCGCAGGCCTCCCGGAGCCGTACCGCGAGGTGGTCGCGTTGCGGTTCTTCGGGGAAGCCTCGCTGGAAGAGATCTCTCGGGAGACGGGGCGGCCGCTCGGCACCGTCAAGACGCACCTCCACAGGGGACTCGCACGCCTCCGATCGAGCCTCGAGGCGACCGACCGATGAGCGATCCGCGTCGCTTCGTTCCATCCGAGATCGATCTCGATCGTGACCCAGAAGGCGCCGAGGTTCTCGCTACCGCGCGGGATCTCGAGTCGTACGCGGCGTCCGCGTCCGTCACGCCGACCGTCGGATTCGAGGACCGGGTGATGGCCGCGATCGCGGATGAGCCGATGCCACGGCCGGCGGGTCGAGGTCTGATCGCGACCGCCCGCGATGCATGGGCGATCGCGTTCGGGCCGGGGCGTCCGGTGGCATCACGGGCGCAGGCGTTCGCGATGCTTCTGGCCTTGGCGCTTGCGGTCGGATCCGTTAGTGCGGTGGCCGTCGTCGGTGCCTCGAGGCTCCTCGGACAGCAACAGGCACCGCCCACGGTCCCGTCGCCGACCCCATCGCCGTCGCCGAGTCCATCGGTGACGCCATCACCGACGCCGTCGCCATCGACCGATCCGAGTGCCACGCCGACCCGCGCGCCGTCGGCCTCTCCGAGGGACAGCGGGGAACCTGCCGGCACCGATGATCACGGCGGGGGAGGGGGCGGTGGTGGCTCGGGAAGTGGGTCGGGTGGAAGTGGGGGCAGCGACGACTCCGGGCACTCCGGCAAGGACTCGAGTGGCTCCGGCGACTCCAGCAGCTCCGGAAGCTCAGAGTCCGGTAGCGACGAGTCGAGCGGCGGTTCGAGCGGATCCGGGTCCAGCGGATCCGGATCGGCGAGCGACGACACCTCGGGGAGCAGGTCAGGCCACGATGGGTAAGAGCTGACCCGTTAGCCTGTCCCTGTGATCGTCGTGATCGGTGATGTTGCGGGCCGGGCGGACGAGTCCGGCGAGATCGGCGCGGCAGGGTTCGCGGCGACTGGCGCGGCAGCCGCTGCGGCGGCCGGCTCGAAGGTCGAGCTGGTGACGCGCCTTGGCGAGGACCGAACGGGAGATGCGGTCATCCTGGCACTCGCACGCGCCGGCGTCGGACACGTCGCAACCCTTCGTGATCCTGGTCGTGCCACGCGGCTGATGAGCTCGACGCCTGATGAGGAGCAGACGGATCCGGACGAGGACCCGCGGCGCCCCACCGTCGAGTCGCCGCCTGGGCCGGCGCTTGAGCCGGCGGACGTCGGATTGGCTCTTCGGTATCTATCGGACTACCGCGTGATCGTCGTCGCGCATCCGACCGATCGAGGCGTCCTCGGCGAGGCCGTCGACGCAGCAGGGTGGTCCGGCGCCCACCTTGTCGTCGTGACGTCGCCAGAGCTCGACCTCGATGTGGCCCTTCCCAGGGACGCCCTCGCCATGACGGCGGACCCCGGGGCGGACGGTGTCGGGAGTCGGGTCGGCCGGTATGCCGCGGCCATCGATTCGGGCGCTGAGCGCGATACGGCATACGCCGCGTTGACCGGAGCCAACGGAGAGTCGTAGGTTCCCGATCCCCGAACGGGGATCGCGTGCGTCCGTGCACCGGACGCAAGGTTCCGTGAAAGGTCCCGTGACTACGGTACTGGCCTTCCTAGGGTACTTAGGTACTGGGCCACCCCCGGGCAGGAGTCTGATGTCCCGCGACCGCGCGTCTTCTCGAGGCCAGAGCATCGTCGAGTTCACGCTCGTGCTCCCCGTCATGCTCATCCTGCTGCTCGCCATCGTGGATGTCGCCCGGATCTACACGACGATGATGTCGGTCGAGTCTGCTGCCCGCGAAGCCGCGGATTACGGCACTGCGCTCGGCGCAGGCAAGTGGCAGGCGGGTGGACCCGAGACGACGACTGTGACGGAGATGGAGCGGCGGGCGTGCGTCGCGGCATCCGATCTCCCCGACTACGCGGACTCGGACGGCAACCCACAGAACGGCGGATGCACGAATCCGAGCTTCTCCTATTGCGTGCAGACCTCCGTCGCGGCTCCATGCGCGGCGCTAGATCCGGCCGCCAGTTGTGACGATCCTCTTAGGAACCCGCCATGCATCGTCACCGTGACGCTGACCTATGACTTCCACCTCCTCGCGCCGCTGAACTTCCAATTCATGGGCACCAGTTACGGGTTCCCTTCCACCCTGTCGTTCAGTCGTGATAGCAGCTTTGCGATGACGGACATCGACCTCGCACCGACGGCGCCAGGGCCATGACGATGCGAGGGGGACGCGGCCGCCGCAAGCGGGGACAAGCGCTCGTCGAGTTCGCGCTCATCGTCCCGTTCTTCTTCCTGCTGCTGTTCGGGATCATCGAAGCGGGCCGGTTCATCTTCTATTACGAGAGTTTGAGCCACGCGACCCGTGAGGGAGCTCGCTACGCGATCGTCAACGGCGCCAATACGCTCGGGTGCCCCACGGGTCCGGCCGCTCCTGGCACGTCAGCATGTGATACGAGCGGCGCGAACGTCGTCGCCCGAGTCAAGCAGGCGGCCTTGGGCGTGCCGAGCGCGGGCATCACGGTCGACCGGTGCTGGTGGTACGCCGCCTGCGACTACGCGACGCACGGCGACGGGGACAACGCTCGCGGCGCGACCGTGACCGTCGGAGCCTCGTTCACGTACTCGACCCTCCTCCCGCTCGTTCCCCTTCCACCGATCACGGTCAATGCGGAGTCGACCCTTGTCATCAACAACTAGCCGCTCCCGCGAGCGCGGGCAGGTCCTCGTCCTCTTTGCCGGCGGTCTCCTCGCACTGCTGGTGATCGCCGCGCTGGCGTTCGACGTCGGCATGATGCTCGTCGAGCGAAGGGACGAGCAGAACGCCGCAGATGCTGCGGCGCTCGCCGGTGCGCGATACGTTTTGACCGATCAGGCGACGGCCGTCGGGGCTGCACGCGACATCGCTCGGATGAACGGATACGACGACGCAGACCCGAACGAGATCGTCAACGTGTTCATCCCGCCCCTCCACGGCCGCTACGTCGGGTTGCCGGGCTTCATCGAGGTGCAGATCGAATCGACCCGACCGTCGATCTTCGGCGGCGTGATCGGGCGTGCGAACTGGCCGATCGGGGCGATGGGCGTCGCGACGAACAGTCAGAACCTGACCTTCCCCTTCTCGATGCTCGCCTTGAACCCGACCGCGTGCAAGAGCATCGCGGTGTCCGGTGGCGGCGTGGTCGAGGCCTACGCCAACATCCAGTCGAACTCGAACGGTTCGGGTTGCACCGGCGATGACATCGGGTTCAGCCGGACGGGCGGCAGCACGATCAACGTCGTCGCCCCGGACGCGACGTGCCGGGTCGTCGGTGAGATGCAGGACCAGGGCAGTGGGTCGATGACCTGCACGGTCGTCGAGAACTCCTACGCGCTGCCGGACCCGTTGCGGAACCTGCCGGCGCCGGCCCAGCCGGCCCTCGCGCTGCCGATGGACCCGGTCGGCCACACTCAGCCGGCACCGGACTACTGCCCGGGCGCCACAGGCTCCAAGGCGCCGTCCGAGATGCAGACGAGGCCGTGCGATGTGGGTGGCAACGGAAGTTCCTACGCGAACCTCGCGTGGATCCTTCACCCCGGGCTGTATCCGCACGGGTTGGCCGTGTCGAACGGCGCGAAGGCATATCTACTGCCTGGGATCTACTGGATCGGCGGCGGCGGCGTAGATGTAGGTGGCGGCGGATCGATCGTCTCGATCGCTGTGCCCAGCGCCGCTAACGTCAATCCAAGCGTCGCAACGTGGGGCGGCGGCGTGATGTTCTACAACTCAAAGCTACCAGCTTCCGCCGGCGGACCGTTTACGTTGAATTCAAGCGGGGCGGTGATGAAGCTGAAGCCTTTGAACTTGCCCACAACGGACCCGAACCACATCTACAACTCGATCGTGATCTTTCAGGACCGGACGGTGACGACGTCAGTCACGCTCAATGGGTCCTCCTCTTCGACCGAGGTGATGGGGATCATCTACGTCCCAGGCGGGCAGATCAAACTCAACGGGAACGGCGGCACGTTGATCGTCGACCAGGTCATCGCCGATACGTACGACATCAACGGGAACGGCGGCACGATCAAGGTCATGCGCGGCACCGGCGTCGATGCCGTGATCGTCGCGGCCGGTTTGGTCGACTAGGGCCACTACAGACCGAAGGTGTTCTCGACCGCGGCGACTGTGGGAGCCGTCGCAGGCAGCGACAGCGCTTCGATCAGCTCTGGCCCATCGCGGCGGACGTCGTTCACGTATCGGTTCACGGGATAGATCCGGAGCGCGACCGTTTCGGTCGGCTGGAGCATCGCCCGCAGCTCGCTCTCGTCGACGGCCGGGCCCGCTCGCCCATCGATCAGCCAGCGATCCCACAGCGTCTCGTCGAGCACGACCGGCATCCGGTCGTGAAGGTCGGCCATCGCCTGGTTCGGCGTCGTCGTCACGATCGTGAACGTGCGTCGGACCTCCTCCGTCTCGGGGTCACGCCAGCCAGCCCACAGTCCCGCGAGCGCGAGCGGTAGCCCGTCGTCGCGTGAGACTCGATAGGGTTGGCGGACCGTGCCTT
>JBKPMM010000145.1:0-18531 GCA_046732155.1 Chloroflexota bacterium | reverse complement strand
GCGGTCTACGACTACGCCGGCATCTTCTCGCCGGCCGAGATCGTCAAGGCCGAGTCGACGATCGACGCGATCGAGGCGCGCACCGGCGCCGAGGTCGTCGTCTACACGCAACCGGTGGACTACGGCGTGACGACCGAGGAGACGGCGGCTCGGGCACGCGCGCTCATCGACCAGTGGGGTATCGGGCGGAAGGGCTTCGACGACGGGATGGTCGTCTTCTTCGACATCGACCCGTCGGGTGAGCATGGCCAGGTCCAGCTGTACGCCGCGCCGGGCTTCGAAGCGACCTACCTCACGAACCAGGACCGCCAGAAGATCTTCGAGGACGACATGGTGCCGTTCCTCCGCGATGCGAACTTCGACGGCGCCCTCGACATCGCGATGCAGCGGATCGACGCGGTCGCGACTCCGGAGAATGCCGCGCGCTTGCAGGTCGGACGTCAGGTCAACGCGGTCATCGGCCTGGTCGGTGCACCCATCGTGTTCCTCGGGCTGGCGGGCTGGGCGTTCTTCTCGTGGCGACGCTTCGGCAAGGACCCGGTCTATCTCGACGACCCATCGATCCTGATGCCCGCGCCACCACCGGACCTGACGGCCGCCTCCGGCGCGTTCGTGATGGACGGCCATTCGTCGCGACGCGCGCTGACGACCGCGATGCTCGACCTCGCCTCGCGCGGCCTGATCTCGTTCCGTGAGGACAAGGGCATGCTCGGGCTGTCGCACAAGGTCGGTGTGGAGACATCGCCGGCGGCCGGTGACGCCGTCGAGGAAGCCCAGCGTGCGCGTAACGCTCGCAAACCGATCGGCCCCGCCGAGGACTACGCGCTGCGCAAGCTCCGCGCGATCGCGGACGACGAACAGGGCTTCATCGAGCCCGACAAGCTGCCCGAGTTCGGCTCGAGCGTCTCGGAGTTCGATTCGAAACTGGAAGACAACGTCGTGAGCCGTGGCTGGGTCGTCGAGAAGCCGAGTCGTGTCGTCGCGCGATGGGTCGGGAAGGGCGTCCTCGCGATCGTCGCCGGCGGCGCGGCGGTCTTCCTCGGCGTCAACCTGCCTGCGTCCGGACTCGTGCTCATCGGCGGCGCGGCGATCGCCGGCGGCATCGTCGTATGCCTGTTCGCGCGAAGCATGCCGCGAGTGACGATGCCGGGCGCGATGGTCCGGGCGATGCTCGCCGCGTACAAACGGACGCTCGAGAAGACGATGGCGCAGGCGCGCTCGATGCAGCAGGTCGTCGACCAAGCTGGGTTGACCTGGCTCGAGACGCCGGACCAGGCGGTCGTGTGGGGCACTGCGCTCGGCCTGCAAGGGTCGATCGAGGCGGTCCTCCAGCGGTCACTCGAAGACGTCCAGCGGCAACCACAGCTGGCCACCTCGACATACTTCCCGGCCTGGTACCGGACGGCGGATGGCTCGTCGTTCGCGAGCGGGCTCGCATCGGGCAGTGGCGGATCGATCTTCTCCGCATCACCCGTGCCGGACCTTGGCGGGATGATGTCGTCACTGGGGACGATCGGGAACTCGCCCTCATCGTCGGGGAGTGGCGGCGGCGGGTTCGGCGGTGGCGGGTCGGGCGGCGGAGGTGGCGGCGCCGGCGGCGGGTTCTAGCGACTCGCCGTCCCCTGGCATGTTGCGTCGCCGCCCGGTGCTACTTACGAAAGGACCCTGCGCGCGCCGACACGTGCGTCATCTGGCGATGTGGCGGCCGCCGGAAGCGGCCCTCGACGGTCCGACAGCGCCGCGCGGCGACGCGGCTGCTGCGCTGCTTCGCCGATAGCACCTCCTGGCGAGGCAGCGCCCATGACGCACGCGTCCCGTAGCGTCAGTTACCCGAACATCGCTCGGCACGCGTCGAGCCCCTCGATAGCGACGGGCGGTCGGGGACGCGACCGCCACGCTTCGACCGACATCCGGAACCTCTGGGTCTCGCGCGCGACGCCCTGCGGAGCAAGCGATCCCCGCCCGTTCTCTTCGTAGCCGAGCCCACGCGAGACAGCATTCGATGCGGCGTTGTCGAGGAACGCCGCGGATTCCGCAAAGCGGGCGCCGATCCCGTCGAACCCGAACGCCAGCACGGCTGAGCGCATCTCCTTCCCCAGGCCTCGACCCTGGAAGGCGCGACCGAGCCACGACCCCGTGTCGATCGTGCGGTGGATCGGGAACGCGTGGCCGACGACCGTCTGCGCACCGATGGGTCGACCGTCCATCTCGACCATCAGGTTGAGCTGCCAGTGGTCCACCGACCACGTAGCGCGCCCCTCCCAGTGATGCGCCAGAAAGCCCTGGTCGAAGGCCGCCCCTTGAGCGGTCGTCCACGCCACCCCGAACGGCATCTCGTCCGGCGGGTGGATGCCCGCTTTTGCGACGGCGAGCAGCAGGGCGAGATCGCCGTCGGTCGGCAGTCGAAGGACGAGATGCTCCGAGCGGATCCGCAGCTGAAAAAGCGGCCAGACCGCGTCGAGCGGCGCGACCGACGGCGCGCCAGATGGGTCGACGGCGGCCATGGGCACCCGACGCTACACTCCGGCCATGGGTGCTGTCGAGACGATGGAAGAGTTCTTCGAGAAGCTCAATTCCGGCGATCGCGAGGGCGCGGTCGCGATGATGGACGAGAAGACCGAGATGCGGGTGCATGTCGGCGACAACGTGCAGACGCTGCGCGGCGTGGAGCGCGTCGGGGGCTGGTTCCTTCGCAGCGACGCAGGACTACGGATGATCCCCGGCGACATCCGCGACACCGGCAACACGTACGAGGCGGACCTCCTTGTCGTCCGTCCGGGTGCGCCGACGCAACATATCGATGCGACGTTTCGCGTCGAGGCCGGACGGATCACCGCCATCAACATCGCTCCCAGGTAGTCCCTGGCGGGTAGTCCCTGGCGGGTAGTCCCGTGGCGGCGGGCTCCTCGAGCGTCGCTAGGCCGACGGCGACGCGGACGCCTCGGCGGGGACCTCCTGCGTATCGGGCAACGGGATGATGATCTCGTCGCCGACGCGGATCCGGTTCGGGTTCTTGATCGTGTCCTTGTTCGCCGCGAGCAACGCGTCGAGCGAGACGTTGAACTTCCGCGCGATCTTGGACAGCGTGTCACCGGTCTTGATCGTGTAGACCGTCGGGGTGGGCTGCGGGATCGGCGTCGGCGACGGGGAGGCGGACTCCACCGTGGACGATAGCGGACTCGCACTCGGTGCCGCGCCCGAACCGCCGTCACGGCCTACGCCGAGGACACCCGGCAGGAAGAACAGGATCACGGCAGCGAGCACCACGCCGCCGGCGAGGATGGCGATCGTCGGCACGCCCGAGATGCCCGACAAGCCGGCCCTCGTCTTGATCGACGGATAGGCCTCGTATCGGCGGGCCTTTTCCCATGTGGGGCCGTCGTGGTCGCCCCCCGCGGCGGCGGCAGCGGCTCGCTCGCGCTCGCGATTCCGGTCACGCGTCGAGCTGACGGTCGGTCTCCGGCCAGCCTTGGTCGGGGGCGGACGGACCTCGACATGCGACTCCGAGGCCTCGGCCTGTCGCGCGGCCTTGCCCACGAGGCCGGCGAGGTCCGGATCGGCAGGCGAGGACGGCGTCTCCGTGGGCGTCCACACCGGACGGTCCGGCGGTCGCGCCGTCCACGCGGCGTCGAGATCCTCCCCGCGCGCGAGGCGATCTGCGGCGCTGCCGGCCAGACCCTGCGCCTCTTCGGGCACGTTCGAGTTACGGGTGCCCTCTCGCGACGCCCCGCCCGAGGCGGCGGCACCGGCGGCCGCGGCACCGGCGGCCGACGATGCCCACGGGGGCGGGGCGGCCCAATCGCGAGGTGGGTTGCGCCGAGGTCGCTCCTCGATGGGCGTGTCCTCCGGCGGTCGGTTCCACAGATCGTCGTCATCGTCGCTGCCGGCGTCGTCGTCCGTGGCGCCGATGGCCGCCGCGGACGGAGCCACCGCGGCGGCCTCGCTGTCGCCGCTCGCCCCTCCGGGCACGGCATGTGCGGCCTCGCGTCGCGCCCAGTCCTGGAACGTCGGGCACACCGGGAACGCCGACGAAAGGCAATACGCCTCCTGGTGCGCGAGCGCGCGGGGAGCCGGCTGCGCTTCCGCGAAACAGCGATGGCGATGGTCAGGGCGATCCGCACGCGCATCCCGGTCGTCTTCCAATGCGACGAACGGGCAGGCCGGTGAACCGTCCGCGCTGGGCAGCCCTCGGTCCGTCATCGGCCCGATGATACCCGCGGCAGTCGCACAAGAGTCACGCTCGACGAGCCATCGGGCCATCTCCGGAGACCACCGTCAGGAGGCCGCTCCGCCACGATTCAGGCGTTTGACATGGCCCGGGGCGGCTCGGAGACTTCGAGGCGCTTCCCGAGACGGTAGGGTGGATACCCCTCGGCCCAGTGAGAGAAGGAGTCCTATGTCTCGACTGACTCGTTGGCTCGCGCCGACCACCACCGCCAGCGCCCACTGCGACCTGCCGTGCGGCGTGTATGACCCCGAGCAGGCTCGCATCGAGGCGGAGTCCTGCCACAAGATCCTCGAGAAGTACGCCGCCAACGAGGATCCGACGTTCCGCGGCCGCGCCATCCATATCAAGGAAGAGCGCGCCGAGCTGGTGAAGCACCACCTCGACGTCCTCTGGCACGACTACTTCAAGCCCGAGCACCTCGAGAAGGTCCCAAACCTGCACGAGATGTTCTGGAACGCCAACAAGCAGGTCTCGAAGGTGAAGGCGTCGACCGACACCGCTGACAGCCAGAAGCTCCTCGACATGATCGACGAGATCGACGCCGCCTGGAAGGCGACCGGCGGCGAGGAGAAGACGCGGGTCGCCGGCCGCCCCGGCTGAGCGTCGTTCCGTGCCGCTCCTGAGGCCCCGCCGTTCGGCGGGGCCTCGTCGTACGACCAGCCTTCGCGACCGTCTCCGAGGCCCGTGGCGGATCGCGATCCGCCAGGCGAGCATGGAGCCGACGCTGGCCGAGGGCGACTGGCTGCTGCTCGACCCGACGACCGCCCGCTGGCCCAATCGCGGTTCGGTCGTTGCGTTCCATCAGCCGGATGACGGGACGCTCGCGGTCAAACGCGTCGCCGGAAGGCCAGGCGACAGGATCCCGTTCCGAGAGGGCTACCTCGAGCTCGCCGATGATGAGGGGTGGCTCGTCTCGGACGCCGACGAGGCCACGACGACCGCCGCAGGTTACGGCGCGCCGATCGACTCGAACCGGTTCGGCCCGGTGCCGGTCGAGCTCCTGGTCGGGCGGGTCTGGTTCCGGTATGCGCCGGTGCGTCGGCTCGGGCCGATCAGGAGCCGCCCGGACCATCGGGGGCTGGACGTGCAGGACCGCCGCGGATAGGGTCGCGTGCGGTGCCGAGCGGACGTTGCGCTCGAGCCTTGAACGGGGATCCTCGATCAGATGACTTCGACCATCCGCGCCCGCGCCTTCCCGCTCGTGGGAATCACCGTATTCACTCTCGTCGCCGCCGCGTGCGGGGCGACGCCCGCCGCTTCCACCGCGCCGTCGCCGTCGGCAGCGCCAGCCGCCTCACCATCGAGCGCGCCATCGGTCGAAGCGTCGCCGAGCGCATCCGCCAGCGCCTCAGCCGCCGCGTCGGCGAGTGCTGCTGCCAGCGTCGCCACGACGGGCCGCATCGTCGTTCCCGACCACAAGTTCGCCGTGACCCTGCCGGACGGCTGGACGCGGATCGACCTCGAGGCGCAGGACATCGACGCGCTCATCAAGGCCGCGGGTGCCCAGAACCCCGACCTCGCCAAGTCCTACACGTCGCAGATCCGCGCGATGGCAGCCCAGGGTCTCGTGCTGTTCGCGTTCGGGCCGGACATGACGAAGGGCACGAACCTCAACGTGCTCTCCACGCCGAACATGGGGCTCAGCCTCGACTTCCTCGAGCAGGCGAACCTCGCCCAGGTCAAAGCGCTCGCGAACGGTGCGGTCACGTCGGAGCGGGTCCAGCTACCCGCGGGCGAGGCGCTCCACCTGCGCTACGCGTTGTCGACGGCGACCGGTGCGCCGTCGCCGACCATCGAGCAATACATGCTGATCAACGGTGACAGGCAGCTCGTCGTGAGCATGACGAACGCATCCGCAGCCGAAGCGTCGGGGATCGCCCAGTCGATCGAACTGCTGTCCTAGGCCGCGGACGCCCGCGTCGTCAGGCGCGGACCGGTTCGGCAGCGGCGGCCAGGCTGATCCCGGCCGCGCGGCAGTCGTCGGCGAACGCGGCCTGCGCCTCGACGGTGGGTGACCAGCGGGTCGGGAAAGCGACCAGGCGGTCGAGCCCGATCTCCTGCATGCGCGCGAGGCGATCCACGCGCGCCTGACCGGAATCGCGCATCAGCTCGTCGCGTTCGTACAGCGAGAACCGCAGCGTCGATGGGTCGCGTCCGTCGACCTCGCAGCGCTCGCGGACATCGCGCATCCGCTCGACGATATCGTCGGGCTCGATGAACACGTAGTTCAGCTCGTCGGCGTACTTGATCGCGTAGCCGGCCGTCCGCTGTCGTCCGTTGCCTCCGACGATGATCGGGATGCGCGGTTCCTGGAGCCCGCGCGGCACGTTGATCGCTCCGCGGACATGCGCAGTCGCGCCGTCGTAGGTCGATCGGCCAGGCTCGAACATCGCCCTGATGATCTCGAGGTGATCGCCGAGCGCGTCGAGCCGCTCCGCCAGGGGCGGGAAGCCGTAGCCGTAGGCGATCCACTCGTCCTTCTTCCATCCCGCGCCGATGCCGAGCTCGAAGCGCCCGCCGCTGATCACATCGATGGTCGATGACAGCTTCGCGGTGAGGGCGGGGTTCCGAAAGCCCGTGCAGACGACCATGTGTCCGAGTCGGACGCGCTCGGTGACCATGGCGAGGGCTGCGAGCACCGAGAACGACTCGAAGGTGATCTCGTCGGTCGGTTCGGGGACAGTGTGGAAATGGTCGAAGACCCAGAGCGATTCAAAGCCGAGCGACTCCGCCTGGCGTGCCAGCTCCACGGTCCGCGCCCATGCGTCGGCGGGCGGCCAGCCGTCGTACTCGCCCTTCCAGCCTTGCGGGGCCATGAGCCCGACCTGCATCTCCTACCTCCATCATCGTGCCCCGGGGACCCGAATCGTCTCACGGACGAGGCTCGCGCGAGTGGGCCTACGGTGCGCGCCGAGCCGACGACGGCCTATCGACCGCCCGTATCCTCGGGCGCATGGAGATGACCGCCTTCGACCCCGAGCTGCCACTGCCCGATATGGCGGACCCGTGGGTCTCGACGTCGCAGCCGAGCCGTCGTGGGACTCCGCCGTTCCACATGACCGACATGATCGAGGCTGAACCGGGGATCGCGGCACGCATCCTCGAGCGGCACGAGGCCGTCGGCAGTGGGGCCGCGGAGCTCGCGCGGGTCATCCGGCGGACCATACGTTCCGGTGACCGGGTGGTCGTGACGGGGTGTGGCACCTCCGAACACGCCGCCCTGGGCGTCGCGGAGATCCTGGGTGACGCAGTCCGGACGGCGGACGTCCGCCCGCCCGGCCACGCGGCCCGCCACGAGCCAGTCGCGGCACAGGCCTTCGAGCTGTCGCTCGACCCGCCGTCGAGCGGGCTCGTCATCGGTATCTCGCACGAGGGCGGGACCGCCGCTACGAATGCCGCCCTAGAGGCGGCCAAGGCCGCCGGGGCTCGGACCGCGATCATCACGTGCACCGGTCGGTCGCCCGGCGGTACGCTCGCGGATCTCGTCGTCGAGACGGGCGAGCTCGACCAGAGCTGGTGCCACACCGTCGGATAT
Source organism: Chloroflexota bacterium (assembly GCA_046732155.1). Lineage (GTDB taxonomy): Bacteria > Chloroflexota > Limnocylindria > Limnocylindrales > CSP1-4 > SPCO01. Next base: position 10,768 of record JBKPMM010000145.1, on the reverse strand, counting down.
CTGAGCCCGCTCGTCGCGGCGACGGCGGTCGCCGCGCATCTCACGGGACGGGCTGTGGACGGCGAGCTGCGACACGCTGTCAAGTCGCTCGTGGCTGCGGGCGTCGAGCGAACGAGCGTGACGGAGGCGGCTGCTGGTCGCCTCGCCGAACGCCGGTCGATCGTCGTGATCGCGTCCGGCGCCGACCGGACCGCGGGACGTGAACTGACACTCAAGATCGAGGAAGGGACGTGGATCCCGACCGCGTACCGGGATCTCGAGACCTTCCTGCACGGCCACCTCGCAGCGACCGATGAGGGTCAGGGGCTCGTGCTGATCCTGTCCGATCGCGAGGCGCGGGACGCGCGGCTGGCACGGGCCACGGGCGCGCTGCGAGCCGCTCGGACCGTAGGGTTGGAGGCCGCGGCGATCATCACCGCCGATGCCGCGGTCGACCTCCCTACCGAGCTCACGCCGGCCGGCAGGATCGTCATCCCGGAGGCGCCGTCACTCCCCTCCCCGGTCGCCGCGCTGCTCGGGACGGCGACGCCGCTCCAGCTCCTGACCGAGCGGATCGCGCGAGCGCGTGGCGTCGACCCGGATGCGATCCACCGCGATGTCGACCGCTACCGGGAAGCCGCGGACGTCGCCGAGGCCTGACGCCGACGCGCCGCTACCGTCTTGCACCCGGCGCACGAACGGTCGACTGAGCGATCGGGGAGCTACCGTCCTCCGATGAATCGTGCGCTCCATGCACCGTCCGTCGGGTGAAGGTCCTTGTGAACGCCACCCTCGGCCGACCGATCGACCGTTCGTGCATCCCATGCAAACCCGCGATCCGACGGACGATCTCAGAGCCGCGCGATGATCTCCTCGCCGATGACGTCGACCATGTCGAGGTCCCACGGGATGAAGTCCTGGAACATGATCCGTTCGATGCCTGCGTCCGCGAACCGCGTGACCTGCGCTCGGGCCTGATCCGGAGTCCCGTAGATCCAGCGCAGTCGACGCTCCTCGAGCCACGCCTCGCCGGTCTCGGCATCGTTCCCGAAGGCGGCGAGCAGCGTCCGTTCGCGTTCGACGACCTCGTCCTCCGAGCGTCCGACCAGGACGCCCGCCATCGTCGAGCGTGCCAACGTATCGGGGTCGCGCTCGATCGCGCGGCACGCTTCGTCGAGCTTGGCCCTCACCTCCACCGCCCGCTCCGGTGACGCCGAGCTCAGGTTGTACTCGTCGGCATAACGAGCGGCGAGCCGATATGAGCGGGGCGATCCGCTGCTGCCGACGATGATCCGTGGCCGCTTCCCGCCCACGTTCGTGGATGGCCGGCCGGGGACGTCCACGGGCCGCGGCCGGAACAACGCCTCCTCGATCCTCACCCCGCTCAGGCCCTCGAACGACCAGCCGTCGGGCTCGCCCCACAGCCCGTGGAGGATCGCGAGCTGGTCCTCGAGCATGTCCGCCCGCTCCTCGATCGGCGGGAACGGGAGTCCGAGCTGGCGGTGCTCGATCTCGTTCCAGCCCGCCCCGACGCCTACCTCGACCCGTCCGCCGCTCATCTCATCGACCGTCGTCACGACCTTGGCGAGGACGCCCGGGTGACGGAAGGTCACCGGTGAGACGAGGGCGCCGAGGGTGATCCGCTCGGTCTCGCGCGCCAGGCCGGCGAGGACCGTCCACGCGTCGGTCGTCGGTCGACCGGTCTCGCCCGGGAAGCTCGCGAAATGGTCCGAGCGGAAGAAGGCGTCGAAGCCGTTCGCCTCGGCGCGCTTGGCCGAGGCCAGTTGGTCCGCGTAGCTCATCCCCTGCTGGGGCTCGAGCATCAGCGCATATCGCATGCACAACTCCTGCGGTCGGCGTCAATCATCGCTCTTGACGCGATATTCCATGATGGTAGGATAGTTCACGTGACACGAATGATTCCGGCCGAGGACCCCGACCTCGCGGCCTCGCCACCTGACGATCAGCTCGAACCCATCATCGCCGACTTCCGGACGGCCATCACGACGCTGAAGGTGCTCTCGAACGAACGCGTGCTGAAGCTCGGGCTGAGCATGGCTCAGATCAACATCCTGTACACGCTCAAGCGGTGCGGGGAGATGCCGATGAGCCGCCTCGCCGAGATGCTGAACGTCTCCCTGTCGAACGCGACCGGGCTGATCGACCGCATCGAGGAGCGTGGCTTCGTCGAACGAACACGCGTGCCTGAAGACCGCCGGATCGTCCTGATCCGGGTCACCCCTGCGGGCGAACAGATGCTCAGGGAGCTCGACGTCCTGAGTGACGAGCTGCTCCGCTCCGTCCTCGGACGACTCAGTCGAACGGAGCTCGCAGCGCTCGCGACCGCCTTCGCCTCGATCCGCGAGGCGCTGGTGGACGCGGCAGGTGGCATCCCGGATCGCCACGCCACCTCCATCCCCTCTCCACGATCCTCGTCGACCCTGCCGGTTGGCGAGCGACCCACGCAGCCAAACCACTAGGGAAGGACAGAGTTCATGGAAGCATTCCCGGTCGCGGACGAGCGGACTCCGTCGCTCGCCGATGACCCAGCCCTGGGCCTGAGCCAACGCGCGAAGCTGGAGATCCTGTTCGCGGTCATGCTCGGCCTGTTCCTCGGCGCCCTCGACCAGACGATCGTCGGTCCGGCGCTGCCGACGATCGTGACGCAGCTCTCAGGCAACGACTACTACGTCTGGGCCGTCACGATCTACCTGCTCACGAGCACGATCAGCGTGCCGTTCTGGGGCAAGCTCTCGGACATCTACGGTCGAAAGCCGATCTTCATGATCGGCATCGTGATCTTCCTCATCGGCTCCGCCCTATCCGGCCTGAGCCAGAACATGGGGATGCTCATCCTGTTCCGAGGCATCCAGGGCATCGGCGCCGGGTCACTCTTCCCGGTCGCGCTGTCGATCATCGGCGACATGTTCAGCCCGGCCGAGCGTGGCCGCTACCAGGGCCTGTTCGGTGCCGTCTTTGGTGTCGCGTTCGTCGCAGGCCCGCTCATCGGCGGCTGGCTGACCGAGAACGCCGGCTGGCATTGGATCTTCTACGTCAACATCCCGATCGGCATCGCAGCGCTCTTCGTGATCAACCGGCTGTTGCCCGTGGTCAAGACGAAGAACGCGACGAAGAACTTCGACGTCCTCGGCGGCGTGATCTTCACGATCGCCATCTCGTTCCTGCTCATCGGCCTGACGAACAAGCAGTTCGGTGACTGGACCGACCCGACCGTCGGCGGGTTCATCCTGATCGGCCTGATCGGCTCGGCGATCTTCGCGTTCGTGGAATCGCGGGCCAAGGAGCCGATCGTCCCGCTCGACCTGTGGAAGAGCCGCGCCTATTCGGCGTCGATGGTCTCGATCTTCTTCGCGGCGTTCGCGTTCTTCGGCGCGATCGTCTTCCTGCCGCGGTGGTTCCAGGTGGTCGAAGGCTTCACGCCGACGAACTCCGGCCTTGCGGCACTCCCGTTGGTCATCGGGCTCATCTTCAGCTCGATCGCGTCCGGCGTGCTCGTCGCACGGACCGGGCGCTACAAGTTCCTTCTCGTCGGCGCGATCGCCCTCCTGGGTGTCGCGACGGCGCTCATGACGCAGCTCACCAAGGACACCCCGCTCCCGATCGTGTGGTTCTGGATGTTCCTCGCCGGTCTCGGCGTCGGCCCGACCTTCTCGGTCTTCACGATCGTGATCCAGAACTCGGTGCCGTTCCGCCAGATGGGCGTCGCGACGTCGAACCTGACGTTCTTCCGGCAGATCGGTGGATCGGTGGCGCTGGCGTTCGTCGGCACGATCTTCGCGGACGCGTTCGAGAACGACCTCGTGCCGCAGTTGACCGCTGCGGGCGTCCCCGGCCAGATCGTCCAGGGCTTCCAGCAGGGTCAGGGGACGTTCGACATCAACAACCTGACCGGCGTGGGGAACTTGTCCAACGCGATCCTCGCGGCGGTCCCGCCGCAGTTCGTGGAGGTGGTCCGACCGTTCGTGCCGAACATCATCGAGGGCATCCACGGGGCGTTCAGCCTCGCGGTCGGCCAGACGTTCTACCTCGGCGTGTTCGGAGCCGTGGTCGCCGCCATCGCCGCCCTGGCGATGAAGGAGCTCCCGCTCCGCGCGTCGAACGCCGCGCCGGTCCCCAAGACCGAGGCCCAGGTCCAGGGGCAGGCCGCTCCCGTGAAGAGCGCGCCGGCAGCCGACTGAGGCCGCCCTCGGCGATACCGACGTCCCTCCTCGTTAACGGCCCCGGTGGCACCGCCACCGGGGCCGTTCCTCGTTCCGGTCTACGATTGCCGCGATGACGTCGACCACGGACATGCACCCGGCTGCGTTCCCGCCTCGCCTCCAGGCGATCGGCACGGACAGCGCACCGTTCCGACCGTTGCTGGACGTCTCGGCGCTGCCCGAAGGCACGATGCAGCGCGTGACGATCGGCGAGCTCGACGTGCTGCTCGTGAACACGGATCGCGGCGTCTTCGCGACCGACGATCGATGCCCGCATATGTCCGCGCCGCTATCGATCGGCGATCTCGATGGCTGCATCGTCCACTGCCCGCTGCACGATGGGAAATTCGATCTGGTCAGCGGTGACACCGCGCAGATGCCTACCACCGGTGGCCTCGATGCCGATGGCGCGTACCACCCCACCTGGTCGCCGGCAGCCAAGGACCCCAAGGTCGATCCGCCAGGCAAGAAGGCCGAGGCTCGCCGGCTCACCCGCGTCCGGCGACTCCGCTACTACCCAGTGCGGATCGCGAACGGGGCCATCGAGGTCGCGATCCCCGAGTAGCGCTCCGAGTTGGCGCCGTCGGCAGCGTCGAAGTGACAGATGTTCATGAGGCGAGCACTCGTCAGACGGGACAGGTGCTCCGTGCGGCGGCCCCGCACGAATCTGGCCCGCGCTGCGCTCATTCGACTGTCAGATGACGCGTTCAAGCGACATCTGTCATCGATCATCTGACGAGCGCTCGCGTGGCGAGCATCTGGCAGGAATCGCGCGCGACAGACCGCGGGAGGCCGTTCCGACCCGGCCACGCGCGCAACCACCCGCGCCCGGCTAGGTCTCGGCCTGCTCAGGCCTCCTCGCCGGCTTCTGGACGTCGCGTTCCTTGATCGGTTTGGTGTGCGGCTCCGTCTCCGCGGCATCGTCCCGGTGCGTCCGTGCGTACGCCTGGATGATCCGTACGGCCTCGTCGGTGTCGTCCGTGAGCCGGAGCAGGTCGACATCAGCCTTGTTGATCGCCGCTTCGGCCAGCAACGTCCCGCGGATCCAATCGATCATCCCACCCCAGTATTCCGACCCGATCAGGATCACGGGGAAGTCCTCGACCTTGTGCGTCTGGATGAGCGTCAGAGCCTCGAACAGCTCATCGAGCGTCCCATAGCCCCCCGGGAAGATCACGAACGCATCGGCGTACTTCACGAACATGACCTTGCGCGCGAAGAAGTACCGGAACTCGATGCCGAGGTCGACGTAGCGATTGAGCCCCTGCTCCCTTGGCAGCTCGATGTTGCAGCCGACCGATAGCTGGCCGCCCTCCTGGCACCCGCGATTCGCGGCCTCCATGATCCCCGGCCCGCCACCGGTGATCACCGCGTAGCCGGCCTCGGCCAGCTTCCTACCCAGATCCCGGGCCATCGCGTAATAGCGGTGCTCGCGGCTGGTCCGCGCGGATCCGAACACGCTGACGGCAGGCCCGACTTCAGCCATCGCGTCGAAGCCGTCGACGAACTCCGACAGGATCCGTAGTGCCCGCCACGGGTCCGTATCGAGGAACTCCGGCGGCGTCGGCCGCTCGAGGAGTGCCTCGTCCTCGGTCTTCTTGATCCGGTGGCCGGCCAACTGTTCGGCTTGGGGCCGGATCGTGAGTCGGCCGAGTCGACGGCGATCGGGGGTATCAGTCACGATGCGAAGGATGCCACCCGTCGAGATGTCTCGAGGACGCCGATGCGCGGGAGCGTGATCCTGGGCGTCCTGCTGGTGCTGGTCGGTCTCGTGTGGATCGGCCAGGGCCTCGGGCTCCTGCGCGGCTCGAGCTTCATGGTCGACGATACGCGCTGGGCCGTCGCCGGTGCTGTGTGCGCCGTCGCGGGCGCCGTGCTCTTGATCAGGGCACGGCGCCGGTAGGGATCGCGGAGCGAGTCCTAGGACTTCACGAACGCGACGACGTCGAGCCCGCCACCTTCGTGCCATCGCGAGCCGACGAGCAGGAGGTGGCCGGTCACCGTGTCACGACGGAGGACCGCGGACATCATCTCCTTGGTGCCCGCGATCCGCCGACCGAGGGTCCACGTACCGTCGGGGCGCCGAGCGATGTCACGCGTGTCCCGCTCAGTGGTCAGTGCCGCGTACAGCCTGCCCGTCGATACGTCGAGCGCGAGCGATGGCGACGTCACGAGCGCGGTGATCCGCTTGACGCTCCACGCTCCGCTCGCGTCGGTCCCGAAGTACGTTCCGGGCTTCACGTCGGGCGGCTCGCCGTCGCTGCAGCCGCCGCCCCACATCGGGTGGACGGCCCATGCCATGTAGGCGCGGTCACCGGTTCCGAGGACCAGGGACGGGGTTTCGAGCTGCATCACCTTGCTGCTGAACACGGTCCGCGTCGAGAGGCCCCCGTCCTGGACGGTCGCGTAGCGGATCGAACCCCCGGTCGTGTACGCGATGCGGGCACGTCCGTCGTCGCCGACGCGCAACGATGTACCCGTCGCGCCGGGGATCCGCAGCGATCGGAACGTGCCCCGCGACAGCGAGCCGTACGAGACAGGGCCTTCGCGGTTCTGGGTGACGAAGGTCTCGTGGATGACGCCGTTCACGACGCGGAACGACTGGAGGTGAGCGCCGGCCGCGCCGAGGCGCGTGGGCGCCGACCACCGACCGTTCGGCAACGTCCGCGTCCGGTAGTACACGCCGACGTCGACCAAGCCGGAGTCCCCGCAGCCACCGTCGAGCTGCCGCTGGCGCGTATACGCGACATAGAGCGTCGAGCCGTCGACGGCGAGCTGGGGCTCGACATCGGACCGGTGCGCGAGGTGCGGCAGCGTCGTGGTCCGCCACCGCTTGCCGTCCTTCGAGGTGGCGTACCGGATCCCCATCCCACATCCGGAGACGACGTGGAACGTCCCGTTCGAGTCCACCGTCGCGGTCGGGCTGAAGCACTCGCCGGACATGACGACCGCGGCCTTGGACCAGACGGTCGGGATCGGGGGTGCGGGTCGGACCGGCGGCTCGTCGACGGTAACGGCCTTGCTCGGGTGGGGAGTGGGTGACGCGGCGGGGCCGTCGGCCGGGTCAGCTGGACTGGCGGACGGGCCGGCCGAAGCAACGACGGAGGGCTGGACGATCGGCGTGGGGGTCGCCCCCGGTGCACCGGCCGGATCGACCACGGCCGGCGCCTCGCCGCAAGCGGCGACGATCAGCGCCACCGACACGAGGATGATCGCCGTGCGCTGGCGGCTCAGAAGGGTAGACATGTCGTTCGAGTCCTTGTCGGGCGGTCGCCATCGTGGCGACCTGTGGACTCGACGCTCCGAGCGCATGGATGTGACAGAAGTGTCGGTCAGCCGACAGGCGGCTTGGTCAGCCACTCCTTCCAGGTCGACTCCGCCCGCCCGGCGGTCACGTCGTTGCCGTTGCGGACCAGCGGGAGGCGGAGGAGTGACGGATCGGCGAGCAGCCGCTCAGCGATCTCGGCATCGTCCATGCGGAGGTAGCCCAGACCGGCGTCACGGTACGCTCGCGAGCTGTCGTCGAGGAGTGCCTGCGCACCGAGTCGCTCGACGAACCGTCGGAGCTCAGCGGGCGCGATCGCTCGCCGGCGGAGGTCGACGAACGAGATGTCGATCCGGCGCTCCTTGAAGAACCGCTGTGCAGCGCGCGTCGCCTGGTCCTTCTCGAGTCCGAACACCTGGATCGTCGTCGGCGGCATCGACCCCGAGCCTAGCGCACGGTCTCGGGGGCGTGGCTCGACCGGGTACCATCGACGACCACACAGGAGGTGCCCGCGTGACGGTCTGGTTCACGGTCCAGCTCGCCGATCAGCCGGGCTCGCTCGCCCGCGTCGCCAACGCGCTCGCCGAGCGCAACGTGAACATCACGGGGATCGTCGGCGTGGCGGAGGACACGGACGGCGCCTTGATGCTGACCACGTCGGATGCGGCCGCGACCCGTCAGGCATTCGAGAGCCTCGCGCTCGCTTTCGAGGAGCACGACCCGATGGGCGATCTCCAGCCCGAATCGATGACCGTCGGCGACCTCCGGCCTGGCGCTGCCGGTCGCGGCACCCTCCCCGGCTGATCTCGGCGCCCGTATGGCTCGACGGCCGGCGGCCTCGACGGCCGCCATCCGGTTCGACATCGTCGACGGCCTCGAAACGGGGTCGACCATCGCCGCAGCCGTCGCAGCGCTGGGTGGCCGGATCCGGACGCTGTCGACCGTCCGACCGATCGACGACGACCCGCCGCTCGTCGAGATCGAGCTGGAGGTCGAAGGCGTCAACGAGGATGAGCTGGTCGCCGCGCTCGAGTCGATCGAGGACGTCCGTGCGATCCATCGAACACGGGCGCTCGGGTCCGTGTTCGGGAAACGGATCATCGTCGTCGGCGGTGGAGCGCAGGTCGCCCAGGTCGCGCTCGGCGCGGTGAGCGAAGCCGACCGCCATAACCTCCGCGGGGAGCGCATCTCGGTCGACACGATCCCGCTCGTCGGCGAGGCCGACATCGCGTCTGCTGTTCGCGCGGTCGCCGACCTGCCGCGCGCCCGGTTGCTGGTGCTCGCGGGCTCGATCATGGGCGGCGACATCAGCGCCGCAGCGGAGGAACTGCGCGGCGTCGGTGTCCCGATCATCGCCCTGAACATGGTCGGGTCGATCACCGACCACGTCGACCTCGTCGTGTCCGACCCCGTCCAGGCGGGGACGATGGCCGTCATGGCCGTTGCCGAGACCGCGACCTTCGACCTGGACCGCCAACGCGGCCGCCGGTACTGAGGCCACCACGGATGCGCATCGCGACCTGGAACGTCAACTCGCTCAAGGCCCGGACGGACGCCGTCGACAAGTGGCTCGAGCGCGCCGACCCCGACGTTTTGCTGATGCAGGAGACGAAGCTGTCGGACGCCGACGCGCCGGTCATGCAGTTCCAGATCGCCGGCTACGACCTCGTCCATCACGGTGAGGGGCGCTGGAACGGCGTCGGGATCGCGGCTCGGAAGGGCCTCTCGATCGACGGCATCGTCACAAACTTCGGCGACGGACCGGTGCGCGATAGCAGCGCCGGCGCGGGGACGTCGGAGGAGGAGGACTTCGACCCGTTCGACGAGGCGCGGATGCTCTCGGCGGTCGTCGATGGGATCCGGTTCGTCGCGCTGTACGCGCCGAACGGCCGGATCGTCGGAAGTCCGTTCTACGAGGGCAAGCTGCGCTGGTTCGAGCGGGTGCGCCGATGGCTCGATGAGACGCGTTCCGTGGATGAGCCACTCGTCCTCGCCGGCGACTACAACGTGACGCCGGCAGACGAAGACGTCTGGGATCCGGTCAAGGCGCACGGCGGGACGCACGTGTCGGAGCCGGAGCGGGAAGCGCTGGCTCGACTGCGCGAATGGGGGCTCGCCGATGCATACCGGCTGCAGGAGCAACGCGGTGGTCGGTTCAGCTGGTGGGACTACCGCGCGGGGATGTTCCACCGCAACGAAGGCATGCGCATCGACCTGCTATACGTGACTCAGCCGGTCGCGAAGCGCGTCGTCTGGGCCGAGATCGACCGGGAGGCGCGCAAGGGCCCACCCGTGCCGTCCGACCATGCGCCGGTCGTCGTGGACCTCGATACGCCCGGGAAGCCCTTCAAGGCCGGTTGGGACGAGGCGCTCGCCCGGATCCAGGCGCGGACGCGTCCGAGCGGCCACAAGAGCCCCGCCCAGATCCGGTACGAGGAGGAGCGGAAGGTCCGTTCCGGGTAGCGGCCTGCGATTCGGGCGCCAGCGACACGTGTTGCATCTCGTTTTACGACTGGCGGCTGAACGGCCGCAGCAGGCGACCTTGGCCGCCTTCCGTAACACGGCGTGTTCCAAAGGGCGGCTGAACGCCGGTTCCTTCGTCAGTCGTAACACGTGATGTACCAAGAGGCGCCGATGCGTGCCGGCCGGACTGGCGATGGGGCCGCCTACGCCCGGTCGAGCTCGAGCCGGACCGCGACCCCAGCTGCCTCGGTCCGCGTCGCGACGCCGAGCTTGCCCAGGATGTTCGACACGTGCACGCCCGCCGTGCTCTCGCTGATGAATAGCTCGTCCGCGATCTGCCGATTCGTCCGGCCCGTGGAGACGAGCGCGAGGACTTCGCGCTCCCTGGGTGTCAGCCCGAACGGATCCACGGGTGCCGCAGGGACCGCCGCTACCGGCGTGTCCGCGTCAGCCAGCGAGATGCGGGCCCTCGCGGCCAGGCCCTCGATCGCCCGCCGAAGCGGGTCGGCGCCGAGCTCGACAGCGGTCTTGTGCGCGGCCCGCAGGGGCGCCGTCGCGTCGGCCCGTTTGCCCTCCGTGAGCAGCGCCTCGGCCAGTCGCCAGCGGGCGTACGCAAGGGGATACGGCTTGCCGTCGACGATCGCGATCTCGACGGCGCGGGTCCACGCGTCAGCCGCGGCCGCACCGGCCACTCGCCGCCCTTCGGCCTCGATCGCCGCGAGTGCGGACTGGATCTGGGCGTCGGCCGACGCATCCCGTCCCGTGAACGCACCTGCCGCTGCCGCGGCTTGCAACGCCTCGGTCAACGCGTCCCAGCCGGCTCGCGCGACCGATCCCGAGC
>JBKPMM010000144.1:0-6623 GCA_046732155.1 Chloroflexota bacterium | reverse complement strand
GAGACCACGATCCACGGTGCTCACCACGTTCATCGGGGGTATGAGAACATCGAGGGGAAGTTCCTGGATCTCGGCGCCAGGATCGAGCGCCTCGCAGAAGGGACTGACCTTTCCACCTCATGAAGATCGGGATCGACCTCGGCACGGCCAACGTGCTGGTCTACGTCAAGGGCAAGGGCATCGTCATCACCGAGCCATCGGTCGTGGCCGTGTCCGATGACAACCGCATCGTGGCCGTCGGCGAAGAGGCACGCGAGATGATCGGGCGAACGCCTGGCAACATCCAGGCGATCCGGCCGATGAAGGACGGCGTGATCGCGGACTACGTGATCACCGAGGCGATGTTGCGTTTCTTCATCGCAAAGGCCACTCGCGGACGCATCGGCTTCAACCGGCCCGAGGTGATGATCAGCGTGCCCGCGGGCGTGACCTCGGTCGAGAAGCGGGCCGTCCGGGACGCCGCACTCAAGGCCGGCGCAAAGGATGCCTACCTGATCGAGGAGCCCCTCGCAGCGGCGATCGGAGCCAACGTGCCGATCAGCGGCCCGTCCGGGAACATGATCATCGATATCGGCGGTGGCACGAGCGAGATCGCCGTCATCGCCCTCGGCGGCATCGTCGTGTCGCATTCGCTGCGCGTGGGCGGCAACAAGTTCGACGAGGCGATCGCGACGTACATCCGCAAGAAGTACAACCTGATGATCGGCGAGCGCACTGCCGAAGAGGTCAAGATGCAGATCGGCACCGCGCTCCCGCTGGAGCGTGAGCTGACGATGGAGGTCCGCGGCCGCGACCTCATCGCCGGTCTGCCACGGACGATCCCGATCACCTCGTCGGAAGTGATGGAGGCGATCGAACAGCCGCTCCAGCAGCTTGTCGCCGCAGTCCGCTCGGTCCTCGAGCAGACGCCGCCCGAGCTCTCGTCCGACATCATCGACAAGGGCATGGTCATGTCCGGTGGCGGTGCGCTGCTGCGGAACATCGACAAGCTGCTCACGCAGGTCACCGGAGTGCCCTGCCACGTCGCCGAGAACTCGCTCGACTGCGTCGCGCTGGGGACCGGACTCGCTCTCGAGCACTTCGACTTCTTCAAGAAGTCCCTGGTGCAGCAGATCTAGTCATGTCCGCGCCCGCGAATATCGACTCGGCATCGACCTTGGGCGCGCGTGTCGGGGACCGTGCGTTCATCGATCTGCATTGCCATACGTCGGCGTCGTTCGACAGCCTCGCTGATCCTGCGAAGGTCGTCCGCGCAGCGGCGGCCCGAGGTCTGACCCATCTCGTCATCACCGACCACGACCGGATCGACGGCGCGCTCCGTGCCCGTGACGCCGCGCCCAGTGGGCTGACCGTGATCATCGGTCAGGAGGTGCGGACGAGGGCCGGCGACCTGATCGGTGCGTTCATCGAGCGGCCGATCGAGCGGGATCTGCCGGCAGCGGACGCCATCGCCGCGATCCGCGATCAGGGCGGGCTCGTGGGGATGCCGCACCCCTACGACCAGTTCCGCAGCTCGATGCTGCGCGATGCGGTCCATGAGTCACTCATGGGCTCGGTCGACTGGATCGAGGTGCACAACGCCCGACTCGTCGGTAACGGGAACGATCGTGCCGCAGAGGCGGCGCGCAGACACGGCCGACCAGGCGTAGCCGCATCGGACGCGCACACCGTCCTCGAGGTCGGCGTGGCGTACAACGCGGTCGACGGCGATCCGTCGACCCCGGGCGGGCTCCTCGCCGCGCTACCACCGGCCGAGCTCGTCACCGGCCGGGCGACGTACGTCGTGCGGCTCTGGACACCGGTCGCCAAGGGTGTCCAGCGCCTTCGAGGGAACGGTCGGGACAGGTCCCCGGTCGGGGCATGAGCGACGCGCGGCAGGACCATCGACCGATGGTCGGTGGGACCGGAGAACCCGTACCGTCGGCAGCGATGGAGGCCACCCCGGCGATCGATCCGCGGGTCCCGGTCGTCGGCGCTGTACCCGCCCCGACGCGGCCTGTCGATGGCGCCACCGTGCCGCGTGTCGAGCCCGATCCGGAGCCGATGTCGCTCTCGCGGCGACTCCGCCAGCCGCGAACCATCATCTCGATCCTGGTCCCGATCTTCATCCTCGGCGCATTCGTATATCTCAACGGCGCGCAGCTATCGAAGGTCCCCGCGCTGATCCTCGGCGCGAACGGCTGGCTCGTGCTCGCGGCGTTCCTGGTGTTCTACGCCGGGTTCCCGTTGCGTGGATACCGCTGGGCGATCTTGCTCCGCGGCACCGGCGAGCACATCTCGACGAAGGACTCCAGCGAGATCATCTTCCTGTCCTGGCTCGTCAATTGCGTCGTGCCGGCCAAGCTCGGTGACGTCTACCGCGCCTATCTGTTGAAGATCAACAGCAGGACGGCATCGCTGTCACGGACGTTCGGGACGGTCTTCATCGAGCGCATCCTCGATCTTTTCGCGATCGCGACGATGGGTCTCGCCGCCGGCTACTGGAGCTTCCGGAGCGGTCTGCCGCCGGCCATCCAGATCGTCTTCGGGATCGGCGTCGTCACAGTCGCGGTCTTAGCCTTCGCGCTGCTGACGATGCGGAACTTCGGGCGACAGATCATCGTCGCGTTACCGCTCCCCCACCAGGTCATCGAGCTCTACGATCGATTCGAGGAGGGCGTGTTCGGGGCTCTCGCGACGCACCACCTGCCGCGCCTCGGGTTCGTGACCGTCCTCATCTGGCTGACCGAGGGTCTGCGACTCTTCCTGGTCATCCAGGCACTCGGTTTCGCGAACGTGTCGGTGGGCCTGTCAGGGGCGCTCTTCGTCGCGCTCATCGGCTCGCTGCTTACTGCCGTCCCGCTCAGCCCGGCTGGTCTCGGCATCGTCGAGGCGGGCGTCGTCGGCGTGCTGCACGTCGCCTATGGCGTGCCACTCCCCGAAGCGACGGCCATCGCCCTGCTCGACCGGGTGATCAGCGTCTTCTCGATCATCATCTTCGGCTCGATCGCATATTTCCTCTCGTCCAAGCCGCGCGGACTCCCGCGGCTCGACGACGCCGCGAGCGCTGCTACCCGAGCTTCCACGCCGGCGTGATCCGGGGTTCCCAAGGGCCCCGGAACGGGCCAGTACTTTCGTCCTATCGGCAGCGCGCCGGACGACCTCACCCGACCGCCGACGACCTCACCCGTCCTGTCCGCTCCAGCGCGGTTCCGCGCGAACGGCGAACGGTACCAACGGGTGATACAGGGGCCCGAGCGCTCTCAGCATCATCGTGGCATCGAGGCACCGGACGCGCGGGGTTCGACCGCACGCGGCACGCCCGTAGGAGCGCCCAGGCAGCATGACCACACAGAACGGCCGAGCGTTCAACGAGTGGCTACGAGCCCAGCTCAAAGCCAAGAAGATGTCGCAGCGGCAATTGGCCCAGCAGTCGGGTGTCGATCACTCGACGATCTCCCGGCTCATCCGCGGTGATCGGATGCCATCCCTCGGGACGGCGACCAAGCTCGCTCGCGGTCTCCGCGAGCTGCGTGATGACGCCGACACGCCGCAATACCTCGGCCTGGTCGCGGCCGGATCGACCAACCCGACCGCCCGCGTCGAGTACGCACTCCGCGCCGACGACCTCCTGTCGGAGCCGCAGGTGCGCCAGATCATGGAGTACTACCTCGCCGTCCGGATGCGCCGGTTCGGTCGCGCGTTCCCTGGTGGCAACACCACGGGATCGAGCACGTCGAACGAGCGCGGCGAGCGGTCCGATCGCCCGATGGGCGCATCGATGGGCAGCCGTCCGCTGGCTGCCCGAGTCTCAGGGATCGATCCAGCCGGCCAGGTCGGCGTCACCGCGGTAAGCACCGTCCGGACCGTCTCGCGCGGGCCCGGTCGGAACGGCCGCTACTAGAGCATTCCAGGGCACGACCCGGATCGCCCTCCACCGTCCGGGTCTCGGGGACAGCGAACGCCGGCGTCTGGGGCGCCGGCGTTCGCATATCCAGCGCGATCAGTCGCGGCCGGACGCATACACCGACATCCAGCGACCGGGTGCCGCCTCGAAGCGATCGACGAGCGTGACCGGAGCGTCGCCCGACGCCGCTGCCGTCGCGTCCTCGGCGGGGCCGCCGCAGTCAGCGCCGATGGCGTCACGGAACAGCTGGTCGCACATGATGACGACGCCGGCCGTCGGATCTGGCGCGGCGGCACTCCCGAGAGCACGCTCGCCCTTCGGCAGGTCCGCGCTGTAGGCACGGCCGAGTCTGGCGAACGGATAGACGAGCGCCTCGGTCGACTTGAAATCGGGCAGCGAGCGGATCCACGTGGCGTGTGTGCGATCGACCCCCCGACCGCTGAGCGCGGTATCGACGCGGTGCGCGGCCGTGTCACCGGCCGGGAACCCGCCGTCGGGATGGACGGCCGCGGGCAGGTGGGTCAGGTTCCAGCTGAGGAGGACCACGACGATGCCAGCCGCAGCGAGGGGCCCCGCGGGAGCACGCATCTCCCGAACGAGCGCCGCTACTCCGAGCCCGACCAGCACGAACACCATCGGATCGGCGAACGCGTGGTAGTGGTCGTTGGGCAGACCTCGGACGACCGCCGCCAAGCTCGGCGCGGCGATCGTCAGGAATGCGATCGACCAGAGCAGACCTAGACCGAGCCAGCGCACCACGAAGCGTTCGTCGGCGTCCGGCGCCCGCCATCGCCAGATCACGATCGCGATGACCGCGACGGTGGCGAGGGACCCCGCGACGAAGCCATCGGTGATGAGTCCCGTGAGTGGCCAGCTCAGGACACGGAGCGTCACGATCCCGAAGCGGATGGGGAGCGCCACGTCCGCTCCAGATCGGTCGGTCGCGATGTAGGCCGCCGCCGCCGACGCCTCGGAGAAGCCGGTCGTGAGCTCGTTGACGACGAGTGGCAGGTACGCGATCACGATGATCGCGACGACACCTACCCATACGCCGCCAAGGCGTCGCCGACGAGCGTCGAGCAGGAACGGTGCAGCGACGACCGGCAGCAGCGCGACGCCGAGGACGTGGCATTGCATCGTGACCGCCGTCCCCGCCGCCGCCACGAGCCACCATCGATGATCGCCACCCGACCAGGCCTTCCACGCCGCGGCCAGCCCGACCGCGCTCGACAACGCGATGAGGTTCGGGTTCCAGATGAACGACGATTCGTCAACGGCCGCGGCGGAAGCCGCCATCGCAAGACCCGCGACGGCACCGGCGATCGGGCCCCCCACGGATCGCCCGAGCCACCACACGACGCCGACCGCAGCGATCCCGGCGAGTGCGATGACCGCCACGACCGCGAGCGGGGAATCGCCGCCGGTGAGCGCGGCTGCCGGGGAGAGCAGGTAGTAGTACCAGGCTCCGTGATGCACATCGCCGATCGACGTCGGCGGACCGAGCAGCGGCAACGTCCCATCACGCACGAACGCCCGCAACACCAGCATGTCGTGGCCCTGATCGCCATCCCAGGTGCCTCGGGTGGCGAGGTTGGGCAGACGCAGCAGCGCCGCAAGCACCAGCAGCGCGGGAAGCGCGAGGCGATCGAGCGCGAGCGGACGCTCGACGGCAGCGAGGCGGTCGAGGGTCACGCCGTCGCCGATCGCTTCGAGGACATCCGTCCTCGCGAGCTGCTCGGCAGCGTGAACGCCTCGGGTGGGAGCGTCGGGAGACGCTTGCCCGCCCAGAGCAGCCGAGCCCGCTCGAGGTTCACCGCGTCATAGCCGGACTCCATGCCGGGCGTCTCGAGGATGTAGGCGACATGCGCGAGCCGCGGGTGCCGGAGGATATGCCGGAGCCCGGCGACCGGGATCCTTCCAGCGCCCAGATGCTCATGGCGATCCGTCCGTGACCCGAACGCCGAGCGCGTGTCGTTGAGATGGATCATCACGAGGCGGTCGAGCCCGATCCGCTCATCGAACGCCTCGAGGAACGCGTCGATGTGTGCGGGATCGCCGACGTCGATCCCGGCGCCCCAGGCATGGGCGACGTCGACACAGTACGCGACGTGCGCTCGGTCGATGCCACGCTCGTCCAGCGCTTCCGCGATCGCCGCGAGCTCCTCGACGTTCGTTCCGAGCCCGCCGCCACCGCCCGCGGAATTCTCGAGGACGAGCCGCGCTTCAGCCGGCGTCGCGGTCGCCCGGTCCAACACCTGGCCGATCCCATCGACGAGCCTCGCGATCCCGACGTCCGGACCGGCGCCGCGATGCGATCCGATGTGGACGTTCACGAACGCCGCACCGAAGCTCGGCGCCGTGTCGAGCTCGTGCGCGAGCATCGACACCGACCGTTCGAACGTCACGGCATCCGGGCCCGGCAGGTTGACGAGGTACGAGGCGTGGACCGACACGGGTCGGATGTCGAACGCCTCCGTCCGTTCGCGAAACGTCGCGAGCTGGGGCGACGGCGCCCGCCGCCGCCGCCAGGCCGTCGGGTTGTCGGCGAAGACCTGCATCGCGCTCGCACCGATGGCCCGCGCGCGGTCGACAGCCCTGACCATTCCCGGCGCGAGTGGAAGGTGTGCGCCGATCCTCCGACCGTCAGGCAGCATCCAGCGGTCAGCGCCGCCGGCCGTTGGTCTTGTCGTGCCCGAGCGTGTACTCACCACCGACGATCGGCTCGATCATCCCGAGG
>JBKPMM010000143.1:0-15838 GCA_046732155.1 Chloroflexota bacterium | reverse complement strand
CGGTCGTGGTGGGTGCTGCGACGCCGCTTGGGATCCGCTCGAGCGTGGTCATCGCGATGGTAATCCTCCGTGCGCTTGTGCAACCCGCACCAAAGCGGGCTCGTGCACCTCGGGAGGACACGGTATCAGGGCGATGGGTTGCGGTTCAGTACCGGAGCTGGTGGCTGTTCTTGTGCATTTTGCATTACCCGTACCGCGAGCATCAGGGCGACGCGTAGTTCCGGGTCGGACAGGTCCCAGTCGCCGCGTGTCTCGAGACGCTGCACCCGGTACGCGACGGTGTTGCGATGCACGCCGAGGCGTGCCGCTGCGTCGGCGAGGCTCGGCGACGACAGGACCGCGGCGAGCGTGTCCAGACGTTCGCGCTGCGTCTCGTCACGGCCGACCAGGATCGGCGCGAGCAGCTCGCGGGCCTGTCGGACGCCGTCGGGGAGGTTGCGGACGTTGCCGAGGAGCAGGTAGGCGGGGAGCCTGGAGGCACGGACGATGCGCGGGGGATCGGGGAGCTGCTCCGCGGCTTCCAACGTGGCACGAGCCGCGGCTTCGGCCGCAGGCCGAGCACCCGGCTCCTGAAAGGGGCGACTGACCGCCACGGTACGGTCCAGGAACGTTGCGAGGCGGTTCGCGGTTCCGAGGCCATCGGGATCGTCCGCGGGCGCCGCGGCGACGAGACGCAGCTCGAGGCTCTCCGAGCTGCCTCGTAGCACGAGCCGGCGCGGGGACATCAGGAGATGCAGCTCGGCCCGCGTCTCCTCGCGGGCGGCGACGTCGTCGGGGCCCTCCGCTGAGCGTTGCGTGGCGAGCATCACGACCCACGGCGGGCCGTCGGCGGGGAGTGGGTCGCCACGCCGTGTCTCCTCGCGCGCCTGCCGCACGGCCTCGTCGCGAGCGAGCTCGAGCGCGAGGAGTGCCGCCACGCGTTCCGCGGCGATCCGCTCAAGCTCGTTCGGTGCCTCATCGCCGAGGAGGATCAGCCGACCACCCGTGCCGGACTCGCCGGCCGGTGGCGGGATGTCGATCCGAAGCGCGCCGCTCCCGGCTGGACGTGCCAGGTATCGGGCCACGGCTGCCGCGGCGCTGGGGACGTCAGCTGGGGCGTGGACGGCGATCGGGTCGCCGCGGCGGCCTTCGATGACGACGGCACGCCCCAGGAACGCGCCGATCGTCGCGGCCTGCACGTCGAGCCCCCGACCGAGCAGCGCGAACCGCGCCAGCTGCGCCTCGAGGTCGGCGGCGCGCTTGTCGAGCTCGGCTCGCCGGTTGACGAGGAAGCCGATCACGCTCCGCTCGAGCACGACCGGGTCGACGTCTCCTAGCTGGAGCGCCGTCAGGCCTGCGGTCGAGGCGGCCTCGCCGAGCGCGGCGAGCCGGTCGTTGGCGGCGTCACCCTCCACCAGCAGGACGGCTGGGGTCCGTGCCCGTGCGAGCGCGACGACGAGGTCATGGAGTTGCGACGGCCCGGGTGCGACCACGGTCAGGGCCGGCGCAGGGATGATGGCGAGGTCGCCGATCTCGAGAGCATCGAACGCGGGGACACGCGGCTTGAGGACGCGCACCCAGCTGACCTCACGGTCGGCGCGCTCCGGCGACAGCTCCTCCGAACCGACGGGTCGCGCAGTCGGGAAGAGCGCCCGATGCAGGTCGTGGAGGGTCGTCACACTCCGACGTTACGACGCCGGCGGCGGGGGCGTGTCGGCTCGCCGGACCGCGACGAGATCGTCGAGCAGCGCGCCGAACTCGCGGTCGACGTTGACGTAGCGGTCCGCGCGGAACACCAGCCCGAGGTCGCCTTCGCTCGTCAGCCGTGCCCAGATCCGCCGGCGGGGCCGATAGAAGGTGATGGTGATGCCGGCGATCAGGAAGGCGAATGCCGACCAGACGATGCCCTGGCCCGGGTCGCGCTTGGCGATCACGAGCGTGTACTCGCCGAAGTCGACGAGACCGACGCTGATCCCGAGTGCATCAGACACCTTCGTGTCACCGCGGCGGAGTTGGACGGGGTCGAAGTTCTGGACCTGGTCGCTGCCGTCGGCATTCGTGCCGAGGATGCGATAGGGCAGGACGACGAGGACGCCCTCGCCGAGGTCGTCCTTCGCGAGCAACAGCTGCAGCCCGAGGTCCATCCCGGGGACGGCCATCGTCTCGTAGGGATTGCCGCCGGCCGACTCGAGCATAGGCACCTTGGCATCCCACAACGGAGCCCCCGATGCGTCCTTCACGACGATGTGTGGCGCTGGACCGAACCCGTTCTGGTGGAACGTGTACCCACCCACACCGAGCGGATCGTTCACGCGGATCGTCTTGCGCGCCACTTCGGAGCCGTTCTGGTACACGGCAAGGTCCGTGGTGAAGTCGGTCGGCCTCCCGGTCTCAAAACCCGGTGCCTCGAAGTCGTTGTTCTTCACCAGCATCAGATCCGTGGAGCCGATGTTCTGGACGGTCCGGGACTCGCCCTCCGGGATGACGAGGCCGAGCTCATCGCCGAACCGCGATGTGATCAGGCCCGCGATCAGGAACAGGATCAGACCGAGGTGCGTGAAGAGCGTCGCGAGCTTCGTGTACTGGTGGCGGTCGCCGTAGATGTAGGTCGACCCGTCATCGGCCGAGGCCTGCTTGACGTGGAAGCCGCGCGAACCGATGACACGCCTGAGATCCGGAGCGTCCACGCCCGTCATCGCCGCGCGGTCCGGCAGCCGCGGATCGAAGAACGGCTCGGGTTGGACGACCCGCACCGCGGACACATCCCGCCACAGTCGCGGCGTGCGATCGAGCGTGCAGACGACGATCGACACCACAAGCACGACCAATGCGACACCGAACACCGGCGACTTGAAGATGGCCAAGGCGCCTAAGCGCTCGAGCACGTTCACGATGCCGGGCCCGATCACGGGGTCGTAGCGGGCGTGGATCGTGTCCATCGCCGTCGCGTAGTCCGCTGGCGAGCGCGCCGCGAAGTCGGGCAGCTGCTGGAGCGTCATCCCGACCGCGGCAAGGCTGGCAAGGAAGATGATCTGGACGACCGCGAAGTCGACCGAGGTCAGGAGGCGCCACAGCCCCTGGCCGAGCTGGGCGAATGGGTTGGTGGGGGCGCGTGTCGCCCTGGTCGCCGCGGGAGCGCCGGCGGCCGTGGCCGGAGTCGCCACGAAGGAAGACCTAGACGCCGATGGTCGCTGGGCGTCCGACTCGGCGAGCGGCCACGATCGCCCGTGTCGAGAAGCCCGTGTGGGCGCGGTCGCTCATCGACCGGATGCTACACCGGGACGCCGTGGGGCTCGGTTGACGCATCCTCCGGGCGAGCGCAGATTCGACGCGTACAGAGGCGTCCCATGGACCTCCTGACCGCCGTCGTCGTGCTCTTCATCGCTGCCGCACTGATCGGCTGGGTCGCTGCGGCCGTCGACGGCCGCCCCCTCGAGGCGTTCGGCGCGGGCTTCGTCGGCTACCGGGCGCATGGCTGGCCGCATGGCGTCCAGGAGGAGGACTCGGTCCATTTCGCGCCGACGGCGTGGCACGAGCACTCGCCCGTGGATGACGAGGGACAACGTTCCTTGACGGACCCCGAGATCATCGAGCTCGATGCCTCCGCGGGGTCACCCGTCCCGCTCGAACGACTTCGCTGAGACGTCGCCGCGAGGCCGCCCAGGGCGGGCCCGGCGTTTTGTGCTTCGCTGATACAAACCGCGGTGCTACGCTGCGGACGAGGTCGATGAAGCGTTCCGCAGGAGGATCGGTGGTGGCTGAGGCGTTCTTCACGGAGGTCCGGGAGCCGATCCCCTTCGAGGGTCCGGAGTCGACGAATCGGCTCGCCTTCAAGGTCTACGACAAGGATCGGATCGTGCTCGGCAAGCGGATCGAGGAGCACCTCAGGCCCGGCGTCTGCTTCTGGCATTCGTTCGCGTGGCCGGGCGTCGACATGTTCGGGATCGGCACGCTCGACCGTCCGTGGCTGTCCGGCACGGGGGACGAGATGGCGAACGCGCGCGCGAAGATGGCGGCCGCCTTCGAATTCTTCGAGAAGATCGGCGTCCCGTATTACTGCTTCCACGACCGCGACGTCGCACCCGAAAGCGAGCGGTTCTCCGAGTTTCGCGCGAACCTGCATGCTCTGGTCGACGACGCGGAGCGATACCAGGACCAGACGGGCGTCCGCTTGCTGTGGGGCACCGCCAACCTCTTCAGCCACCCGCGCTACCAGGGTGGCGCGGCGACCAACCCGGACCCCGAGGTGTTCTCGTACGCGGCGGCGCAGGTCAAGCACATGCTCGAGATCACCAAGCGGCTGGGTGGTCAGAACTACGTGCTCTGGGGCGGGCGCGAGGGCTACGACTCGCTCCTCAACACCGACCTCAAGCGCGAGGGCGATCAACTCGCCCGCTTCCTGCATCTCGTCGCAGACCACAAGCACAAGATCGGGTTCGAGGGGCAGCTCCTCATCGAGCCGAAGCCGATGGAGCCGACCAAGCACCAGTACGACTACGACGTCCAGACGGTGCACGGCTTCCTGGTCAGTCACGGGCTCGTCGATGAGTACCGCGTGAACATCGAGGCGAACCACGCGACGCTCGCTGGGCACAGCTTCCATCACGAGGTCGCCTTCGCGGTCGCGACCGGCATCCTCGGCTCGATCGACGCGAACCGCGGCGACCCACAGAACGGCTGGGACACCGACCAATTCCCGAACTCGGTCGAGGAGCTTGCGCTGCCGATCTACGAGATCCTGCAGCACGGCGGCATCGCCCCTGGCGGCTTCAACTTCGATGCGAAGCTCCGTCGCCAGAGCACGGATCGGACCGACCTGTTCTACGCGCACATCGGCGCACTCGACACGATCGCACGCGCGTTGCTGGTCGCGGCCGATCTCGTCGAGCGCGGTGAGCTGGCGAAGCGCAAGGCCGAGCGATACGCCGGCTGGGACGCGGCCCTGGGGACTGCGATCCTCGACGGTCGGGAGTCCCTCGAATCGCTCGAGGCGAAGGTCGCGTCCGGCGAGGTCGCACCGCGGCGCGAGTCGGGGCATCAGGAGCTGCTCGAGAACATCGTCAACCAGTCGATCTGGACGGCGGATACCTCGAAGGCGACGTCCGACTCGAGGCGCTGACCGCGTGGCGTATGTCGTCGGCATCGACGCGTCGACGACCGCGACCAAGGCCGTCATGGTCGACGAGGCGGGCGCCGTGGTCGGGATCGGCTCGACCGCCTACGGGTTCGACGTCCCCCAGCCGGGCTGGACCGAGCAGTCGCCGGAGCTCTGGTGGGACGGCGCCATCCACGCCATCCGCGAGGTGCTGGCGACGACGGGTGTGGCGGGTGAGGATGTCGCGGCCGTCGGTCTGACCGGGCAGATGCACGGCCTCGTCCTGCTCGATCAGGCGGACGACGTCCTCCGCCCGGCGATCCTGTGGAACGACCAGCGCACGGGCCACGCGTGTGACGAGATCCGTGAGGCGGTCGGACCGGAACGGCTGATCGCCATCACCGGGAACACGGCACTGACGGGGTTCACCGCACCCAAGCTCGTGTGGGTCCGCGACCACGAGCCTGACGTCTGGTCGCGCGTCGCCCACGTGCTGCTGCCGAAGGACTACGTCCGGTTGCGACTCACCGGGGAGCACGCGCTCGACAAGGCTGATGGAGCCGGCACGCTCCTCTTCGACCTCGAGGCCCGGGATTGGTCGCCCGAGGTGCTCCACGCCCTTCGGATCGACCCGCGCTGGTTGCCGCCGACCTTCGAGGGACCCGACGTCACCGGGACGGTGACTGCCGCTGCCGCCGAGGCGACCGGATTGCGTGCCGGTACCCCGGTCGTGGCCGGAGGTGGCGACCAGTCGGCGAATGCGGTCGGGGTCGGGGCCGTCGAACCGGGCGTCGTGGCGCTGTCTCTGGGGACATCGGGCGTCGTGTTCGCGACGACCGAACGCGCGTTGCGAGACCCGGCAGGGCAGGTCCACGCGTTCTGTCACGCCGTCCCCGGCCGCTGGCACCTGATGACCGTGATGCTGTCGGCCGCCGGGAGCCTGCGCTGGTTCCGCGATACGCTCGCGCCAGGGGAGGACTTCGGGGCATTGGTCGGGTCCGCGGCCGAGGCATCGGCGGCGTTCGACGGGCTGTTCTTCCTGCCGTACCTGACGGGCGAGCGAAGCCCGCATCCCGACCCCGAGGCGCGAGGGGCGTTCGTCGGTCTGAGCATCACCCACGATCGTCCGGACCTCACCCGGGCCGTGCTCGAGGGCGTGGCGTTCGGGCTGCGGGACGGCCTCGACCAGATGACCGCGACGGGGATGCCCGCGCCGGCCCAGATACGCGCATCAGGGGGCGGCACGGCGAGCCCGCTATGGCGTCAGATCCTTGCCGACGTGCTCGACGCGGAACTGGCCACGGTCAGCACCACGGAGGGAGCCGCCTTCGGGGCGGCGATGCTCGGCGCCGTCGGCGCCCGGTGGCATCCGACCGTGGAGGCTGCCGCGGCCGCGTTCGTCCGGGTCAGCCCGGCGGCGTCACCGGGTCCGGATGCGGCTCTGTATGCCGACGCTCATGCCGCGTACCGCGAGCTCTATCCCGCCCTCGCGCCCATCTTCCACCGGACCACCGGGCGGTCCTGACCTCGGCTCAGGTGTGCAGCTCGAGCTGCTCGAGCTCCTTCTCGGTCGCTTCGTCAGGCCGCTTGCCGAGGATGATCATGCTCACGATCTCGTCCGGCGTCACGGAGGTCTTGTCGACCGTGTCCACGATCTGGCCGTGGTACATGACGCTGATGCGGTCCGACAGATCGAACACGTCATGGATGTCGTGGCTGATCAGGAAGATGCCGATCCCTTCCTCTTTGAGTTGTCGGATGAGGTTGCGAACTTGCGCTGTCTCCGCCGGGCCGAGGGCTGCGGTCGGCTCGTCCATGATCAGGATCTTCGCGTTGAAATAGACGGCTCTCGCGATCGCGACGGCCTGCCGCTGCCCGCCGGACAGCGAGCGGACCGCCATCTTGAACCGAGTGAAGTTCGGGTTCAGGCGGCCCATGATCTTCCTGGTCTCGGCCTCCATGGTCGAGTCATCGAGCGAGCCGAGTCGGGTGGTCTTCTCGCGACCCAGGAAGACGTTGCCGGGGGCATCGATGTTGTCCGCCAGCGCGAGCGTCTGGTAGATGGTCTCGATGTTGTAGCTTTTGGCGTCGCGCGGGTTGCGGATCGTCGCCGGAGAGCCATTGACCAGGATCTCGCCGCTGTCGGCCGGGCGCGCCCCTGACAGCACCCGCATCAGCGTCGACTTCCCGGCGCCGTTGCCCCCGACGAGGCCGACCACTTCACCCTCGTGCAGATCCAGGGTCACGTTCCGGACTGCGTGGACGCCACCGAAGGCGACGTTGATGCCACGCATCTCGACGATCGGCGGTGCCGCCACGGTCGTCATCGTGAGCTAGCCGTGGTGCCGCGCCGACGGTTCAGCGTGTCGAAGCCGACCGCGAGGATCAGCACGATCCCAGCGACGACGTTCTGCCCGGGCGAGTTGACCCCGATGAAGCTCAGCCCATAGGCCAACGCCGCGAGGACGAACGCGCCGAGGACGGCGCCGGGGATCGTCCCGATGCCGCCTGCGAACGACGTCCCACCGACGACGGCTGCCGCGATCACGTAGAGCTCATAGCTCTGTCCGACATCGAGCGTCGCGCCATTCAGGCGGGCCGACGCGATCGCGGCGGCCAGGGCGCACAGGATGCCCATCAGCACGTACGTCTTGAGGATCGTCCAGCGGGTGTTGATGCCGGCGAGTTCGGCCGCGTCAGGGTTCCCGCCGTAGGCGTAGA
Source organism: Chloroflexota bacterium (assembly GCA_046732155.1). Lineage (GTDB taxonomy): Bacteria > Chloroflexota > Limnocylindria > Limnocylindrales > CSP1-4 > SPCO01. Next base: position 8,043 of record JBKPMM010000143.1, on the reverse strand, counting down.
CGTACCGGCCGAACCGCCGCCGATTGGCGATGAAGGACATGACGAGTGTCACGACGAGCAGCAGGATCAACGGGTTCGGCAGGCCGGCCGGGATGTGCCAGCCGCCCGCGGGCTTCGGGCCCCAGTTCTGCTGCGCTGCGATGCGGTCGGCGAGACCCTCCGGCCAGAAGTTGTTGTTCGCGAAGTTCGCGATGCCGAGAACGATGAGGCAGCCGACCACGCCGAGGAGGACCTCGGCCCACATCGGTCGCACCGGGAATCCGAACCGGCGTCGCTGGCGACGACCATTGATCAGGAGACCGACGATCGCGATACACCCGACGATCGCGAGTACCCATGTCAGCGGCCCGCCGATGGAACCCTGCGCGCCGCCACCGATGAGCTGGAAGTTGGCGTCGAGGCCCGACACGGCCGCGCCACTCGACAGGTACCAGACGATGCCACGGATCGACAGGAGCCCGCCGAGAGTGACGATGAACGACGGCACGCCGATGTAGGCGATGATGAACCCCTGGAGCGCACCGATCGCGGCACCGAGCGCGATGCCGATGGCGAGGGCGATGGCCCAGCGGAACGGGAAGTCCGCCGAGAGGCCGAGGACATCAGGAAGGATGCTCGTCATCAGCAAGGCGTACGTCATCGCGATGACGCCGACGAGCGAGCCCACCGACAGGTCGATGTTTCGCGACACGATCACGAGCACCATCCCTGTCGCGATGATCGCGATGCCGGCGGCCTGGACGGCGAGCGTGACCATGTTGTTCGGCGAGAAGAACTTCCCGCCGCTGATGACGTTGAACGCGATCAGGAGCGCGATGAACGCGATGAGCATGCCGAACAGACGGAGGTCGATCTCGGTCTGCGCGACGAGGCCGGACACGGATGTCCGAGCCGGCGGTTGGGCCTGCTCCGGTACCGCGGGGGTGGCGTCGACAGCCTTCGTCACGGCAGCCCTCCTGGGCCGGATGATAGCGACTGCGCCCCCGGGATGATCCCGGGGGCGCAGGTCTAGGAACGCTTCGTTTCGGTCAGGCGACCGTCACGAGCAGAACGCTGCGGGAGTCGGGCCGGAGGCCGCGTTTGCGCAGAGCTTGTCCTTGGTGATCCAGCCACCGTCGACGACCAGGTTCAGGTTGTCCGCGGTGATCGGCGTCGGCTGGAGGATGTACGACTTGACGGTGTTGCCACCGGGGGTGGTGAAGTCCTGCGGAGTCGGGCTCTTCGGGGCGACGCTCGGGTCGACGAGACCGTCCGGCAGCGAGATGCTGGCGAAGTCGGTCCCCTTGCAGAGTGACAGCGCTGTCGCGCCGGCCACCTTGCCGAGCTCGTTGGCGTTCTTCCAGACGTCGACATACTGGATACCGGCCGCGACGTTCTGCAGGTTGGCCTCGTCGCCGTCCTGGCCGCTGAGCGGCGGATACCCGTAGCTCTTGGACTTCAGAGCGCCGGCGACGCCAAGCGCGGTGCTGTCGTTCTCGGCCAGGATCGCATCGATCTTGTTCCCGTCAGCGACCGCCTTGTCGATGATCGCTTCCATGTTCGACTGCGCCTTCTCGGTCTTCCAGGCGTCGGTATAGGTACCGGCGTCCTTGGGCCACGTGCTGCCGCCCATGTTCAGGACCTTGATCTTGTTGCCGTCGACGGCGGCCTTCAGGCCCGCGTCGTCCCAACCCTGCGGGAGGAACGTCGAGGCATTCGGGTCGCCCGGGTCGCCCTTGATGAGGACATAGTTGCCCTCGGGGACCTTCTTCAGTACCGCATCGGCTTCGGCCTTGCCGACACCGACGTTGTCGAACGTGATGTAGAAGATGTCCGGGTCCTCGATGAGGCGGTCATAAGCGATGACCTTGACGCCTGCATCCTTGGCCGCTTGGACGCCCGGCAGCACTGCCTTGGTGTCCTGACCCAGCAGGATCAGCACGTTGGCGCCCTTGCCGATCAGGGTATTGATGTCGGTCAGCTGCTGCTCGTTGCTGAGGTTCGCGTCGGCGTCGATGTACGTGCCGCCGCCGTCCTCGACGGTCTTCTTGATGTTCGGCTGATCGTTCTTCGCCCAGCGCGGCTGCTGGTAGTTGTTCCACGAAACGGCGACCGTGCAGCTGCCCGAGGCGGCGCTGCCGGAGGCGGACGCCCCCGCCGACCCGCTGGCCGCCGCGCTTTCGCTCGCGGCCGTGGACGGTGCTGACGTCGCTGCCCCGCCGCCGCTGCTGGTGCAAGCGGCAAGCGCGAGGACGCTGCTCAGCGAGAGCGCGACCATGCGTCGCTTTGACATGCTTGACTCTCCTCCTGTGCCGTAGCCCCCTCGTCGACCCGACGTCGCGCAAGGCTACTCCGATGACCCCGCGGTGTCGCGGATCCTCCTTTCGGTCGTCCGTTAAGCGCTTGCCAGCGCGGGCATGGTCCGGCGGGGACGCAGCCATGCCGCTGGATCGGCGAGCAATGGTCCGAACGCAAGCTCCGCTGCTCCCAACAGCGGGGCGTCGTCTCCCAATGACGTCGGTACGACCCGCACGAGCCGGCGCGAGGCGCGCAGCACGCGCCGATCGAGCTCGGCCTCAAGGGTCGACCGCACATATGGATAGCTGGCGATCAAGCGACCGCCGAGCAGTACGAGGCTCGGATTGAGCACGTTGACGATCCCGGCCAGGCCGATGCCCAGCCAGCGCGCAGTATCGTTGAAGGCGTCCAAGGCGGCGGGATCGCCGGCTTCGGCGTCGGCGAGCAACGTCTCGAATGCATCGCGGCCGGCCTGCGGCGAGCGGCCCGCCCGGCGCAACAGCGCCATCGTCCCGACCTCGGTCTCCCAGCAACCGGTGGACCCGCAGCGACACGGCAGGCCGTCGGGATTCACGGGGATGTGACCGACCTCTCCGCCGTACCCGGCGGCGCCGATGAGCGGCCGGCCGTCGACGATGAGTCCGCCTCCGACGCCGATAGAGCCCCAGATGAGGACGACGTCATCGATATCGCGCGCCGCACCACGTCGGTGCTCGGCGAGGACCGCGAGGTCGGCTTCGTTGGCGAAGGCGATCGGAACGTCCACGCCGAGCGCCTGGGTGAGGATCTCGCCGAGTGGCTCGTCACGCCAGCCGAGGTTCGGGGCGACCGACACCATGCCGTCGCTCCGACGGACGACACCGACGACGGCGACACCCACCCCGACGATGCTGTCCTCGGACGGCAGGTGGCTCCTGAGATCAGCCGCGAGGTCGACGAGCACGGCGACGATGTCCGAGACGTTCGACCGGCGTGTCGGAAGGTCGACGCGTACGTGATCGAACACCTCACCGCCCAGGCCGACCGTGGCGGCCGCGAGAGAATCGACGGCGATCTCGAGCGCGAGGACGACCGCCCCATCAGGATCCGCGCGGACGAGCGGGGACGGCCGACCTGGCGTCCCATCGAGCGTCGCAGGACCCTCATACGCGAGGTTCCCAGCGACCAGTTCACCGATGAGGCCACGGATCGCGCTGCGCGTCAGGCCGGTTCGCGCGACGAGGTCCGAGCGCGACAGCGGACCGCTCGCATGAAGCTCGCCGATGATCGCACTCAGGTTCGCTCGTCGAACGGTTTCGCTCCGGTGGCCGAGCTCGTCACGACCGATGAACACTGGGGTTTGTGTTCCTCTTTCTCAAATGTGCTGTGCGAGACTCATACAAGCACGCCGCCATGTCAATACGGCTGTCGCGAGGAGGGACGGGATGTCGCGCATGCTCCGGTGGGGGATCTTGTCGACGGCGGACATCGGGGTCCGCAAGGTGATTCCCGGCATGCGCAAGGCAGCTCGCTGTGAGGTCGTCGCGATCGCGTCCCGGGACGGAGACCAGGCACGGACCGTCGCGGACGAGCTCGGCATCCCGACGGCACATCCCTCGTACGACGCGCTGCTCGCCGACCCCGCGGTCGACGCGGTCTACATCCCCCTTCCCAACCACCTGCACATGGACTGGACGATCGCCGCGCTTCGCGCCGGGAAGCACGTCCTCTGCGAGAAGCCCCTGGCGATGACGGCCGACGACGCGCAGCGGATGGTCGACGTCGCGCACGAGACCGGTCTCCATTTGATGGAGGCGTTCATGTACCGCCACCACCCGACGTGGGTGGCGGCGATGGACATCGTGACGAGCGGCCGCATCGGAACCGTGACGGCGGTCCAGAGCTGGTTCTCCTACTTCAACGATGACACCGCGAACATCAGGAACATCCTCGAATACGGCGGCGGCGCGTTGTTCGACATCGGCTGCTACTCGGTCAACCTGTCGCGGATGGTGTTCGGCGGGGAGCCATCCCACGTCCAGGCGTCCCTTCGACGAGATCCGGTGACCGGTGTCGACGCGCTCGTCAGCGCGATCCTGGATTTCGATGACGGGATCGCCAGCTTCACGTGCGCGATCCGAAGCGAGCCGGACCAGCGCGTCGACATCTACGGGACGACCGGCCGGATCTCGATCGACATCCCATTCAACATCCCGCCCGACCGGCCGACACGGATCAGGCTGACCGCGGGCGGCGACCCGCCCATCGAGCCCGACACGACGGTGCTCGAGTTCCCGACGGCTGACCCGTACACCGTCGAGGTCGAGCGGTTCGCCGAAGCGGTGCTCGATGGCGGGCCGACGCCGGTCCCGCCGGAGGACGCCGTGGCGAACCTACGCGTCATCGAGGAGATCTTCGCCATCGCCGAACGTGCGTCCGGTCCTGCGCCCCTGACGCGCGCGTAGTCGACAGCAGGCGCGTGGAGAGGCACGTGCGAACCGGCATGCCCCCTCGCGCATCCGTCCGGCGGAACCGGACTACCATGCCCGCGCCGCGCGGGCCGTCGCCCGCCATGAGGGACTGCCGCCACATGCCAGCCGCTCCGTTGCGATGACCAGCCGCACGATCGCCGTCGGCGCCACGAGCTACCCACTCGTCCTGCCGAATGTGCGCGACCCACGGCTGCACGTCGCGGCCGTGATCATCACGATCCACGTCCTTGGTCAGGTCGGGCTGCACTTCGCCGTCAGCATCCCGCAGATCCTTGCCGCGATCCTGGCGAGCGCTGTCCTCGAGGTCATCCTGACATTCCGCCAGGCCAGGGCATTCGTCTGGCCGGCCAGCGCGATGCTCACGGGCAGTGGCGTCGCGCTCATCCTGCGCGTCGTCGGTACGCCCCCCGACCAGCCCTGGAACACCGACGCCTGGTACGTGTTCGCGGGCGTCGCCGTGTTCTCGCTGCTGACCAAGTACGTGATCCGCTATCGCGGGAACCACGTCTTCAACCCGTCGAACATCGGTCTCGTCGTGGCGTTCTTCGTGCTGGGCAGTACCCGCGTCGAGCCGCTCGACTTCTGGTGGGGGCCGCTGAGCATCTGGCTCGTGATCGCGTACGTGGTGATCGTCGGGGGTGGGTTGCTCATCACCCGTCGATTGCGTCTGCTTGGGCTCGCCGCCTCGTTCTGGCTGACGCTCGTCCTCACGCTCGGCGTCCTGGCGGGCTCGGGCCACTGCATGACGGCGAACTGGGCGTTCGCACCGGTCTGCGGCGTCGACTACTGGCGAGTGATCGTGATCTCGCCGGAGGTCCTGATCTTCCTGTTCTTCATGATCACCGACCCCAAGACCACCCCGACCGGGCAGGTCGGCCGTGTCGTCTTCGGTGTGCTCGTCGCGATCACGAGCACGCTGCTCATGGCGCCCCAGACCGATGAATTCGGCACGAAGGTCGCGCTACTTACCGGATTGGTCGCGGTTTGCGCTGCTCGCCCGCTCATCGACCGCCTCGTCCCCGCTCCGGGCTCCGCGACGGACCAGATCCGCGGATTCGCCTCGCGCGTCGCGTTCGGGCAGGGGTCACGGCGGACGGCACGTGCCTTCGGGCGGGTGGCCCTCGCGGTCGGCGGTGTCTTCCTCGTCGGCACCGGCATCGTCCTCGCGGGGACACCAGCGAGGTCGCCGACGGCGCCCGACACGGCCGCCGTGCTCGACCGCGTGCCGCATCAGGTCGACCCGGCGACGTTCCCCGAGATCACCGTCGCCACCGACGTCACCGATTGGGATCACGAGATCGAAGGGCAGGGCGCGCGCGACATCGTGCTGACGCTCGCGGAGAACCTCGAGCTGGAGAACCAGGCCCTGCTGCGGCGCGACGCCTCGATCCTGCCCGTCGTCGACCATGGCGACCGCCTCAAGGAGATGCAGGCACGCCTCCAGCAGACGACCTCGGGCGACCGGATCGTCGTCCCGCGCTATCGGTTCGATTCGCTCGATATGTCGCTGATCGAACCGTTCGGCGTCCAGACGGGCTTGAGCCTCGGGCTGGCGGCGCGAGGGACGATGACCGAAGAGACCTACGACGCCGCCGGGACGCTCCTCGAGAGCCACGACACGCCTTTCGCCACGACGTTCGTGATGCGCCGCGCTCTCGGTGATCGCTGGCTGAACGTCGCCGTGCTGCCCGCGGAGGACGGCAGCTGACCGCGAGGTGGTAACCCGCGTCTCCGGAACCGCGCGCCGCACGTGGCTCGTCGTCGCGGTCCTCGTCATCGGACTTCTCGTCGTCGGGGCGGCGGCGTGGCTCCTGGCCTCGGGAACGGTCGGTAGGAGCGGTTCGACGGCCCTCCCGCCACCCCGGTTCGTCGAGGAGGCCCAGGCCGCCGGTGTCGCGCACACGTTCGCCGGGGATGACGGCTATTTCGTAGGAGGCGGCGTCGCCACCTTCGACTGCAACGACGATGGGTTGCCCGATCTCTATCTCGCCGGCGGATCCGCGCCCGCCGCGCTCTATCGCAATCAGAGCACGCCCGGCGGTGCGCTGAAGTTCGAGGACGTCACGGAGCCGGCGGTGGCGCTGGACCACGTGACCGGCGCGTATCCACTCGACGTCGACGGCGACCGCCACACGGACATCGTCGTCCTGCGGCTCGGTGAGGAGATCCTGTTGAGGGGGCTCGGCCATTGTCGTTTCGCGCCAGCTGACGCGTCGTTCGGCGTCGATGGGGGGCCTGGCTGGACGACCGCCTTCAGCGCGACGTGGGAGACACCCGAAGCGAAGCTGCCGACGCTGGCCTTCGGCGACTACCAGGAGCTCGACACACAGGGCGAATGGACCGGACGGTGTTCGGACGATCGGCTCCTCCGACCGTCCGCGGACGGGACGTCGTACGCGCCACCGATCCCGCTCTCGCCGAGCTTCTGCACGCTCTCGATGCTCTTCAGCGACTGGGACCGGTCCGGACGGCGCGATCTGCGAGTGTCGAACGATCGGCACTACTACCGCGAGGACGGTCAGGAGCAGCTCTGGCGGATCGAACCAGGCGTCGCACCACGCCTGTACACGCAGGCAGACGGCTGGCAGCCGTTGCGGATCTGGGGCATGGGCATCGCCGACGAGGACCTGGACGGCAACGGCTATCCCGAGTACTACCTGACCAGCCAGGGCGACAACAAGCTCCAGACGCTCGCGAACGGGCCGGCGAGACCGGACTACAAGGACATGGCGCTCAAGCTGGGCGCCACCGCGCACCGGCCGTACGCCGGCGACGTCACCCTCGCCTCCACGGCGTGGCACCCATCCTTCGAGGACGTCAACGACGACGGCTATCCCGACCTGTACGTCACGAAGGGCAACGTCGAGCAGCAGCTCGACAACGCGATCAAGGACCCGAGCAATCTGTTGATCGGCCAGGCCGACGGTACGTTCGTCGAGGAAGGCGAGGCGGCCGGCATCGTCGATTTCGAGAAGGCGCGCGGTGCCGCGGTGGCGGACCTCAACGCCGATGGGTTGCCCGACATCGTCCAGGTGGTGCGGCGCGCCAACGTGCGCCTGTGGCGCAACCTGGGCGCGGGAGACGGCACGACCTCGGAGCCGATGGGGCACTGGCTTGACGTCAACCTCGACCAGGACGCGCCGAACCACGACGCGATCGGGGCATGGATCGCCGTCCGGGCCGGCAACCTCCACCGCGACAGGGAGGTGACGGTCGGCGGTGGGCATGTGAGCGGCCAGCTCGTGCCGGTCCACTTCGGTCTCGGCAGTGCGACGAAGGCCGAGGTGCAGGTGAC
>JBKPMM010000142.1:0-22863 GCA_046732155.1 Chloroflexota bacterium | reverse complement strand
GCCCAGTGGCGCGAACGCAACCCATGGCTCGCCTTCGAAGACAGCTTCCGCCAGGTCCGCGGCTTCGTCCAGCACCTCGAGGGTGGTGCGCTGGGTCCGCTCCAGGCACGCCTCGGCGAGGATCTCCAGGCACTCGCTGAGGGCTCGGCGACGGCGGTCCTGGCTGTCTCGAGCCCTTCTGCTGTACGAGCGCTCAGCGACGCCGATGGCTTCGGACGCACGGCTGCACCGAACCCGAAGGTCCGGCTGGTGCTCGGCCAGCCGCCGATGCGACCGAGCCTCGACCGGCTCGCGATGGCCTACCTCGGCACGGCGTGGACGCTCGGTCGGGAGGCGACCTCGCTGCTGCCGGCCGATGCCCTCGCCGACCAATCGTTGCGCGCCCCGTGGTCATGGCAGGCGGTCACCGTCGGGCGCTCGCTCGCCGCGGTCGAGCCGTCGATGGCTCGTGACGGCCGCGTCGTCCAGCTCGTGGACGGCGGAGCCGAGGCACTCGCCGCGGTGGCGATCGGTGCCGCATCTGCCGGATATCGGGTCGTGGTCGCACGCCAGTCGGATCCCGACGATGCCGGCGCCGGTGTGATCGAGATGGTCCCGCCGGGCGCGGCCGTCCCGCCAGGCCCGCGAACGCGAGCGAACGTCGCCCTCCCGTACGCGCCGGGCGGTGCCGGGGATCCGGACATCGTCCCGGGCAAGGGGCTGTTCGCGCCGCCCGAGCGGTTCGACCAGCGACCGTTCTCGCCCTCGGACGCGGCGAAGGTGGTGTCGGAAGCGGCCATCGAAACGCTTCGTGCACGCGGTGAACCCGCGCGGATGGAGCGACTCTTCGGCGAGATCCTCGTCGGTCTCGACCGCTCGGGTCACCTTCGGCGGCTCTCTGCCGGCGCACGACCAAGCGACCCGCCTGCAAGGGATGTGCCACCGCCGAGCTCCGCGCCGACCGCCACGTCGACCGCCACGCCGACGGTCACACCGACCGTCCCGGCGGTCCCCGGCGCTGGCGGAGGAACGGTCGCCGAGCTCGCGGAAGGTGAGTCCGGGCCGCCGGTCATCACGCGTCGGGCCGTCGCGGTCGCGGACACTGCGCCCGATCCCGTGGAGCGCCTGCTCGCGCTCATCCGCGACGAGCTCGCTCGTCCGGACCAACGCCGTCTGACCGAGATCGAACCCGGGCGCTGGTGGCTGGCGGATGCGACCGATCAGGAGGCGGCCGCGCCGCCGCTCGCCGACCGCGTCGAGTGGGCCGTCTTCAGCCTGCTGTCGACCGCCGGGCCGCTGTCGGAGGCCGCGTTCTACGACCGCATCGCGACGTTGTTCACCGGCCACGACCTGCCGGACGAGACGCTCGTGGCGGCATGCCTGGACAGCTATCGAAGCCTCGCCAGCACGCCCGACCATCTCGTCACTGCCGACGACCTGCTCCGCCGGAGCCAGGAACACACGGACCTGCTGGCGACGATCGCCGACGCCGGGCATCGCCTCGGTCTGCGGGTATGGATCGCCGAACGCGAGCACGGGCGTCGGTACGGACGCGGCCACCTGGGGGACGTCCTCGACGAGCGTGAGAAGGGCGCCTACCTCGGCAGCATCGGCCGGGCGGTCGACGCGCTGTCGCAGGTCGACGCGATCTGGTACATACGCGGCAAGCTCGGGATGATGTTCGAGGTCGAGTGGACGGCGATGCTCGGCGAGCCGCTGCTGCGGCGGCACGCCCGCATCGGCGTCGACGAACGGTTCGTGCGGTTCCTCGTCGTCGCGCCGGAACGGACGGACCTGATCCGCCACAAGCTCGAGCGCTCGCCACTGTTGCGGGCCGCGATCGACGAGCAGGGCTGGAACATCATCAAGTGGGATCACCTCCGGACGTTCCTCGCCGCCGATCGGCCCGATCTCAGCGAGCTCGAACCGTTCATCGGGCTCGATCCGGTCGTCGAGCGTGGCGGCGAACAGATGCCGCTGTTCGGCGTCTGAGTGGCGCGGAGGCTACCCTAGCGGCCGATGCCGGCCGCGGCTACCGCCGCCGGCGCACCCTCCGCGACCGACCCGCCCTGCACTGAGAGGCCTTCGCGCGTGACCGATCAGCAGACATCCCCTGTCAACGAGCTAGCCGACCGGCTATGGGAGGGGATCCTCGAGCTCAACCCGACCACCGCCACGTTCTACGGCGATACCCGCTATGCGGACCGGCTCGAGGACCCATCGCCCGAAGGGCGCGCCCGCGCGCGGGCGCTCATGGGGCGCACGGCTGCGGAAGCGGCCGCGATCCCGGTCGATGGCCTTTCGACCGAGGAGCGGATCACACGCGACATGCTCCAGGTCATCGGTGAGCTCTCGGTCGAGGAGGACGACCAGGGCCTGTACCAGCTCCGCGTCGTCGACCAGATGGGCGGACCGCAGCAACTGATGCCGCAACTGACGGCGTTCCAGCCGGTCGATACGCCGGAGGGTCTCGAGGCGTTCATCGCTCGACTGCATGCCTATCCGACGTTCATGGCCGCGAACGCGGACATCCTGCGCGAGGCCCTCGGCACCGGGCTGACGGCGCCGTCGATCGTCACGGAGCGCGTGATCGCCCAGCTCGAGCGGATGCTCGCGATCCCGATCGAGTCGGCCATCATCCCCAGCAGCGTCCAGGGTGCCTCTGATGCCGACCGCGAGCGGATCCGCGACATCGTGCGCGATGTCGTCTACCCGGCCGACGCGGCGTTCCTGGAGACGCTTCGGGGCGAGTACCGCCATGCCAGCCGCGAGGAGCCGGGCATCTGGTCCGCACCGAACGGCGACGCGATCTACCGGACCGCGATCCGAAGCTGGACGACCCTCGAGATGGACCCGGAGGAGATCCACCGCATCGGGCTCGATGCGCTCGCGGCGATCGACGACGAGCGGCGTGCCATCGCCCATGACGCCGGGTTCGGCGACGACATCGGTGCCTACAGGAAGTCACTCGAGACCGCGCGGGGCAATACGCCCGAGAGCAAGGACGCGCTCGTGGCGCGGGCTCGCGAGGACATCGACCGCGCGATGGCGGCGGCGCCGCGCTACTTCGGTCGTCTGCCGAAAGCCGGCCTCGAGGTGCGGCCGGTCGAGGAGTACAAGGAGAAGGACGCGCCGTTCGCCTATTACTACCCACCGTCGGCGACGGGTGAGCGCCACGGGATCTATTACGCCAACGGCTACGACCTCTCGTCGCGCAAGTACACGAAGCTCGCGTCGACGACCTATCACGAGGCGGCGCCGGGCCACCATTTCCAGATCGCCCTGGAGATGGAGAACCCCGACCTCATCACATTCCGCCGGCTCGGCGCGCGGATGGTCGGGGGCGCCTACGTCGAAGGGTGGGGCCTGTACAGCGAGCGGCTGGCCGACGAGATGGGCCTCTACCGCTCGGAGGGCGAACGCTTCGGGATGCTCGACGCGCAAGCCTGGCGCGCGGGACGGCTGGTCGTCGATACCGGGATGCACGCGCTGCGCTGGGAGCGCCATCGCTCGATCGACTTCCTGCGCAACGACGCCGGGCTATCCGAGACGGACGCGGTGATCGAGACCGATCGCTACATCTGCTGGCCCGGTCAGGCTCTGACGTACATGCTCGGCCAGCGCCAGATCCAGGCCCTTCGGCGGCAGATCGAGGAACGCGACGGGTCACGCTTCGACCTGCGCGAGTTCCACGACCAGGTGCTCGGACATGGCTCGTTGCCGCTGGCGACGCTGGCGCGCGAGCTGCCGACCTGGGTGGCGACACCCGCCTGACGGCGAGGCCGGAGGCCGCCACGGGTCAGGCGAAACCGGTGCGTCGGCGCACCGTTGCCTGTTGACGAACGACGGACGCGATTTGCATCTGCCTCGTGACCCGCGGCACCATTGAGCCCCCAGCAGACGCTCCCACCGTAGTCGTCCGTACCCTCGGACAAGGAGGAGGCCAATGCGTTCTGCCCTAGCCCACGGGCTGCGTGCCCATCCCCGAGTTGCCGCGATCAGCGCTGCCGCCGTGCTGCTGTTCGGCACGGTACCCGGTGCCGCGGCGCACGGCGGTGTAAAGACCGATCAGGCTGCGATGCTGACGAAGCTCGTCGACGGCGTCAGCGTGGAGGCCCTCATCACCGTCGGCGAGACGGCCGGCGACGACGGCTACATGTTCGAAGCGATCCCCGACGGGATCTCGCTCCGCCTCAAGGGCAACGGCACCGCCGAGGTGTTCGTCAACCACGAGACGGCCCGCGTCCCGTTCCCGTACGCCGCGGTCGGCACACCCCCGACGACCGCCAACGGCCAGAACGACTTCGACAACGCGCAGCTCAGCCGTCTGATGCTCAACCAGAAGAGCGCCGGCGTGCTTACGGGAAAGATGGTCATCACCAGCGACCAGAACTACCAGCGGTTCTGCTCGAACTTCCTGGCGACGGCCGCCCAGGGTTTCGATCGCGAGCTCCTGTTCACGAACGAGGAGACACCGGACTGGGTGAATCGGACCGGAAATGCCTGGCCGACCACGGTCGGTGCTGCGACCGCGCGCGAGGGCGGTGTCGTCGTCGCGTACGACCCCAAGACCAACAAGAGCCGGCCGATCTGGGGCATGGGGCGCTTCAACCACGAGAACTCCGTGGCCATCCCCGGCTACGACGACCTGCTCACGCTGTCGGGCGACGACACCTTCACCAACAGCCCATCGCAGTCGCAGGTCTACGCGTACACCGCGCCGAACGCGGACGCGGTCTGGAACGACCAGGGCAGTCTGTGGGCGTTCAAGTCGACGACGGCGGGGTACACCAAGTACGAGGACTTCGTGCCGGGCAGCACCGCCCAGATCGACGGTGAGTTCGTCGCGGTCCCGCGCTTGATCGCCACTGGTCGCAAGGCTGACGGCACGGACCTGATGTCGGCCGATGTGCCGGCCTCGCTCGGCGGCCCGTTCGATCCGCCACCCAACGACGGTACGTGGCAGCGCGATCCGGTGACCGGCAACCCGGTCGACGGGCCGCAGTGGGTCCTCGAGAAGTGGTCGCGCGACCACGGCGTATTCGCGTTCGTCCGTGTCGAGGACATCGCCTATGACAAGCGACCCGGCATGTCGAACGTGGTGTACGTCGTCGATTCCGGCCGCGGGACTGCTCCGACGACTGAGCCGAAGTTCGGGCCTGGGATCTCGACCAACGGGCGCGTCTGGAAGATGGTCCTCGATCCGATGGACCCGAGCAAGGCGAAGCTGTCGATCCTCATCGACGGTGATGGCAGTCCCGTCAAGACGCCGACCGAGATACACCAGCCGGACAACATCGAGTCCACCCCCAACGCGCTGTACTTCACCGAGGATCCGGGTGGCAGTCAGCAATTCCCGGTCACGTCGACGGATCCGAACCGGACCACGGCGCGCGTGTGGCAGTACTCGCTGGCGAGCGGCACGAAACGGCCGATCCTCGCCGTCGATCAGGGCCTCGACGAGGGCAGCACGGACAAGGATCCGGCCACGACGCCTGGCAACCTCGGTTCGTGGGAATCGACCGGCATCGTCGACGCATCAGCGGCCTTCGGTCCCGGATCGTTCCTGATCAACGTTCAGGCCCACTCGCTCTTCGTGGAGGTCGCGGACGGGGATGACAACTTCGCCCCGACCGGCGCTGACTTCCTCGACAAGCGCGAGGGCGGCCAGATGTTGCTGGTCCGTATCCCGAACGGCTGAACCCGACTCCGTGCAGACCAAGGGGCCCCGCCATCGGCGGGGCCTCTTCATGGACCGCTCGTCCTACGAATCGAACCCGATGCCGATCGCGTCGAGCGTTCGCAGGATGATCCCGCGGCGTCCGCCGTCACGGTCAGCCCGATCGAGCTCGTGGCGAACGACATCGACCGCGAGCGACCGCAATGGTTCCGGCGGGAACGGGATCGGCGGACTCGTGACGAGACGCAGGCGCAGCCGTTCCTCGTCGGGCCGCAGGATCATGTCGCGCAGCACACCCGCCGCCCAGCGACTCGTCCCGACGCCAAGACCTGTGTAGCCGAGGGCGTAGAACAGCCGCCCGCCCAGCAGCTGGCCGAACGTCACCGTGAACCGTGACGTCGTGTCGATCGCACCGCCCCAGCGATACGGGAACGCGATGCCCTCCAGCTGCGGGAAGGCGCGCAGGAACTGGGCCTCGAGGCGGTCGAATGTGGCTTCTCGTCGGTCGAGCTCCGGACCGACACGGCTGCCACGGTGGTGGATCGCGTCGTAGCCGCCCCACAGGATCCGGTCGTCGGCGGTCAGTCGGAAATAGTGGAACTGGTTGTTGGCATCGGCCAGGCCCTGCCGCCGGCGCCAGCCGATCGCCTCGCGCTGCTCCGGTGTCAATGGCTCGGTCACGAGCGCGTAGTCGTAGACCGGCACGAACGTGGACCGTAGGCGGGGCAGCCAGCCGGAGTAGGCCGACGTGGCGACGACCACGTGTGCCGCACTGACCTCCGCACCGTTCGCGGTCTTCACGACGACCCGGCCGGCCCGCCTGGCAAGGCTCCGCGCCGGCGTTCCCTCGTGGATCCGGACGCCACGCTCGCGCGCGACGCGCGCGATGCCGCGGCACAACTTCGCGGGGTCGACGAGGACGTCCCGCCCCGGTAGCCGGTACAGACCAGCGTGCCAGAGCGGCGAGTGCACCTCCTCGCGGACCGCATCCCGGTCGAGGAACTCGACGGCCTCCCCGTACGCAGCCGCCTCGTCGGCCCACGCTTTGAACTCATCGACCTGATGCGCCTGATCGGCGAGCGCGAGCGTCCCGGTCTCCTCGAGGTCGCAGTCGATCCCGTGCTCGCGCGTGAACGCGATGAGGCCGTTCAGGTTGTCGAGCCCCTCCTGCTCGAGCGTCTCGAGCTCGTCGGGGAAATGCCGGATCCCGTTCGCCAGACCGTGGGTCAGGCTGGCCTCGCAGAAGCCGCCGTTGCGGCCGCTCGCGCCGGACCCGACCGTCGTCGCCTCGAGGACGGCGATCCGGAGCGTCGGGTCCGTGTCGGTCAGGGCGATGGCCGTCCACAGACCCGTGAACCCGCCGCCGACGATCACGACATCCACATCGAGGCGTTCGTCCGGCTCGAGCGGCGGATCCGAGATCCCAAGCGGGGCCGGGTCGCGAAGCCAGTACGAGATGGCGGTGTCGGGTCGGTCGGTCACGGCTGGCATCGTGGCACGCTAGCCGACCCCGGTGGTGGCGGTCTACGCTGGCCCTCGCGACAAAGGGTCGGTCGGAGGAGGTCCGAGCGATGACACTCGATGTGGCGGGGATCAACTGGCTGGCGGTCATCGTCGGCGCAGCCGTCTATTTCGTGGTCGGCGCCGCGTGGTTCGCCCCAGGGGTCTTCGGCAAACCGTGGATGGAGGCGATCGGCTTCGATGACTCGAAGCCGCGCCCGCAGATGAACGCTCTCAGCTACGCCGGGCCGGCCGTCTTCTACCTGATCGCGTCGGCCGTCACAGCGATCCTCGCGAAGGCCACGGGAACTGACACCGTCAGCGAGGGCGTCGTCCTCGGCCTGATGGTCGGAGTCGGCTACGCCCTGACCGTGACGGCGACTGACGCCGTGTTCGATCCGAACAAGCCGAAGCCATGGAACTGGTTCGCGATCAGCGGGGCCTACCACCTCGTGGCGCTGGTGCTCGTCGGGATGATCATCGGGGCCTGGCAGTAGCGATCGTCGCGATCGGCTGAGGGCTGCGGGTCGCTGTCCTCGAGGCCGTGCAGCCGCCGTCATTCGCACGCCCGGGCCAGGATCGCCACGAATCTCGCATTGACGACCGCTAGCGCCGTATGTCAGAGTGGCGGCCCGCGCGTCTCGTATCGCGCAACGCCCGTCCCATGCACCGGGCCGCGGAATCCGCACACGAGGACCTCATGGCCACCGAGCCCGCCGCCGCAAGCACCCCCAGCCTCCGCCGCGACCGCCAGATGGCGCTGTACCGGCGCGCATCCGAGCACATGCCGGGCGGCACGGATTCGAACTTCCGAGCGTGGGGCGAGAGCACGGTCTATGTCGACCGGGGCGAGGGCGGCCGCGTCTGGGACGCGGACGGCAACGAGTACGTCGATCTGCGGATGGGCTACGGCCCGGTCATCCTCGGTCACGGCGATGCGCGCGTCGACGACTACGTGAACGAGCGGATGCGCAAGGGCGTCAGCTTCAGCCTCACCAGCGAGGACGAGATCCGCACCATCGAGCTCATCAGCGAGCTCACCGGGTGGGTCGACATGGCGCGGATGACGGTCTCCGGCACGGAGGCCACGATGCACCTCATGCGGCTCGCACGGGCTTACACCGGCCGCGACCGCATCGTGAAGTTCGAGGGCCAGTACCACGGCGTGCACGACTATGCGCTGATCAGTGTCGGCCCCGACGATATGTCCCAGCTCGGCGACCCAGACGCGCCCGTCGCCCTCGCGTGGGGCCGCGGGATCCCCAGCCCCGTGGCCGAAACGATCATCCCGGCCCGCTACAACCGGATCGATCGCCTGCGCGAGCTCTTCGAGGCGCGCGGCGACGAGATCGCCGCGGTCATCGTCGAGCCGGTCCTGGGCAATGCCCAGGGCATCCTGCCGGAGGAAGGCTTCCATCGGCAGATGCGCGCGCTGACCGAGGAGTTCGGCATCCTTCTGATCTTCGACGAGGTCAAGACGGGGTTCCGCTTCGCCCGGGGCGGCGCCGCGGAGTACTTCGGCATCAAGCCCGACCTCGCCTCGTTCGCGAAGGCGATGGGCAACGGGTATCCGGCCGCCGCCTTCGGCGGTCGGCGGGAGATCATGGAGCTCCTACCTGACAAGGTCAGCCACGGCGGGACCTACGCCGGCAATCGTGTGGCGGCGGCCGCCGCAGTCGCGACGCTCCAGATCATCCGCGACACGAATGCGCTCGAGACGATCCATGCCACCGGTCGGACGATCCAGGATGGGATGAAGGAGATCCTCGACCCGGTCGGGATCCCGTACCACTTCACCGGCCACCCGTCGATGTTCGGGGTCATGTTCCGCGACGACGTCCCCACCGAATACCGCGACTGGGCGAGCAGCGACCACGAGCTGTACGACGCGATCGCGATCGGGATGCACGCGCGCGGCGCGATGCCCGAGCCTGACTCGCGGGAGCCGTGGTTCATCTGCGAGGCGCACGCGGACGCGGACATCATCGACCGGGTGCTCACCGCCTTCGAGGAGTCGCTCCACGCGGCCCTCGAGGAGCGGGCTCGCTCCGGACTCCATGTCACGCCCCACGGCGGCATGGCGTCGCCGGCAGCCGGCTGACCGAGGGCAGCGCGATGGTCCTCGACGGCAACGCGGTCCGCTCGGTCGACCGTGCCGCGGCGCTCCTCCTGGCTCTCGGGGACTCGCAAGGTGAGGCCGGCGTGACCGAGCTCGCGCGGCGCCTCGGTTTGCACAAGTCGACGGCCTCACGTCTGCTCGCGACGCTCCAAAAGCGAGGCCTCGTCGAACAGGACGACGAGACCGGCAAGTACCGGCTCGGCCTGGTCGTCATCCGTCTGGCTGAGCGCGCCGAGCGGACGCTCGACTTGCGCGGGCTCGCGATGCCGGAGCTCGAGCGACTGGCTCGGCTGACGCACGAGACGACCGGGGTCGGGATCCTCGACGGTGAGTCTCTGCTGACCGTCGCCCAGGTCGACGGGCCGAACCTGATCGCGGTCGGCGACTGGACCGGCCGGTCGACGCCCCTCCACTGCGTTGCGTCGGGCAAGGTCCTGATGTCGTCCCTCGCCGAGCGCGAGGTGCTCCGGATGGTGCGCCGAGGACTCGTCCGGTACACGGAACGGACCATCATCGAGCTCGAGCCACTCCTCGAGGAACTGGCACGCATCCGTCGGCGCGGCTACGCGACGGCGATCGGCGAGTACGAGCTCGGGCTCAACGCCGTGGCCGCTCCGATCCACGATGCCCGGGGGAATGTGATCGCCGCTGTGGACATCTGGGGTCCGGCCTTCCGGCTCACCCCGCGACGTATCCCGGAGCTCGCCGCCCAGGCCCGCGAGGCCGCCGCTGCGATCTCGGTCCGCCTCGGCGGTACGGTCCCCGAACGGCAGGCGCCTGCTCCCGTCCACGCGACGGCCTGATCCCAACGTCCCGCGGTCGACCGCGGCGCGGCCACTGTCGCTGTTCGCGGCTCCGACTCGATAGGCTGTAGCCCATGCCGCAGTTCACGTCCGCCGAGATCGGAGATTTCGTCCAGCACACGCTGCTCCCGATCCTGCTGATCATCGCCGTCGCCGGTATCGCGATCCGCGCCGCGAGCATCTTCGTCCACGGCATCGTCAAGACGCTCCTCGATCGGGAGGCGACCGAGGGGACCGCCCAGGAGCTCAGCGCCGTCGAGCTCAAGAAGCGCATGGACACGCTGGAGCGGCTCGGCGCCAACGTCATCCAGTTCTTCATCGTCGTGATCGCGGCGCTGATGATCCTCGACAAGCTCGGACTGTCCATCGGGCCGGCGCTCGCCGGTCTCGGCGTGATCGGGATCGCGATCGGCTTCGGCGCGCAGACGCTCGTGCGCGACTACCTGACCGGAGCGCTGATCCTCGTCGAGAACCAGTACAGCGTCGGCGACGTGGTTCGGCTCGCGGGCGTGGCCGGGACGGTAGAGGACTTCAACCTGCGGCGGACCACCCTGCGCGACATCGATGGCGTCGTCCACACGATCCCGAACGGGGAGATCAAGGTCGCCTCGAACTTGACGCGGGTCTGGGCCCGTATCAACCAGGACGTGACGGTCGCGTACGGCACCGATATCGACCGGGCGATCCAGGTGGTCGACGAGGTCGGCCAGGCGATGAAGGCCGACCCAGCGTGGCGCAAGCAGATCCTCGAACCGCCGCGCGTCGAGCGCGTCGAAGCGATCAGCGAACAGGGCGTCACGCTGAAGATCCTCGGTTCCGTACGAGCGTCCGATCAGTGGGCCGCGGCCGGTGAGTACCGGAAACGCTTGATCGCAGCCCTGGACGCGAACGACATCGACACGCCCGGCCGTATCCGGCCGCCTGACCAGCAGCCATCCGTCCCCGGCACGGCGCGGTAGGATGGCCCGGCCAGTGAGAGTGCGTGAGGAGTGTCCGTGACCGCAGATCCGACCTCGCCCCAGCCCGCGGCGATCGAGAACCTCCTCGCCGAGAACCGCACCTTCCCGCCTGATCCCGCATTCGCGGCGCAGGCCAACGCGAAGCCGGATCTGTACGCGGAGGCCGAGGCGGACCCGGTCGCATTCTGGGCGCGACTGGCCAGGGAGCGGCTCGACTGGGACGAGCCCTTCACGACCCCGCTCGAGTGGGATCTGCCGTTCGCCAAGTGGTTCACCGGCGGCAAGTTGAACATCGCCTACAACTGCGTCGATCGCCACGTGAAGAACGGACTCGGCGACAAGGTCGCGTACCACTGGATCGGCGAGCCGGGCGAGACTCGCAGCCTCACCTACGCGGACCTGCATCGCGAGGTCCAGAAGGCCGCCAATGCGCTCAAGGAGCTCGGCGTCGGGACCGGCGATCGCGTCGCGATCTACATGCCGATGATCCCCGAGCTCCCCATCGCGATGCTCGCGTGTGCGCGCATCGGTGCGCCGCACACCGTGGTCTTCGCCGGCTTCTCAGCGGAGGCGCTCAGCGGCCGCATCAACGATGCCCAGGCGAAGCTGGTGATCACCGCCGACGGGAGCTATCGACGGGGGAAGGCGATGCCGCTGAAGGCCGCAGTCGATGACGCCGTCGCGAATAGCCCCACGATCGAGCACGTCCTGATGGTCCGCCGGCTGGGAGACGCGGCGCCCGAGACGACGTTCGAAGCGGGTCGTGACGTCTGGTGGCACGACCTCGTCGAGCGGCAGGCCGCGGACTGTCCGCATGTGCCGCTCGACTCCGAGCACATGCTGTATCTGCTCTACACCTCGGGCACGACGGCGAAACCCAAAGGGATCATGCACACGACGGCGGGGTATCTCCTGGGGACGAGCTACACCCACGAGATGATCTTCGACCTCAAGCCCGAGGACGTGTACTGGTGCGCGGCTGACATCGGCTGGGTGACGGGGCACAGCTACATCGTCTACGGCCCGCTCGCAAACGCCGCGACGAGTCTTCTTTACGAGGGCTCGCCGGACACGCCGGCGTGGGACCGCTGGTGGTCGATCGTCGAGGAGTACAAGGTCAACATCCTGTACTGCGCGCCTACCGCCATCCGCGCCTTCATGAAGCAGGGTGAGGAGTTCCCAGCCAAGCACGACCTGTCGTCGCTGCGCGTCCTTGGGTCGGTCGGTGAGCCGATCAATCCGGAGGCGTGGCTCTGGTACCACGAGAACATCGGCGGCGGTCGGGCGCCGATCGTCGACACGTGGTGGCAGACCGAGACCGGGCAGATCCTGATCTCGCCACTCCCCGGCGTGACCACCACGAAACCGGGAAGCGCCACGTTCCCGTTCCCGGGCATCGAAGCGGATGTGGTCGATGGCGACGGGAACAGCGTGCCGTTCGGCAGCGGTGGCTATCTCGTGCTCAAGCGACCCTGGCCGGGCATGCTCCGCGGGATATACGGCGACCCCGAGCGCTACAAGGAGACGTACTGGAGCCGCTTCCCGGGCATGTACTTCGCCGGCGACGGTGCGAAGCGCGACGACGACGGCTACTTCTGGCTCCTCGGTCGGGTCGACGATGTCATGAACGTCTCCGGCCATCGGATCTCGACCATCGAAGTCGAGTCCGCCCTGGTCGATCACAAGGCGGTCGCCGAAGCCGCGGTCGTCGGGAAGAACGACCCGATCACGGGTCAGGCGATCTTCGCCTACGTGATCCTGCGCGGCAGCGCCGAGCCGACCGAAGGCCTCGCGGAAGAGTTGCGCGGGCACGTCGCCAAGGTCATCGGACCGATCGCGAAGCCGAAGTTCCTCTTCTTCACCCCGGATCTGCCGAAGACCCGCTCCGGCAAGATCATGCGCAGGCTGCTGCGCGACATCGCCGAGGAGCGCGCGCTCGGTGATACGACGACGCTGGCGGATCCGAACGTCGTCGAGACGATCCGCGCCGAGAGCTGGAAGGCCGAGGACTGACGCGTGCCGTTCGACTTCCTCAAGCGGAAGAAGGACGACGGCGCCGGTACGGCGGCCGCCGGTAAGCCAGCACCGGCCGGACGTGCACGGTCTGGGCGCGGTGTCCCGTTCGACGGGCTGACCGAGGAATGGCGGATCGTCGGCAACATGGAGGTCAGCGGCCGCCTGTCGGACGCGCTCAACAAGCGCGAATCGATCACGATCTCCGACGTCCAGTGGGCACCGATCGATGGTTCCGAACCGCTAGCCGCCGCGCCCGGTCTCAAGGCCGTCGATCCATACGATCTCATCATCGTGCTCGCGAGCGAGACATCGCTGCCGCCGCTGAACGATGAGGAGCGCACGGCACATCGCGTGCACAAGGTGTCGTACGACGTCGCGCTCGAGGTACCGCCGTTCCGCGTGGTCGGGACCGTATACCTGCATCCGGGGTCCGAGCCCGAGCGCCTCCTCGACCGGGCTACAGAGATGTTCGTACCGGTCGTCGAGGCGACCGCGTACCTCGATGGGAATGCCGTCGCCCCAGAGATGGACGCGATCCTTGTGAACCGCTTCTATCTGCGGGGGATCGAGCAGGTCGATCGCCGGACCGGCGAGCGACACCAGAAGCTGCCCGGTGCCCCGCTCGGCGGCGTCAGCTGGCAGGACCGCTCCAGGTAGTCGCGGGTGCTCCAGGGTCGTCGCCGGTCGGCGGTCGGCTCGATCGGTCGGCGGTGGGCTCGGTCGGTTCGGGGGTCGACGGTCGGCTCCCTTCCGCGATGCATATTTCCGACGGCTCGGGGGACCAGCGCAGTTTGATGCAGCTCGCCTGCATCACGCGCGGTGGCCGGGCCCCGGTGGGCGCGTTACACGCGGCCGGGCGCTGCTACACGCGGTCTCTTCGCGTGCTCGGATCGTCGGTTATGCAGCCGAGCTGCATCACGACGAAACCCGAACCGCCGTGGCTGGATATGTGCATCACGTGGCGGGAGCGGGGGACGCGTGCAGAGCCTGACCGCTGCCTCGCGGGCGGCGGGGCTTACACTCGGGCCGTCGTCTTCGCGCGGTTGAACAGTGCGAACGGGACCTTGACCGGCGGCGGTGCCGCGGGTGTCCCGAGCACGCGGTCGGCAAGCGCGTCAAAATCCTCGGTGATGCGTTCCTTCGGGAACATCTCGATCACCGTCCGGCCTTCGTTCGCGGCCCGCACGAATAGCAGGCCACCGGACCGCAGCAGCGCGGTCGCCGGCATGCCGACGGTCCGCTCCATGTCCGCGACGGCGACCCCACTGTTGGCTCGGTTGATCACCAGCGCGAGGCGATCGCGGACGCCGAGCTCCTGCGCGTAGTCGGCCAGCTGGACGGCTGCCCGGATGGCGGGCACGTCGGGTGTCACCGGCACGAGGATCTTGTCGGCGATCGCAAAGATCGCCTGATTCAGCCGGCTGTACGACGGGTGCAGGTCGATCACGACGAAGTCGAAGCCGCGGCGGGCGGCATTGATCGCGTCGGTGACGCGCTCGGGCTCGAGGATGTCGTTGTCGAGGGGTGAATTCGTCAGGGACGCAACGCGCATCCCGGACGGATGAGCGGACGCGATCTCGCTGAGGCCCTCGCGCGGGCCGCCCTCGGCCTGATCGTGCCATGAGTCGGCGAGCGTCCGTACGCCATCGATGCCGAGCGACGTCGTGACGTGGCCGGTGACGGTATCAGCGTCAACGAGCAGTACGTTGTGACCACGCCGGCTCTGAAGGACCGACGCGAGGTTCGTCGCGATCGTCGTCTTGCCGACGCCGCCCTTCGGGTTGAAGACGACGATGACCGTCGCCCGAGAGCTCCAGCCCTCGGTCTCGATCGGCCCGCCCTGGAGGATGGGCCCGGAACCGTCGTCGACGGTCTGGCTTCGGATGCACATCGCCTCGACACGCCAGCGAAGCGACTCAGCCGAGTACGGCCGGCTGAAGTACTCGTCCTCGAGGTCCCCGCCCGCGTCCATCCGTGCCAGCGCCCGGTCGGACATGACCATGAGCGCGGGGATCTGCCTGCCGTTATCCCGAAGCAGCCCGTAGTACTCGAGCGACTGGTCGAGGTCGGTCTCCCCGTCGAGGATCGCGACGGCGACGTCACGCCGGCTCGCGAGGAGTGCCTCCAGCTCGTCGGGGTGATTGACGGTCGCGACGGTGAACCCGGCCGCGCGAAGCTCAGCCGAGACGGGCGTCGCTTCGCTCGCGGGAAGGGCGACGGCGATGGCCGGACGGGCCACGATGTCAGCCCTCCGATTCGGGGTCGCGTGCCGCGACGGTCAGCTGGCCAGGAGCCTCGTTCGTGACCCGAGCCGAGAAGCCTGGAAGGGTCGCGATGCCACCACTGAGGTCCAGGGCGGGCTCGTGGGTGACGGCGAACACGAACTCACCGTCAGGACCAGACGAGACGCCGACCGACCGAACACCGTCGACGCGAGCGAGGTTGCGCTTGAAGCCGGCGATGCTCGCGACGCTCACGAGCCCGGTCACGACGACGCGCGTCGAGGCCGTCTCGGGCGGGGACCCGGCGGCCGACTCGTCAGCCACGAGGCCCGCGAGGCGCGCGGCGAGCGCGTCATCGGCGATCGTCGGGATCTCCTGCTCGTCCGTGGTCGGCTCGGCGGTGAACGCGGCGGCTTCGGCCTCCGCGCTCGCGAACTCGCTGTCCAACCCGAGCGCCGCGAGGCGTGGGTCGGCATCGTCGCGCTGACTCAGGTCGGCGCCGGCGGCGGACTCCTCGGCCTGGAGACCGAAGAGGTCACCGCTGTCCTGCGTCGGCTCAGCGGTCGCCTCGACGGCAGGCTCGACGTCGGCCGTCTGGTCGATGGTCGTGGTGTTTCGGGAAGCCGGCTCCGTCGACCAGCCGTACGGGTCGGCCGTGCTCTCGGCCGTCTCGGCGACCCACGGCTCAGCGACGGACACGTCGGCGGGCGTCTGCTCGACGGCTGGAGCCTCGTCGATCGTCGAAGCACGGTCGATCGTCGAAGCCTCGACGGCCTCCGCGCTCGGCTCAGTCGACTCCCATGTGGTCGTCTCAGCGACCGCGGTAGCCTCGACCGGCGCCTCGGAGTGCGCCCCCTCGTACTCGGGCGTACCCCACGTATCTGCCGGCTGCGGAGCCGGCTCGACCTCGACCGAGGTCTGGACCGGGGGCGCCCACTCGGCGGTCGCGACGCCGTCATCGTCGAACGAGGGCGGCTCCGGCAACGTCTCGGCCATCGCCGCGAATCGGGTGGGATCGTCCTCCGCGAGCAGGCGCTCGAAGAATGCGGCCATCTCGGCCTCGAAGCGGGTCACGCGCTCCTGAACGTGCTCGATGCGAGCCTCGATCTCGGCGGCGTGTGCCTCGACCTCGCGCTCGAGGACGTCCTTGCGATGCGCGATGCGCTCGTCGGTCTCCTCGCGGATGTGCGCGATCTCGGTCTTCGACCACTCACGGATCGAGGCGACGTCCTCGTCGGCACGCTTGCGAAGCTGGGTCGCCTCGTCGGCCGTGCTGGCGTGGATGCCTTCGATGTGTGCCTTAGCGTCGGCGTTGAACTTCTCGAGGACGTCCGCGCGGGCCGCCTCTGCCGCCGTCTGCATGGCCTTCGTGAGGTCGGCCATGAACTTGTTCGGCTTCCGCGACGGTGCGGCGTTGGCGGCACCGGCTTTCGAGACATCCAACGTCGGCGCGGTCTCGGCGGCGGGCGCCGAGGGCGCCCCGTCGGCCTGCTCATCGCCGACGTTCGGCGAGGCGGCCTCCGCGGCCGCAGTCTCGTCGACCGCGCCCTGGCGCTGCGCCTCGTCGACCGTCTGGTCGCCGTTCTCGGTCGCTGGGTCGGCGGAGTCGTTCCGATCCGTACTCCAGGGGAGACGGAATCCGCTCTTCGCGTCGGTCGATGCCATGCGTGGATCCCTCGTCGGAAAGTTGGCGCTTCGGGGCGTGCAGGCATCGTGCCAGCGAGTTCGGTGTGGTGGAGTCCGCTAGTGGTACCACCGGTTTACGCCGGTCGTACCTGTGCATGACCGGGAGATCATGGCGTTGTGCAGGTGCAACGCAGTTCGGCGCTACGATGGACGTTCGATGGACGCCCATTCCACGCCGACCAGCACGACCGCACGCACAAGGATGGCGCCGGAGGCCCAGCCGACCGACCTGCTCGGTCGGCCGCTCCATGACCTGCGCATCTCGGTCACCGACCGCTGCAACTTCCGGTGTACGTACTGCATGCCGAAGGAGATCTTCGGGCGCGACTACGCGTTCCTCCCCAAGGACCAGGTCCTGTCGTTCGAGGAGATCCATCGCGCCGCGACGGCGTTCGCGCAACTTGGCGTCGAGAAGCTGCGGATCACCGGTGGGGAGCCGCTCGTCCGACGCGGTCTGCCTCAGCTGATCAGGATGCTAGCGGAGCTGCGAACCGCGGATGGACAGCCCCTCGATCTCACCCTCACGACGAACGGCGCTGCGCTGCGCGCCCTTGCTCGCCCGCTCGCCGATGCCGGTCTGCGGCGAGTCACGGTCAGCCTCGACTCACTCGACGATGTGACCTTCGGCGCGATGAACGGGATCGATTTCCCAGTCGCGAAAGTGCTCGACGGAATCGAGGCGGCGCTCGAAGCGGGCCTGACGCCGGTCAAGATCAACATGGTCGTGCGCCGCGGGATCAACGAGGACTCGATCGTCCCGATGGCCCGCTGGGCGCGCGATACGGGCGTGACCCTCCGCTTCATCGAGTACATGGACGTCGGGCACTCGAACGGCTGGCGGCTCGACGAGGTCGTGCCGGCCGCCGAGCTGGTCGAGATGGTGACCTCGCGGTGGCCCGCAGAGCCGGCCGAGCCGGCGTACCGCGGCGAGGTGGCCGGTCGGTATCGCTACCTAGACGGCGGCGGGGAGTTCGGGATCATCTCGTCCGTCACGCGACCGTTCTGCCGCGATTGCACCCGCGCTCGACTGTCGGCGGACGGCAAGCTCTACACGTGCCTGTTCGCCGTTGCGGGCCGTGATCTCCGTGCCGTGCTACGTGACGGGTCGAGCGATGAGGAGCTGCTCGCGTTCCTCGCCGACACGTGGCGAACGCGCGACGATCGCTATTCCGAGCTGCGATCGCAGTCGACCAACGATCTGCCGAAGATCGAGATGTTCGCGATGGGTGGCTGACCGCCGCTCGTCCACAGGGTTATCCACACCCTTCCCACAGCCGTCCGGATCACGTGGAAACGCCCGTCGCGTTCGGTTCGATGTTCGTGGATAAGCGCGTTGACCCGTCGCTGACGCGGCCGATACCGTAGGCCGTGCCCGAAGGGGCCGACAGGACCGCAGGAAACCGAGATCGCATCAAGGGCCCTTCGTTCCGCCGCCGGTCGCTTCGGGCGCTTCGTTGCTCAGGGTCGCGCGGCCGTCTCACCACGGCCCGTCCCAGGGTAAGCGCCCGGCGGGACGCGATCGGCATCCCGGTGTCGATACTTCCGTCGGGCGCGACGAAGCCCTTCCCCGGGTCACGACCTGCTTCACCCACGGCCCGGCCTCCGCCTGTCATGCTGGCGATGCGCGCACGTCGCCGCGAGGAGGCCATGACCATCGCCGACATCGACACCGTCGATCCACGTCGCCCGGTCCGACCGATCGATCAGCCTGGGCGCATCGCGGCGTTGGTCGAAGCGGTCCGGGCGAGGACCGACGTGGTGCCCGAGGTCGGCATCGTGCTCGGGTCAGGCCTCGGTGGGTTGGCGGACGATCTCGAGGACGCCGTCGCGATCCCGTTCATCGAACTGCCCGGGTGGCCCGCCGCGACCGCGCCCGGCCACCTCGGGCGGCTCCTGCTCGGCCGGCTTGGTGGTCGCAGCGTCGTCATGCTCCAGGGCCGCTTCCACCTCTACGAGGGCCACGACCCTGGGCTCGTCGTCCAACCGATGCTGCTGTTCCGTGCGCTCGGGGCCCGCGCCGTCGTGTTGACCAACGCCGCGGGTGGGCTCGATCCGTCGTTCGGGCCTGGGACGCTCATGATCATGCGCGACCACATCAATCTCACCGGCCGGAACCCGCTCATCGGCCCCAATGCCGATGAGCTCGGTCCGCGGTTCCCTGACATGACCGAATCGTGGAGCCCGCGCCTGCGGGCCGTCCTCAAGGCCGCTGCGGCAGCCGAAGGCGTCGAGATGCACGAGGGCGTGTACGTCGGCCTCACCGGTCCCACGTACGAGACGCCAGCCGAGGTCCGGATGCTCGCCGGGCTCGGCGGCGACGCGGTCGGCATGTCGACGGTGCTCGAATGCATCGCCGCGCGCTGGGTCGGGCTCGAGGTATGCGGCGTTTCGCTCGTGACGAACGCCGGCGCCGGCTATACGGGGGCGCCGTTGACCCACGAGGAGGTCCTCGAGGCCGGGGCGTCAGCTGGACCGCGGCTGGCCAGGGTGATCCGCCGGTTCATCGAGGACCTCGACCCGGGCACGTGACCGAGATCCGCCTCGTCCACGGCGACATCACGCGGATCGCGGCCGACGCCATCGTCAACGCGGCCAACGAAGCTCTTCGCGGTGGCGGCGGGGTCGACGGCGCGATCCATCGAGCCGGTGGTCCCGAGATCATGGCCGACCTCGAACGGCGCTATGGCCCTCGACGCCACTGCCCGACCGGGAGCGCTGTCGTTTCCATCGCTGGCGACCTGCCCGCCCGATACGTCATCCACGCCGTCGGCCCCGTCTGGCACGGCGGGACGTCGGGCGAACCCGAGCTGTTGGCGAGTGCCTACTCGACGTCGCTGGACCTGGCCCGCGATCACGGCTGCCGGACCGTCACCGCGCCGGCGATCTCGACCGGTGTCTACGGCTATCCGGTCCGCCGTGCCGCACCGGTGGCGGTGCGTGCCGTCAGTGACTGGATCGCCGCAAACCCCGAGTCGATGGACACCGTCACGTTCGTGCTCTTCTCGGCGGATTCGCTCGAGGTATTCGAGCAGGCGCTGGCTGAGCTCGAGTGACGGCGACGGTCCTCTCACGGAGGACGCTGAACCGGACGCTGCTCGCGCGACAGATGCTGCTCGAGCGCGTCCGGCGACCCGCCCTCGATGTCGTCGAGCACGTCGTCGGGATGCAGGCCCAGGAACCGATCGACCCGTATGTCGGGCTCTGGACGCGCATCGAGGGGTTCGACCCGTTGGAGCTCAGTGGGGCCATCGAGGCGCGGAAAGCCGTCCGCTTGGGCCTTCTGCGCGGGACCCTCCACCTCGTCGCGTCGCCTGACGCGCTCGCGCAGTACCCGATCCTCGCCGACGTCATGGCGCGTTCGTGGCGCAGCAGCCCGTTCACCAAGCGCCTCGTCGGCGTCGATCTCGATGCCGTCCTTGCGCGTGCGCGAGCGCTGTTGGAGGAGCGGCCGATGACGCCGTCCGAGCTCGGCTCCGCGCTTGCGCCGGCTTGGCCTGACCGGGACTCGACGTCGCTCGCGTACGCCGCACGGTTCCTGCTGCCGCTCGTCCAGGTGCCGCCGCGCGGTCTGTGGGACCGGACCGGTCGGCCGACCAACACGACCGCGGAAGCATGGCTCGGGAGGTCGATGGAGAACGCTCCGAGCGTCGATGCGCTCCTGATGAGATACCTGGCCGCGTTCGGGCCGGCGACGGTCTCCGACATGCGTGTCTGGTCGTGGCTCACCGGGCTGCGCGAGGTCATCGAGCGCCTGCGCCCTGGCCTGCGGACGTTCCGCGACGAGGCAGGCAGGGAGCTGTTCGACGTCGAGGCGGCACAGATCGCGGATCCGGACGTATCCGCGCCGATCCGGTTCCTGCCGCAGTACGACAATGTCTTCCTGTCGCATGCCGACCGGTCGCGGATCCTGGTCGATGGGCTGAAGATCGAGGACCTCGTGTGGAAGGGCGGCGTGCTGGTCGATGGGTACCTCGGCGCCGCCTGGCGGATCCGCAACGAGAAGAAGGCTGCGACGATGACGGTGACGCTCTACGTGCCTGTCACCGGGGAGCAACGCGCCGAGATCGAGGCGGAAGGGGAGCGACTGTTCGCGTTCCTCGCCCGTGACGTCGAGTCGCGCGAGATCCTCCTGGTCGAGCCGGCCTAGACCTGCGGCAGCTCCCGGCCGGCGGCCTTCGCCGCAGCTGCCTTCTCCGCCCACGCGCCAAGGACGTTGTCCTTGTGCGGCCGGATCGGGCAGTGCTCGTCGCGGTTGTTGAACTCATCGCAGTAGCCGAGCGGCACGCACTTCGGCGCCAGGAACGCCCCCAGGAACGGGGAGACCGTGAAGATCTGCTGACGGATCAGCTGGAATAGCCGCCGGATCTCCCACTGCGCCATCGTGCACAGGCGCAGTCCCGACATGTGGATCAGCGCGCGCAGGTTCGCGGTCATGACGAGGTTCGTCCGGGTCGCATTGGGGAACACGAACCGAGCGTCCTCCCCGGGGAGACCGGCCTCGAGCATCTCCCCGTACAGCTCGAGCGCCCCGGTGACCTGGTCCTCATACCGTTCGCGCAGCGCCTGGTCGCCCTCGGCGATCGAGTGCGGAAGCATCGTCGCCGCGCCCTTGAACTTCACATAGCGCTGGCTCTGCTGGTCGAAGGCGACCCCGGCCCGATGCCGGACGAGCTGGTGCGACAGCGTCCGGGAGACTCCGGTGATGCCGAACGTGAAGACGATGTGCTCGATGGTCGAGCCGTGACCGGACTCGATCACGGACGCGATCAGCTTCTGCATCTTCGCCGGGTCGAACTCGCCGTCGACCGACTTGCGGAAGATCTCCTCCGGCGGCATCTCCGAGTAGCACGTCCGGCACGCGGTGTAGATGATCGGGACGTAGAACTGCTCGACGATCTCGCGGTTCGGGAAGAGCAGCGTCGCCGTCATCCCGAGCTCGCGGCGCCCGGGGTTCTTGGGGATGCCCGTCTTGGGGCGGGGCGCGGGGATCGGCTCGGCTGCCATCGACCGCCAGTCTAGCCGAACCGGGCGGCCGCCCCGACCGTCACGAAGCCGCGACCAGCCGCGATCAGTAGTAGTCCGAGCAGGACAGGAAGTAGCCGCAGCGACAGATGAGCTTGCACTTGCGCTCGTCCATCTCCGCACCGCAGTTGGCGCACGTCAGGATCACGGTGCCAGGGTCGACCTCGCCGGAAGCGTCCGTCGGGTCCGCGTCGTCGAACATCACGAGCGGCGTGAGTTCGGACGCACGTTCCTCGATCATATGGGGACCTCGACGTGGGACGACGGCAGCTCGCTCGCGGGGACCTCGAGGGCATACGCGACGACCTCGTCGAAGGACATCGCGGCACCCTCGGCGGCGAGGCGCTCGAGTTCCTCCGCTGGCAACGTGTCCCTGGGCGTGGGGACGCCGAAGAGCGTGTTGTTCTGCTGGACGTAGTCAGCCAGACCTGTGCCGGTCCGCTGCTGGAGATGACGGGCCGCGCCCCACAGACGGCCGGCACGTTCCGGATCGCCGAGGCCGACGGCGACGATCGCGAGGTCATCGAGCACGAGCGTGATACCGGCCACGTCGCCGGCCTCGTAGAAGTGGCGCAGGGCGTGGCGGACGACCTCTTGCCCGTCCTCGAAGTGCCGTTGACCGAGCATCGCCAGTCCGAGCATGTGGAGCGACCATGCCTCCATCGTCCTGTTGCCTGCGCTCCGATGCAGCTCGAGGGACCGGCGATACCACGACTCGGCTTCCGCCGCGTTCGAGGTGAAGTAATAGACGCTGCCCAGCGCCCACAGGATGTTGCCCTCGCCGCCCTTGTCGCCGAGTTCCTGGTACGTCGCGAGCGCCTCGTCGAGCAAGGGCGTCGGCACCGGCGATCCGGACTCCGGCGGCGCGACCTTGCCC
>JBKPMM010000141.1:0-8527 GCA_046732155.1 Chloroflexota bacterium | reverse complement strand
CCGCCACCGCGTCAGGCAGCCCGACGACCCAGAGCTCGACCCTGTCGTCGAGCTCCAGCTCGGCGTCCCGCCGCAGCTCCTGGATCGCGCGCGCGAGCTCACGGGCATCACCTTCGGCGCGGAGGGCATCGGTCAATGCGGTGTCGAGGACCATCACAAGACCATCATCCTCCGCCACCGCCGTTCCCGGTCGCGGCGTCGCCTGGATCTCGACCTCGTCGGCCGTGAGCGTCTGCCCGGCGATGCTCACCGAGCCATCGTCACGGAACGTCACGTCGCCCTCTCGCGCGGCGGCCATCACCGCTGGGATCGCCGACCCGAGGCGCTTGCCCACCTTCGGCAGCAGCACCTTCACCCGCCGGTCGATGAGCTCGGAGTCGTCGCGGATCAGCGTGACCTCCTTGAGATTGCCCTCGCGGGCGATGACCTCGATCAGGCCCCGGGATGCCAGCGCCGACCCGTCGCGATCGCCCGGCAACGCCAGCCAGCCGCGCGCCAGCGGCTGACGCGTCTTGATCCCCGCCTGACCGCGCAGCCCGCGGATCAGCTCGACGGCTCGCCGCGCGGTCTCGACGGACGACTCGAGTCGTTCGTCGCGAAAGCCCGCGAGCTCTTCACGCGGCCAGCGCGTCAGATGCACGCTGTCGGGCGCTGACGGATCGACCGTCGTGACGAGGTTGCCGTACATCGCGTCCGACAGGAACGGCAGGATCGGCGCGAGCATCCGCGAGGTCACGACGAGCGTCTCGTGGAGGGTCGCGAAGGCCGCGGCCCGATCGGCTGTGTCGTCGGATCGCGAGAACCGTCGGCGGTTGAGTCGCAGGTACCACGTCGACAGGTCGTCGATGAAGGTGGACAACGCACGTGTCGCGCCGACCGCATCGGCGACGCGCAGCCGCGCCTCGGCGACCTCAGCGGTGCCGGCGGCGCGCGACAGGATCCACGCGTCGACCGTCGGGCGTTCCGCGACCGGCGGTGCCGCCGCCGTCGGCGTCCACCCGGCGAGCCGCGCGTACGTCACGAAGAACGCGTAGACGTTCCACAGGATGAGCAGCTCGCGGCGCGCCTCGTCCGCCGCGTGCCAGCCGAAGAGGATGTTCTCCTCCGGCCGCGCCTTGGCGAACATCCAGCGCATGACGTCGACGCCCATGCGCTCGGCCGCCTCGTCGAAGTCGATCGCGTTGCCCCAGCTCTTGTGCATCGGACGGCCGTCCTCGCCGTAGACGAGGGCGTAACCGAAGATCGTCTTGAACGGCTCCTGCCGGACCAGCACCGTCGACATCGCGAGCATCGAGTAGAACCAGTTTCGGAACTGGCCGGGGAAGCTCTCGGTGATGAAGTCCGCCGGGAACCACTTCGCCCAGTACTCGGGGTCCTCGCGGAAGTGGAGCGTCGAGAAGGGCACGATCCCCGCATCGAGCCAGGGATTGCCGACGTCCTTGATCCGCTCGACGGGCTGACCGCACGTCGGGCAGGCGATCTTGACCTCATCGACCCATGGTCGATGGGGGGTGTGGCCCTCGAACTTGTCCCAGCCCTCGACCGCGCGCTGGCGCAGCTCGTCGCGACCCCCGATCACCTCGATGGCGCCGCACGCGGAACAGTCGTAGATCGGCAGCGCCAGTCCCCAATAGCGCTTCTTGCTGATCATCCAGTCGCGCATGTTGCGGAGCCAGTCGAGCTCCCGCTCATAGCCGAAGTCGGGGATCCACCGGATCCTGTCGACGACGTCCATGATCTGGTAGCGGAGACTGCGATCCTTCTGCTCGGGGGTCAGCGTCTCGCGTGGCTGGTCGTAGACCGGGCCCATGCTGATGTACCACTCGTCGACGAGGCGGAAGACCAGCGGCGTCCCGCAGCGCCAGCAGTGCGGATAGCGGTGGTGATACGGCTCGAGTCGATAGAAGCGATCGGTGTCCTTGAGGTGCTCGATGATCGGGTCGGTGACGTCGCGCACGTCACGATGGCTCAGCGACCCGAACCCGTCGAGGAAGATGCCCGACTCGTCGATCGGCGCGATGACCGGCAGGCCGAGGGACTTGCCGAGCTGGAAGTCCTCGGCACCACAACCGGGTGCGATGTGGACGATCCCGGTCCCCTCTTCCTCCCCCACCTCGTCCCACGGTACGACGCGGTGCTCGTAGCCGGCCTTCTCGAACGTGCCGCGGACAGCGGGTAGGTCGTCGAAGGGACCCTCGTACCGCCAGCCGACGAGATCGCTGCCGGGCCGCTCCTCGAGGACCTTGAACGGGCCCTGGAGCGCCGACGGGAGCGTGCCCTTCCCGACCCAGTACATGTCATCGCCCTGGCGCACCTTGACGTACCGGATCTCCTCGCCGACCGCTGCGGCGACATTGGACGTCAGCGTCCAGGGTGTCGTGGTCCACACCAGCAGGGACTCACCGGGCCGGTCCAGTAGCGGGAACTTGACGGTCAGCCCGGGATCCTCGCGGTCTTGGTAGCCCTCGTTCATCTCCATCTGGGAGATCCCGGTCCCGCACCGAGCGCACCACGGCATCGTGTCGTGGCCCTTGTACAGCCAGCCGCGCCGATGGCACTCGGCCAGCCAGCCCCAGATCAGGTCGTTGTTCTCGTTGCTGAATGTGAAGTAGCTTCCGCCGAGCTCCGGCATCCCGAGCCGGCCGACCAGCATCTCCACGGTGTCGGTCACGGGCCCATCGGGCCCCTCGAGGGTCGTGATCGCGCCCGGGTCCGAGCCGAGGAGATCGCCGAGCCGGCGCAGCTCATCGGGATCGTTCCAGTCCATCCACATCCCGAGCCGGATCGACTGCTCGGTCTGACGCGCGGCGAACGACAGGACACGCTGCTTGCACAGCGTCACGAATCGGTCGATGCCGAACTCTTCGATGTCGCGCTTCGAGGTGAAGCCGAGGTCGCGCTCGACATTGACCTCGACCCACAGGCCCTGGCAGTCGAACCCGTTCTGGTAGCGCTCGTCCTCGCCGAGCATCGCGTGGAACCGCTGGTACAGGTCCTTGTACGCGCGCCCCCACGCGTGGTGGACGCCCATCGGGTTGTTGGCCGTGATCGGCCCGTCGAGGAAGCTCCAGCGCGGGCCGCCGGCGTTCTGCGCTCTCAGACGCGCGAACGTCCGGCGCTCCCGCCACGTCTCGAGCAACTCGTGTTCCTGGGCGACCAGATCGGGCTTCGAGGTGACGGATCGGAACATGCAACTCCGGGCTTGGGGCGAGGGCGGGGCGCGGCGAACGGGAGAACGGGCGACCGGGATCGACCGGAAAGCGCCGAGAACGAGTCCGAGTATCCTACGCGCGATGCAGAACCCGCAGGAGGCGCGACCGCGCGCCAGGTCGCCCTTCACGGCGGCGTTCCTGTCCCTGATCTTCCCCGGCCTTGGGCACGCGTATGCCGGCGCGCCGACACGCGCGCTGCTGTTCGCGACGCCGCCGATCCTGCTCATCGCCCTGACCGGCGGGATCGTGATCCGGATGGGTCAGTTCCAGCTCCTTGGCGCGTTCCTGCAGCTCGTCGGCGCGATCTTCGCGTTCAACCTGATCGCGCTCGTGTACCGCCTCGTCGCGATCGTCGATGCCTACCGCGTGACCGAATATCTGAACGCCTACGCGGCATCCGGCGACGGTCGGCTCGGGAAGGCGCGGATGCCGAAGAACCCGCTGTCGCTGGCGGGCCTCGCCGCGGTGATCCTGGTGATGGCGAGCGCGCACGTGGTGGTCGCCCGATACGACCTGCTCGCCCAGGACGCGCTCGGCAGCTGCATCTTCGTCGACGAAGGCAGCGACACGGGCTGCGACGCGGCCGACGCTTCGCCGACGCCGGTCGACTCTGGGCC
Source organism: Chloroflexota bacterium (assembly GCA_046732155.1). Classification (GTDB taxonomy): domain Bacteria; phylum Chloroflexota; class Limnocylindria; order Limnocylindrales; family CSP1-4; genus SPCO01. The sequence goes on along the minus strand of JBKPMM010000141.1, from coordinate 4,698 downwards.
CGTCAACCCGACCGATACCCCGACCGACGCGCCGACACCCGATCCGTCGCTCCTGGGCACACCCGTCCCGAGCGTGGACATCCCGCCGTGGGACGGCAAGGAGCGGTTGAACATCCTGCTCATCGGATCCGACGAGCAGCGCGGCGGTCACAACACCGACACGATGATCGTGGTCTCGGTCGACCCCGTGACGAAGCAGGTCGCGATGTTCAGCCTGCCGCGCGACACGGTCGATGTCCCGGTCCCGCCCGGTCCCGCGCAGCGCGTATGGGGTCGGAACTACGGTCAGAAGATCAACTCGTTCTTCGCTAACAACCGGCGTCGCTCCGACCTCTGGCCGGGCAACGATCGCACCCGCGGCTACAACGCCCTCAAGTCGATCCTGGGCGAGCTGTACGACCTCAAGATCCGCTACTTCGTCGAGGTGAACTTCGACGGCTTCAAGAAGGTCGTCGACGCCGTCGGCGGCGTGACGATCAACGTCCAGGTGCCAGTGAGTGACGACGAGTTCCCGGGAACGACGGGACGGACGCAGCGCCTGTACATCCCGAGCGGGCTCCAGCACATGGATGGCGAGCAGGCGCTGCGCTACGCGCGATCCCGGCACACCTCCACCGACTTCGACCGCGGCGCCCGCCAGCAGCGCGTGTTGCTGTCGCTCCGCCAGCAGATGGATCCGCAGGCACTGATCCCGAAGCTGCCCGAGCTCGTCGCTGCGCTGAAGTCCACGGTCCGCACCGACATCCCGGTCAGCCAACTCGACGAGCTGCTCGGGCTCGCGTCGCAGGTGGACACGGCGAACATCCGCTCGTACGTCTTCGCGCCGCCGCTCTACTCGCAGGACACGTGCGCCGATTCGCGGGGCTGCATCGTCGTGCCGAACATCCCGCGCATCAAGCAGGCCGTGAAGAACGCGTTCTCGGCCGACCCGCGTGATGAGGCGCTCCGGCAGTCGCTCGCGAGTGAAGGCGGGCACCTGTGGGTGCTCAACGGGACATCGGACTCGAGCCGCGGTCCGGCATTGGCCGGCTACCTCGAGTACCGCGGCCTCGCCGCCTCGGCGCCCCGCGGCCGCCCGAAGGGATCCGTGCCGGCGAAGACCGTCATCACCGTCTACAACGGTGCGGAAGAGAAGCTCGCGTCGACCATCGCCTATCTCGCGAAGACGTTCGGCGTGCAGGTCGCGACGAAGGCCGATCCGACGATCCCCGTCGACATCGTGATCACCGTCGGACGGAACACACCGAACCTGCAGGCGCCGCCCTCGTCCTGATCCGGCCGAGCGCGACGCCCGGCCGCGCCCGAGGCCTGGCCGCGCTGACGGCCGGCCGCGCCGACGCGCGGACAGGCCGGCGAGGGACGACGCGACAGGCCGGCGAGGGATGGGGCGACAGGCCGGCGAGTCTGTCGGTCCCGTTTTCACGCCTTCGTCGCGCGGCGCCAGCTCCTCCGCGCGTCGGACGGGTCTGGGAGTCCCGTAAGCGGATCCAGTCAGCCACGATTGGCGTGCTCAAGGCACGAAACGGGACTGTGACGCCCGCGGCGTGTGACGCCCACCGATCGAGTCAGCCACGTTTGGCGTGCTCAAGGCACGAAACGGGACTGTGACGCCCGCGGCCTGCGACGCCCGCTGCCTGTGAATTTGCCGGCGGTATACCGCCGCCGGCACTCGGGCTATTCGATCGGCGTCAGCCAGTGCTGGTACGCGGGCAGCTGACCGCGGACAGCCTCGAAGTACCGGTCGCGCACGAGACGCGCGATCGGCCCGATGCCGCCCGACCCGACCGGTCGGTGGTCCACCTCGATGACGGGTGAGACCTGGACGCCCGTGCCGCACACGAAGATCTCGTCGGCGACGTAGAGCTCCGAGCGGTCGATCGAGCGCTCCTGGGTCGGGATGCCCTCGTTCTCCATCAGCTCCATGAGCGCCTTGCGCGTGACACCCTCAAGGAGGTCGTCGCTCACGGGTGGGGTGAGCGCGACGCCGTCGCGCACGACGAACACGTTCGCGGCTGACGACTCGTTGACGTGCCCGCCCGCGGTCAGGACGACGGCCTCGTCGAAGCCGTTGAGCTCGGCTTCCGACTTCTGGAACGCCATGTTCACGTACCCGCCGACGATCTTGCCGCGGGCCGGGAGTGCCTCGTCCGCGTTCCGCCGCCACGACGACGTCATCAGCCGCACCCCGTTCGCCGTGTCGATGTAGTTCCCGAACGGCAAGGTGATGATGTACAGCTCGTTGTCGAGATCGTGCAGGCGGACGCCGATCGCCTTGGTCGACTTGTAGAACGACGGCCGGATGTAGACGTCCTCGCGGAAGCCGTTCCGGCGCACCGTCTCGATGATCAGGCGGGTCAGCTCGTCGACCGACGGGACGTCCTTCATCAGCAGGATCCGGCACGACTGCCGGATGCGCTCGACGTGCTCGCGGACCTTCAGACCGTAGAGCCGTTCCTGGTCGGCATTCCAGTACGCGCGGATGCCTTCGAACGTTGCGGTCCCGTACATGAACGCATGGGTCATGATGCTGACCTTGGCATCGCGCATCGGGACGAAGTCGCCCTCGAAGTAGCAGATCAGGTCGTCGAGGCTGCCGGGCGTCGGAGCGTGATGCGGCGACGGGGCGGGCGTCGCTCCCGTGCTCTCGGCTGTCGTCTCGGTCGTCATGCGGCGCACTCCTGCGTGACGGCGCGATGCGCTCGCGCGGGGCCTTGCAAGGTGGCCGAGTATAGCGTGCCGCCCCTGCTACCCCGGCCGCCGCGGACGGCCGCGCCAGGGCCGCGCGCCTCAGCCCGTGACGACCGCCGTGGCGATGCTCAGGGCGATGACCCCGACGATCCCCATCGCGACGAGGACCATCTGCCGCTCGCCGATCTGAGCGAATCCGACGGCCGCCGCGACGACCCGTGTGATCGGCGTCGCGATCACCGTGATGAGCCCGAGCCACAGGAAGCCTGCGGGCTGGAGCGACGCCAGGTCCGCCACGATCGTCGAGAGGTCGAGGCGCGGCCCGCCGCTGAGCGGCGAGATGCCACCGACCAGCATCAGCAGCACGCCGATGAGCAGGAGGGCCCCGGCGACATACGTGACGGCGATGAGCAGGCGCCCGATCGTCCGATCGAAGGAGGTCATGCGACCACCTTCACCAGCATCTGGACCGCCGTGTAGAGGAGCACCACGACGAACAACCAGCGGAGTACGCGTACGTCAACGCGGTGCGAGATCCGCGAACCGATGCTCGCGCCGAGGAAGACGCCGATGACCGTCGGGCCCGCGACATACGGGTCGACCCCCCCATGGATCACGTAGATGACGGCGCTCGCCGCCGCCGTGATCCCGACCATCAGGTTGCTCGTCGCGGTGGCGACCCGGAGCGGGACGCCCATGCCGAGATGCATCAGCGGCACCTTGACGATCCCACCGCCGACACCGAGCAAGGCCGAAAGCAGACCTGCGCCGGTCGCTCCGACGACGCCGAGCGGCATATTCCGGACCTCGTAGGTCTGCGGTTCGCCGGGCGTCACCGCGGGCGCCGCGGACGTCCGCGCCCGGAGCATCGACACGGCCACATAGATCAAGAGAGCGGCGAACAGCAGCGCAAGGATCCGCTCCTCGATAAGGAACGCGATCGAGCCGCCGATGAGGGCGCCGATCGCCGTGAACAGCTCGAGTCGCATGCCGAGCCGCAGGTCGGCGGTGTGCCGTTCGAGATACACGCCCGCGGCGACGCTGCTCGTCATGATCACGCTGACCAGCGAGACACCGACCGCCTCGCGCAGCTCGAGCCCGAAGACGAGCGTGAGCAGCGGGACGATCAGGACGCCGCCGCCGAGGCCGAGCAGCGAACCGAAGACGCCGGCGGCAGTGCCGCCGGCGATCATCAGGAGTGCGACCGCCATGTCAGGTCAGCCGCTGGTGTGCGGGCGCGACGGGATGCGGTCGTCGGCGCGCCGGAGCTATGGGCGGAGGTGCTGGGGCGCGTACGGGAGCAGCGCGACGTGACGTGCGCGCTTGAGCGCCACTGCCAGCTCGCGCTGGTGCCCGGCGCAGGTCCCGGTCTTGCGGCGCGGCTCGATCTTTGCGCGCTCGGAGAGGTACCGGCGGAGGCGGTTGACCTCCTTGTAGTCGATCAGGGTCGTCTTGTCCGCACAGAACGCGCACACCTTCCGGCGGCGTCGGTCGCGGTAGAAGTCATCGCGCTTACGCGATCGGGGGCTTGGCATCGCTCAGATGTTCTCCGGTTGTGCCGTCAGAACGGCAGGTCGTCGAGATCGGTGTCGTCGGACGGCGCGCGCTGCGGGCGAACGCCGCCACCGGCCGGCACAGCGCTCCCCGCGGGCTGGGCGTTGAACGAGCCGTCCTCGTCGCGCGGTCGGCGCTCCAGGTTGACGATCGAATCGGCGGTGATCTCCAGGGATGTGCGCGTCTGGCCGTCGCGGCCTTCGAACTGACGGGTCTTGAAGCGACCTTCCACGAAGACCTTGTTGCCCTTGCGCAGCGTTTCCGCCATGCGCTCGGCGCGATCGCCCCAGACGCTGACACGGAACCAGTCGGTCTCCTCGACCCACTCCCCGGTCTGCTGGTTCTTGGTGCTCTGGTTGACAGCCACGTTGAACTGCGTGACCGCTCGGTTGCTGGGCGTGTAGCGCATCTCGGGATCCGACCCGAGGTTACCGATGATCATCACCTTGCACAGGG
>JBKPMM010000140.1:0-20769 GCA_046732155.1 Chloroflexota bacterium | reverse complement strand
TCATCGGCCGGATCGGTCTCCTGAAGACAGCCGCCGACACGCAAACGAGCACGCTCAATATGGCGGCGGCCGCCGCGTTCCTCGAGCGGTTCGATCTCGACGCCCACATCGCCGACGTGAACGCGGTCTATCGGCGGAAGCGCGACCTGATGCTCGGGATCATGGACGAGCTGTTCCCGCCGTCTGTCGAGTTCACTCGGCCCCACGGCGGCCTCTTCACATGGCTGACGTTCCCGGACAGCTTCGACGCGACCGCCTTCATGCGGGACCGCGCGCTGCCCGAGGCGAAGGTCGCGTACGTGCCCGGAGCGACGTTCTTCGCCAACGAGCAGCGGGCCAACCACGCTCGCATGAACTATTCGGGCGTCTCAGAGGAGAGGATCACGGCCGGCATCACGCGCCTTGGGAACCTATTGAGGACGGCGCTCCCCGGCTGACACGTTCGGGGTCATCGGTTCGGTACACCGGACGCGATGCCCGTCCTTTCGCGCGCTGAGGACCGCGCTCACAGATACTGATGGGTAGGAGTCGTTCATCCGTTCCCGGCGAAAGGAGCCGACGTGTCCCAGCCGGTACACCGCACCCTCGACCTCGATCCCGGATGGGCCCCAGAGACCGTCAGCGTCCAAGCGGGGCGGCCGCCCCGCGACCCGGGTGCTCCGATGAACCCGCCGCTGAGCATGAGCTCGACGTATATCCACGACGCCGATCTCGAGTACGGGCGCGACGGTAGCTCGACCAACGGCGCGCTCGAGGCGGCGCTGGGGGCGCTCGAGCGCGGTCGCGCCGTCACGTTCTCGACCGGCCTCGCTGCGGCGTCGGCGATCGCGGACCTCGTCCCGGCGCAAGGCACGATCGTACTGTCGACCCTGACCTACCACGGGGTCCGGGTGATCTTCGACCGGCTCGAGGCCGCGGGTCGTCTCAGCCTGCGTCTCGCGGCCCCCGACGACACAGCAGGCCTGCTGGACGCAGCCGATGGCGCCGATATGGTCTGGGTCGAGTCGATCGCCAACCCGCTCCTCGTCGTCGCGGATATCCCCGCGATCGCTGCGGGCGCCCGGGCACGCGGGGCCGTGACGGTCGTCGACGCTACGTTCGCCACGCCGTTGCGGCAGCGGCCGCTCGACCTCGGGGCCGACGTCGTGTTGCATTCGGCGACGAAGTTCATCGGCGGCCACTCCGACCTTCTGCTGGGCGCCGTCATCTGCCGCGACGAGGCACAGGCGGCGTCGGTCTACTCGTACCGGCACGACCACGGGTCGATCCCCGGCGGACTCGAGTCGTATCTCGCGTTGCGGGGACTTCGGACGCTCGGCGTGCGCCTCGACCGCGCGGAGGCATCCGCGGCCGAGCTCGCGCGCCGGTTGGCCCGGATCCCGCAGATCTCCGCTGTCCACTATCCGGGGCTGCCCGAGGACTCTGAGCACGAGCGAGCGGAACGCGTGCTGCCGAACGGCTGTGGACCGATGCTCTCGTTCGAGGTCGCCGGTTCCGTCGAGCAGACCGAGGCGTTCCTTTCCCACCTGCGCTTATTCGCTCACGCGACGAGCCTCGGCGGTGTCGAGTCATTGATCGAGCGCCGCGCCCGATATCCAGGTGACGCCGCCGTCGTCAGCGAGACGCTATGCCGAGCATCGATCGGCCTCGAGAACATCGATGATCTCTGGAGGGACCTCGAGTCCGCACTTGCGGCATCGGTCCCTGAGTCAGTCGGGAGTCGCGCATGAAGGTCGGATACGTCGTGCTCTACGTCGACGATGCGGAGGAGTGCCGCCGATTCTGGGTCGAGAAGATCGGCATGGCCGAGAAGCGACGCACACCCGCCGGCGACTTCACGATCATGCAGGTCGGGTTTCCCGACCAGGACTTCGCGTTCGAGCTCGTGCCGCTCGAGTTGATGAAGGACAACCCTGACGGCCTCGATCTCGCGACGCCGTCGATCGCCTTCCGGGTCGACGACCTCCAGGCGACGCACGACAGCCTCGTCGGGCGGGGCGTGGAAGCGACCGAGGTAGGTGATCATTCGGGCACGCCGAGCTTCGCGTTCGCGGATCCCGAGGGACACTGGTTCGCTGTGACCGAGTGACGCCAGGGTGGTCGAGGCGCTCGCTGCCGTCAGGCCCGTTCGCGCTCCCGGACGACGGCCTGTTCCTTGGCCACTGACGGCTCGGAGATGTGGACCTCCTCCCGGCCGACCGCTTTCTCCGTGATCAGCTTCGGTTCGCCGATCTTCGCCTGTTCCCCGGCGACCGTTACCGCCTCGGCCCCCTTCGTCGCCAGCTCGGCGAGCCGCATCTCGAAGGGGTCCGGCCGGAGACTTTCGGCGACGAACCGCGCATGTGTGAGCAGATCCCCGGCCTCTCGCCGGTAGGAACGGGTCGCCATGACCTCAAGTCGCGCTTCGATCAGTGCCAATTGCTCATCAAGCACTTGTCGCGCGGATCGACCGTCGAGGACCGGCTCCGTGGAGAGATCGGCCGGGAGCGCGAGGTAGAGATCCAGGGCGCCCGGCACGTAGTCGACGCAGATCTGGCGCACAAGCCACATGTCGTGATCGGTCAGGTCGACCGGCCCGTCGTTCGCGGGAAGGGCGAGCGCTGCCTTGTCGCGGATGCGGCGCAAGGTGGCGACCTCCGTGTCCGGGACGCGTGGGACGATGTTCGCGATCAGGCGGTCGAGCACGGCGAGGATCTCGCCGCGGGTACGGGGGTCGCCACTCTCGACCAGGCTCATTCGCTCGGTGTTGGAAGCGAGCGTCGCCGTCCGTGTCCCTGCCGATACGCGAGGTTCCGTGACGCCGAGACTGGCCCGGGCGAGCTCGAGCTGGATATGGGCAGCTTTCTGGCCCCGATCCGCGGTCCTGATCTGGTCCGCGAGTGAGCCACCGACGATGAGGATCACGACCGGAACGATCAGCCCCAGCCAGCCGAATCCCCCGATCAGCATCATCGCGAGGGCGACCGTCCCGGCGACGATGAAGCTCAGCCCGCGGACGAAGGAAGCTCCGGAGGAGCCCGGATCGAGCTGGTCAGCCAGCCTCAGCGCCTCCTCACGCGTCGGGGGCGTGACGTCCACCGGACCGCCCGCTCGGGCGGTGATGACCGCATGCTCGAGTTCGCGGATCCTCGCTCTCTCGGCGAGCCTCGCCTGAGCCTCGTCAGCGGCGGCGGACACCGCCGTCAACGCCGCCGTCGCTGCGTCTCCCGCTGCATCCACGAGGAGGCGGGCGCCGGAGCGCTGCCCCGCTCGCTCCTGCGCCTCCTGGACGCGGCGCGCCGCTCGATCGGCTCGCCGGGCTGCTCGATCAGCTCGTTCGCGTGCTTTGCGGACCTCGCGTGTATCGAACGCTTCCGTATGCCAGTCGAGTGACGGCAGGACTGGCGATACGGGCGGCGGCGGGACGGTCGGGGTCGGCACGTCCGGTCCTTCGGAAGGCTTGCTTTGTGGCGGGAGTGGTTCGGGAGTCACGGTGTCAAGGTGCGCCAAGTCCGGAAACTGCGCAACCGCCCGGCCGCAGCGGGTATCAGCAGCCGCCGGCGCGTGCGCGCAGATGAGCGCGCTCCGGTGCGTTCGGTGTCAGCGCGGCGGCGCGCTCGAACGCACCTTGGCCTACACGGATCCGCGGTGGAGCGGCGCGCGGCGACGTCGAAAGCGCGACCTGCTCCCACTCAGCTTGCCGGAACGCGTCCCCATCTCTGGATCGGTACGAACGTCGTATCCGGGTAGCCCTCACCGACGTCCAACGGTGTCCCTCGGGCGAGGACGACCTTCGGCTTCGCCGGGTCCAAAGGTATCGCCGTGAGGAAGGGATCTTCCGATGTCGACGGGTTGTCCGGCGGATGACCCCAGCCCATGATCAACAGATACTCACCGTCAGGCGACCATGTGACCCGGTATGGGTCAAATCGGTCCGCGGCGTTTCGTGCGGTCACGGGAACGACTGTCTCGCGAGGCTGTTCTGATTCGTCACCCAGGTCGTCTGCCGTCAGCAAGACCACTTCGCTGTGCTCGCCGCTGAGGCCGCGCTGGTAGGCGATGGTCTTGCCATCCGGAGACCAGACCGGTCCGATGCCGTGGAGGACCCCATAACGGCCTGCGAGTGTGCGCTGTCGCCCGGTCTCGACATCGACGAGGCGTAGCTCGCGACCGTCGTCGCGCCCGGTGTGGCCGACGCCTGTATATGCGATGTACCGGCCATCGGGCGACCAAGCTAGCTCGATGGCGCCGGCGGTCCCTTCGAGCGAGCGCATAGCACCGGAGCCAGGCTCGTAGAGACGAAGCATCCCGTCCAGGAGCGCACCGCCGCGAACGAGTCCGTTCGTGCCGCTCGCGATCGCGAGGAGGGCGCCATCGGGCGACCACTCCAGATCCGTTGCCAACAGGTCGCGCAGCTTCTTGACGCCGCGATCCCCAAGCGTCACCGCCCACACTTCACTTCCTGTAGCCGACTTGGTCGGGTTGACCGGCGACGTGCGGTTTACACCGAACGCAACACGCGTTCCGTCGGGCGACCACACGGGACAGGGTGGCGGGAGCGCGTTACCGACGTCGACGGCGAGCCGATCGGTGACAACGCCCATATCACTCACATCGGAGACAACGAGGGCCGCCTTCCGAAAGCTCGCTGGCACGGCCCCCTCGGTTCCGTCCCCGTTCATGAACGGCTCCGTTCCGTGGCCTTCAACTCGCCCAAAGGCGAGCCTCTTGCCATCAGCCGAAAAGGCCGGACAGAGCTGTTGGATGCCATCCATATCCTCGCCGACCACCCGCCTGGCATCACGGTCCAGCGCGGCGAGCCAGATGTCACCCTCCGCGGTGAAGGCGACCCAACCGTTCTTGGCAGCTGGCAACACGCTGAGCGGACGGGGCATTAGCACGCGGGAGCCAACCACCAGCGCTCCACCTATCAACGCCACGAGCACGGCGAGGGCAACGGCGATCGTCAAGACCCTCCGATCGACGGCGAGATTGCCCCATTGCAGCGTCGCGCCGGGCCGCCGCCGACCCACGACCACGGCATGAGCGACGGCGGCGGAGTCGATGGATCGGACACCGGACCGGCCGAACGCTCGTACGCGCTCCCCGAAACGCTGTTCGAATGCGGTCATCTCATCCATCGCCAAGCTCCGATCGCAGGCGGCCCAGCAAACGAGACAATCGGGCACGCGTCCCGGACGGGCTGATGCCCATCGCCCGTGCCAGCTCCGTCGAGTCGAAGCCAGCGACGTACCGCAAAGCTATGAGCGCGCGGTCCTCTGGCTTCAGTCGCGCGAGCGCGGCGCGAAGGTCGATGTCTTCGGCGCGGGAGGCGGGATCTGGAATCGTACCTCTCGGATCCACCGCTGCGATGATCTCGAGCACCCGGCCTCGGCGTCGCCGCCGCGCCAGTTGCCTGGCTTCATTGACGGCGATCGAGATGAGCCAAGGCCGAAGTCGTTCGGGTTCCCGGATCGTGTCGAGCTTGCGCCAGGCGATCGGCCATGCTGACTGGACGGCCTCGGCTGTGAGCTCGGCGTCCCCGCCGGTGACAACGAAGCAGACGGAGCTCATGTCGGCGTGGTGGGCGTCGACGATGCGCGCGAAAGCGACCTCATCGCCGGCGACGGCCAAGCGCATGAGCCCTGCAGATGGGTCGTTCGCGCTGCTTGTCATCGTGGACATCGCTCGATAGATGCGCAGGATGCCCGAAGTGATTCAGTCGATGGACATTCCTGGGTCCGCCGCGTTGGGTCGCGAGAATGACGGAATGGCGCGGGGTGGCGAGAGGGTCGTTTCGTTCGGGCTCTGACCGCCAGTTGCGATCGGCGCGCCTTGGCTGGTCGGTTGGCTGCTGACCACGTCCTGAGGTACCCGATCGACCTCGCCAGCTGGCGGATTCCCGTGGGCTGGGCGCTCGTGCTGCTCTTCATCGCGTGGAACGGCTGGGCGGTGTGGCTGTTCGGCCGGCACCGGACCGGTCTACTGCGGGGACAGGCGACCGAGACGCTGGTCGAGGAGGGTCCGTATCGGTTCTCGCGGAACCCACCGTACGTCGGGCTGCTGGCGCTGTATCGAGGCTTCCCGTTCATCGCGCCGACGGCGCGGCGTCTCGTCCTATTTCCGGCAGCGGTCCTGCTCGTGTATCGGGGGCGCGATCCGGCCCGAGGAGCGTTTCGTCCACCAGCGCTTCGGTGCAGCCTACGACGACTACACGAGGCGGGCGCGTCGGTGGGTGACCTCTGACCGCCTAGGCTGTATCCACGACCGACGCACGGAGCTACGACGATGAAGTTGACCGCCTCGATGATGCTCAGCCTTGACGGCGTGTACCAGGGACCCGGCGGGCCCGACGAGGATCGGCGCGACGGGTTCGATCGCGGAGGCTGGACAGCCGCGTACGCGGATCCAGAAGGCTGGGATTTCCTGACCGAGTGGTTCGGTCGTGCGGATGCCTTCCTCTTGGGGCGCAAGACGTGGGAGATCTGGGAGCCGTACTGGCCACTGCACGACGCAGGCGACCCGGTCTCCCACGGCATAAACGTCCTGCCCAAGTACGTCCCGTCGACCACCCTGAAAAACCCTAGCTGGCAGAATACCCATGTGATCGACGGCGACGTCGAGGCGGCCGTCCGGGACCTGAAAGCCAGGCCTGGCGGCGAGCTCCAGGTCCACGGGAGTGGGGAACTGCTGCGCTGGCTCCTCGAGCGTGACCTGGTCGACGAGCTTAACCTGCGGATCTACCCGGTCATCGTGGGCCACGGCCTGCGCCTGTTCCCGGAGCGTGGGCAGACGCACAACCTCGAGGTCGCCGAGTCTCGGTCGACTGCGTCGGGCGTGATGCTGCAGACGTATCGGCCGGCCGGTCGCGCGACCTTCGGCAACGCCGGCTGACAAGGATCCGACGCCGAGAAACGGATCGACCCCCTCGGCCGTGACCGAGGGGGTCGACTTCGTTTGGCGGCGTAGCTACTTGTGCTTTTTCCCACCGTGAGCGTGGCTCTTGGCGGCCGACTTCTTGGTTTCGCCCTTGCTCTTTGACTTGTCGGCATGTCTGTCGGCGTTGGCCGTCGACTTCTCAACGTGCTTGGTCGCGTGCTTCGCTGGTGTGGTCGCGGCGTCCGTCGTGGTCGCCGCTTCCGTCGGCGTGGCCGGCGGCACGGCACCGAGGTTCTTGCCCTTCGTCGCGAAGTAGCTGACGCAATCACCCTGGTTCTTGAAGCTGTTGCCGGCGTTATCGATCATCGACTGCCAGCCGCCGTCCTTGCACTCATCCTTGGTCGGGACGGTCTCGCTCACGACGACGGCGTCGAGCGCAGGACCATATGGCCCAGACGTGGTGCTCTGGAACGTGATCGTCGTGCTCGCGCTCGTCGCGAGGAACGTATAGGTCTCCGCTGACCACACCATGCTGGTGAGGTCGCTGCCGGTCGTGTCATGGCTGTACAAGCCGGTGGTTCCTCCGGTCGCGCTGACCTCGAGTGTCTTCAGCGAGGGCGGCCCCGCCGGGTTGCCTGACAGCAGGAACGCGACGGTGTAGGTGTTCCCGATCGTCGTGTCGAACGTCTGGCTGATCGAGCCGGCGTCGGCGCCGCTCAGGTCGAGGCTCATGGCGCCGTCCGGAGCGGTCCAGTACGTGCCGACCCAGTCGACGCTTCCCGAGTCGACGCTCCAGCCGTCGACGTTGGTATTCGGCGCGTCGAGCTGCTGGAAACCGCCTCCGCCGTCGGCGTAGGTGCCGGTCTCGAAGCTGCCGTTGGCGGCTCCGGTGAACGCCTGGGTGCTTCCCGTGAACGCGAGGGCGGCGATGAAGCCCAGCGCGACGCCAAGACGAGCTCGTCTCATGGGGATCCTCCCTGCCGATGGCAGTGGGTGCAGGACGAGCCCGAAATTCCTCCCCCGGATGCTCGTCCCCGGGACCGTGGCGCTGACGCGACGGGACCCGACGTCCCCAACCTACCGGCGAACGAACGCTGTTCAACCGGGCTGATGGTCAGGTCGTGCCCGGTAAAGTCGTCCCGCGTTTGGTTCGCGCACGCCCGCTTCAGGCTCGGTCCGTCAGCCTCCGATGTACGCCGCGAGGTGCTGACCCGTGAGCGTGGATCGGTCCGCGACGAGGTCGGCGGGCGTGCCTTGGAACACGATCTTCCCGCCGTCGTGGCCGGCACCGGGACCGAGATCGATGATCCAGTCGGCATGCGCCATCACGGCCTGGTGGTGCTCGATGACGATGACCGATTTCCCTGAGTCGACCAGCCGGTCGAGCAGACGCAGGAGCTGCTCGACATCCGCCAGGTGGAGACCCGACGTCGGCTCGTCAAGGATGTAGATCCCGCCGCTCTCCGCCATGTGCGTCGCCAGCTTGAGCCGCTGGCGCTCGCCGCCGGAGAGGGTCGTCAACGGCTGGCCGATCGTGAGGTAGCCCAGGCCGACGTCCGCGAGTCGCTCGAGGATCGCGTGGGCGGCGGGCGTCTTGGCTTCACCCGACGCGAAGAACGCCTCCGCCTCGGTCACGGACATCGCCAGCACCTCGCTGATGTCGCGTCCGCCGAGGTGGTAGTCGAGCACGTCTGCCTGGAAGCGCTTGCCGCCGCACACCTCGCACACCGTTTCGACGGTCGCCATGATCCCGAGCTCGGTGTAGATCACGCCGGCACCGTTGCAGTTCGGGCAGGCACCTTCGGAGTTGGCGCTGAACAGTGCTGGCTTCACGCCGTTCGCCTTGGCGAACGCCTTGCGGATCGGCTCGAGCAGACCGGTGTACGTCGCGGGATTGCTACGGCGTGACCCGTGGATGGCGCCCTGGTCGATCGACACGACACCCTCGCGCGGTGACACCGAGCCGTGGATGAGCGAGCTCTTGCCTGAGCCAGCGACGCCCGTGACGACGACCAGCAAGCCGAGCGGGATCTCGACATCGACGTCCCGGAGATTGTTCGTGTCGGCACCGCGGATCTCAAGGCGGTCGTTCGCCGTGCGCAGCGACGGCTTGAGCGACGCCCGGTCATCCAGATGCCGGCCAGTCAACGTCCCGCTCGACCGGAGCCCCTCGACTGTGCCCTCGAAGACGACCTCGCCGCCGCCGCCGCCAGCTCCCGGGCCCAGATCGACCACGTGATCGGCGATCTCGATCGTCTCAGGCTTGTGCTCGACGACGAGCACGGTGTTGCCCTTGTCGCGTAGCTGGCGAAGCAGATCGTTCATCCGCTGGATGTCGTGCGGGTGCAGGCCGATCGTGGGTTCGTCGAAGACGTACGTGACGTCGGTCAGCGACGACCCGAGGTGGCGGATCATCTTGGTTCGCTGCGCCTCACCGCCCGACAGCGTCCCCGCAGAACGATCGAGCGACAGGTACCCGAGGCCGATCTCGACGAACGAGTCGAGCAGGTCGCGGAGGTTGTTCAGCAGTGGCGCGACGGACGGCTCGTCGAGCCCGCGGACCCAGTCGGCCAGGTCGCTGATCTGCATAGCGCACGCATCGGCGATGTTGAGGTCGCCGATCCGCGAAGACCGAGCGCCCTCGTTCAGCCGGGTGCCGCCGCAGTCGGGGCAGGGCATGAACGTGACCGCGCGGTCCGCGAATGCGCGGATATGAGGCTGCATCGCTTCGCGGTCCTTGGACAGCATGGTCTTCTGGACCTTCGGGACCAGGCCTTCGTAGGTCAGGTTGATGCCCTCGACCTTGACCTTCGTTGCCTCCTGACGAAGGAACCGGTCGAGCTCCGCGTCGGTGTAGTCGCCGATCTTCTTGTTCGGGTCGAGACCCGCCGCGACGAAGATGCGCGTTGCCCAGCCATCGGGGGTGTAGCCGGGAACCTTGATCGCCCCCTCGGACAGCGACTTGGACGCGTCGTACAGCTCGTTCAGGTCGATGTCGGTGACGCTGCCGATGCCCTCGCAGCGCGGGCACATCCCGCCCGTGAGCTCGAACGAACGGCTTTCCTTGACGGGTTTCCCGGCGCCACGCTGGATCACCACGGCTCCGGCGCCCTTGACGGACGGGATGTTGAACGAGAACGCCTGCGGCGAGCCCACGTGCGGCTTCCCGAGACGGCTGAAGAGGATCCGGAGCATCGCGTTGGCGTCTGTCGCCGTGCCGACGGTCGAGCGCACGTTGGCGCCCATCCGCTCCTGGTCGACGATGATCGCGGTGGTCAGGCCCTCGAGGACATCCACGTCCGGACGTGCGAGCGTCGGCATGAAGTTCTGGACGAACGCGCTGTAGGTCTCGTTGATCATCCGCTGCGACTCTGCGGCGATCGTGTCGAACACCAGGGAGCTCTTGCCGGAGCCGGAGACGCCCGTGAACACCGTGAGCCGGCGCTTGGGCAGCTCGACGGTCACGTTCTTGAGGTTGTTCTCGCGGGCGCCCTGGACGCGGATCAGATCGTGGCTGTCGGCCATATGGGCGGAGCCGCGCGTGTCGGTTCGTGAGGCGGTCGTCATGGGGACATCAGACTACCGGCAGACCGGGAGGGATGTGGCCAGGTATCGCGCGGGACCCTGTCACACTCGGCGTCGACCTGGGAGGACGCGTCACCGTGACTGACTACCAGCGACTGACCGTCGGCGAGCAGACGGCGCGCGCCTACCTCCGCGTCCCTGACGACGCCCGCATCGGCGTGGTCGTACTCCACGCCTGGTGGGGCCTGAACGATGATGTCATCGCGTACTCGGATCGCCTGGTGGACGCGGGGTTCGGCGTCATCGCGCCCGACATGTTCGACGGCCAGGTCGCAACGAGGGCGGAGGACGCCGAGCGGCTATCGCAGGAGGGCGACGACGGGATCGCCGGCGACGTCGCCTGGGCGGCCATCGACCGGTTGGCCGCCGAGCTTCCAGAGGCGCCACTGGCCACGCTCGGGTGGTCGTTCGGGGCGTCGTACGCGATCTGGGCGCCGTCGCTGCGTCCGCGCGTGCGGGCGACGGTCGCCTACTACGGGTCATGGGTCGGCGACTTCATCGGTGAGTCCGACGCGCCGCTGATCGGTCACTTCGCCGAGGACGACCCGTTCACGTCCGAGGACGACATCCGCATGCTCAAGGACGCCTACGAGCGTGCCGGTCGTGAGATCGTGACCTACCGCTACCCGGGGACGGGTCACTGGTTCGCCGAACCGTCACGACCGGAGTACCGCGCCGATGCGGCGGACCTCGCATTCGCGCGAACGGTCGCCTTCCTGCGCGACCGACTGGGCGGTCGCTGACTCCGCGATACTCGGCGCATGAAGCTGTACTTCGCCGGTCCCTTGTTCACGACACCCGAGCGGACCTGGAACGTCGAGGTCGTCGCCGCCTTCGAGCTGCCGGCCACGAGATCTTCCTGCCTCAGGAGCAGGAGCCGGGCAAGGACGCGGCCGGGATCTTCGCTACGGACGTCGGTGGCATCGACTGGGCCGACGGGCTCGTCGCGATCATGGACGGCGCGGATCCCGATTCCGGCACGTGCTGGGAGGTCGGCTATGCCTACGGGAGTCGGAAGCCGATCGTTCTGGTCCGGACGGACTTCCGCGACATGGCCGGCAAGGCCGGGACCTACAACCCGATGATGGCCCAGTCAGCGACGGTCAGGCTCGACCTCCCGGCGGCATCGACCACCGAGGTCATCACCGCGATCCTCGATGCGCTAGCGAAGGTCGAACGCGCCCTGCCGCACGACCGCGCTGCCAGCTCCTAGCGCGCCTCCAGCACGGCGCCGAGCTGCGGGTCGTGCTCGCGCTTGTGGCCGTACATCTGATACACGACGAGGTCGTCGAGGCTGTACTCCGGCCCGTACCAGGGGATGGTCCCGACCTCGCGCCACGTCTCCGGCGTGATCGCAGCCGCGTGCCGCATCACGCGTTCGTTGGCGTCGAGGAACTCCGCCCGGACGCTATCGATCGGCCAATCCTTGCGGATGGCTGCCTGGTCGTCGTTGAACGTGCCGCGGTCGGCAGACATCAGGTCGCTCTCGGTGGGGGCGCCGACGAACCCGGCGAGGACGTCGGCGAAGCGGACTTCGAAGGCGCCGAGGTGGCCGAGCAGATCCTTGGCCGTCCAGACGCCGAGCGCGATGCGCTCCCAATCGTCCGGCTGGAATCGATCGATGGTGGAGCGGATCGTCCGCTGGCCGTACATGAGGACATCGACGGTGTTCACGCTCCGAGCGTAACCGCTCGACGTACCATCGCGCGCATGTCCGACGACGGGTCCGACGATCCGCCGCGCGTTGAAGCCGCGCTGCGGGTGCTCACGAAGGCCCGACTGCTGACGCTTCAGGTTCCGGCGTACGCCGTCGGTCGGTGGTGCGATGCCTGGGAATCGGAAGCCGCCCGCCGAGGCCTCGAGCCGAGCGCCGAGAGCTGGGAGGACGGCATCCGCTGGATCGTCGCGAAGGTCGCCGCGGGAGAGCGGCCACCCGCGTAGGGAGCGTTGATTCGTTCCTTTTCTTCACGTCGACTTGATGGGGCTCTCGTCGGAAGAGGCCGTAGGATGTGGTGAGCGTCGCGTCAGGCGGCGCCCTCGCAGCCGCACCCTGGAGCACAACGGACCGTGTTCTTCTTCGATCCCCTCTACATCGTGATCATCGTCGCGACGCTCGTGATCTCGGGCGGCGCGCAGCTCTACATCCGCTCGACGTATGCGCGCTGGAGCCGCGTGCCGAACGCCGCCGCCCTCAACGGCGCGCAGGTCGCTGAGGTCCTCCGTGAGCGGGCACGCTTCGGCAACGTCCCGGGTACGCAGGCGATCACTGCGATCAAGGTCGTCCCGGGCGACCTGTCCGATCATTTCGACCCACGCGACCGCTCGTTGACGCTGTCGCAGGGCGTGGCGAGTCGGCCGTCGATCGCGTCCATGGCTGTCGCCGCCCACGAGGTCGGACACGCGGCGCAGCTCGCCGAGGGCAGTGCCTGGATGCAGATCCGGTCGCTGCTGGTGCCGGCCGCGATGGTCGGTCCGCAGATCGCCTACCTGTTCATCATCGGCGGGCTGATCCTCAACCTGGCGGGTCTGTTCACGGTCGGGATCCTGCTGTTCGGGATCGCGGTGCTGTTCTCCGTCGCGACGCTGCCGGTCGAGATCCAGGCAAGCCAGAAGGCGCTCGCGATGCTCACGGAGACGGGCATCATCACGTCGCAGAAGGAGCGCGACGGCGCCCGCTCGATGCTGACAGCGGCAGCGCTGACGTACGTTGCGGCGGCCGTGACGGCGATCCTGACGCTGCTGTACTACATCACGCTGGCACGGCGCAGCTAAGGCGTAGGGCGTCCCGACCAACGTCCGCGAGGTGAACCGCCAGCGGATCCCCGACGACGTGCTCACCGCCGCGCACGAGCGTGCCAAGGCGCGCGCTGAGGGCGACTGGGCGACGGCCGATCGGCTTCGCGGCGAGATCGAGGCCGCCGGGTGGACGATCGTCGACCGCGGCATGGACTTCGCCCTGTCACCGTCGGCGCCTGCCGATGTCGACGAGGGCGAGCGCGTTCGCTATGGCGCCTCTCGAAACGTCCCTTCCCTCCTCGACGACCCGGCCGTCGGCCTCGCGACCGTCATCCTGATCGCGACCGACTGGCCCGAGGACATCGAGCGGGCAGTTCGCGCACTCCGAGGGACCTCGCCAGACGGTGCGTCGATCGTCGTCGTCGCCGACGGCCCCTCAGACGAGGCGGCGTCAGCGCTCGAGGCTCGCGGCGGCGACGGCGTCGAAGTCGTGTGGACGAGCGAGCGGCTCGGCCAGGGTGCCGCGATCAACATCGGGATCCGACGTGCGTCCGCGCCCGTGGTCGTACTGATGGACCCGAGCGTGGAGCCGACGGGCGACGTCATCACCCCGCTTGTAGCCGCGCTCGACGATCCGACCGTCGCGGTCGCCGGCGGTTGGGGCATCACCTCGACAGACCTGAGGAACTTCGAGGACGCGCCGGCCGGCGATGTCGACGCGATCGAGGGCTATCTCCTCGCGTTCCGGCGCTCCGACGCCGCCGACCGGGATCCACTCGACGAACGGTTCCGCTTCTATCGGAACCTCGACATCTGGTGGAGCCTCGTGCTTCGCGACGCAGGGGAGGGAACCGAACCGCGGCGCGCGGTCCGTGTCGCCGACGTCCGTGCCATCCGCCACGACCACCGGGGCTGGCAGAGCCTGCCCGAGGACGAGCGGGCGCGACAGTCGAAGCGCAACTTCTACCGGATCATCGACCGGTTCGGCTCGCGGCGCGATCTCCTCGTCAGCGAACGGGGGAAGTGGCCGACGAGCCGATCCCTCCCCGGGTCCCAAGGCGATCGCGAAGCTGGGTCGTAGCCGGAGCGACGCCGCGCGCCATCATCCCTGGCGACGACGGGCGGTCGATCCCTGCGGACCGTCGATGACATCGAAGCCCGCGGCAGCGATCTCGTCGCGAAGGGCATCCGCTCGACCGTAGTCTCGAGCGGCTCGAGCTTCGTCGCGCTGACGAAGCACCTCGGTCACCTCGTTCGGGATCGCATCGACGTCCGCAGGCGTATCCCAGACCCGATGGAGGTCGAGTCCGAGCACGGCATCGGCGTCGAGCACGAGCCATCGACGCTCGTCCCCCGATAGGTCGGCGCGCAGGATCTCGCGGACGCACACGAGAGCGGCCGGCAGATCCAGGTCGTCATCGAGGGCAGCCACGAACCGGTCGTGGAGAGCACGGCCGCTCTCTGAGAGTGGTGCCGCCGCCGCGTGTGCCCGGTCGGTGATCGTGTACTGGCCGCCGCCGAAACCGCTCGCGCCACCAGTCTCACCCTCGGGCCGATCGGGGGCCGCGCCCGCCGCGAGGACCTCGGGCGCCGCCCACGGACCGCTCCCGGGCGGCGTACCAAGCTTCGCGAGCCGGCTTCGGAGTGACGCGAGCGCCGCGGCGGCCGCTGCGATCGAGGCGTCCGAGTAGTTCAGTTTGTGGGCGTAGCGGGACGTAAGGACGAGGTATCGGAACGCGAGCGGGTCGATGCCATCGTCGACGAGCTCGGTCACCCGCTGGAAGTTGCCGGCGGACTTCGCCATCTTCCGGCCGGCCATCAGCAGATGCTCCCCGTGGACCCAGATCGCCGCCGGTGGTCCCCCGACGAGCGGCGCCGACTGGGCGATCTCGTCCTCGTGGTGCGGGAAGACGTTATCGATGCCGCCCGTATGCAGGTCGAATCGGTCGCCGAGGTAGCGCCGCGCCATGGCCGAGCACTCGAGGTGCCAGCCCGGGAACCCGTCACCCCAGCGCTCCGTCGACCATTTCAACGAGCGGCGCGGGCCTGCTGCCTTCCACAGTGCGAAATCCGCCGGGTCACGCTTGTCCGCCTCGACCTCGCCTCGATGCCCGGCTCGTAGGTCATCGAGGGAATTCCCGGACAGTCGGCCATATCCCGGGAACGACGCGACTGCGTAGTACACGTTCCCGGCGTCACTCGTGTACGCATGGCCGCGGTCCTCGAGCTCCTCTGCGAGCGTGACCATCTCCGAGATGTGCTCCGTTGCGCGTGGGAAGACGTGCGCCGGGAGGATGTTCACCAGCGCCTCGTCGGCGTGGAACGCGGCTTCATAGGCATCCGCGATCTCGGCCGACGTCTTGTTCTCCAGACCGGCCTGGACCAGCATCCGATCCTCGCCGCGGTCGAACTGGTCCTCCCGTAGATGCCCGACGTCCGTGATGTTCTTGACGTGGACGACTTCGAGCCCGTGGTACAGAAGCACGCGGCGGATGAGGTCGGCGAGCACGTACGACCGGAGATTGCCGACGTGGGCGAATCGGTAGACGGTCGGGCCGCACGTGTACATCCGGACGCGGCCGGCTTCGAGCGGCTCGACCGGCTCGACGGATCGCGTCAGCGTGTTCCGGATCCGGAGCGTCATGCGCCCATCCTAGAGCGGCGCGACTCGAGACCCGCCCGGCCCTAACGACCACGTTGATCGCTCGTTATGCAGTCAGAGGCCCCGCGGTTCAGACATCGTTCCCCCGGCGGTGTGGTCCTGCGGGGTCTCATCATGGGTTCGCCGGTCGGGGCCTCCGAGCGCCGCTCCGACCGGCAAGCCACCCGGCCGTCCGACCCCGTCCGAGGCGCCCGGCGGGCGTTCGCGGGGACCGCCCCTATACTCCGCCCGATGCGCCGCGGGGTGTCCGTCCTAGTCATGGCCCTGCTGGTCGGCGCGTGCGGGGGACCTTCCATCGGCGGCCCTTCCGACGCATCCGCCCGGATCTCGTTAGGCGCGCCCTCGGAACTCGACCCGGCGCGGACCGGCGACGCCGAGAGCTCGGCGATCATCGCGCAGCTCTTCGAGACGCTCACGACGTTCGACGCGGACCTCGAGCTTCGACCGGCGCTCGCAGAGTCCTGGAAGGTCCAGGACGACGGCCGTCGCGTCGTCTTCCGGCTTCGACCCGATCTCACGTTCAGCGACGGGTCGCCGCTGCGTGCCTCGGACGTGGTCCGAAGCTGGTTCCGCGTCATCGATCCCGACGCTCCATCGCCGCTCGTGACGTTGCTCGCGGATGTGCGCGGAGCGCTGGCGTATGCAGATCGCGAGGGTCAGGCCGAGGACGTCGGCATCCATGTTGACGACGCGACGGGCGAGGTGACGGTCGACCTTGAGAGAGCGGCAGCCGACTTCCCGGCGATCGTCGCGAGCCCGACGTTCGCGGTCGTCCCGGCCTCCATCGACGGCGCCGATGCGCTCACCGCGAGCCGGGATTTCGTGGGCAGTGGCGGGTACCGCCTCATCGATGAGGGCGCGACCGACTTGACGCTCGTGGCGAACCCACACTACTGGGCGGGGCCACCGGCGATCGGCACCATCACCGTCACGACCACGCTCCAGGGCGCGAGCCCGGTCGATCGCTTCCAGGCGAAGGCGCTCGACTATGTCTTCATCGATAGCGCGGATGCCCGCTGGATCGCGTACGACCGCACGCTCGGGCCGCGGCTCCTCGGCGTCCCGGGCATGTCGACGGACTACTACGGGTTCGACACGACGAAGCCGCCGTTCGACGACGTCCGCGTGCGGCAGGCGTTCGGCGCCGCAGTCGATTGGCGTCGCATCGCCGAGCTCGCGGTCGACGATCCCGCGGCCGTCGCGACATCGATGGTCCCGCCCGGTATCCCCGATCGATCCGACGCCGACATGTTGCCGCACCACGATCCCGCGGCCGCTCGCGCGCTCCTCGGCCACGCTGGATACCCGAGCGGCAACGGGTTCCCGAAGATCACGCTCGTCACCGGCGGCAGCCCATATGACGAGGCGGTCGTCACCCAGCTCGAGCGTGAGCTCGGGGTCACCATCGAGCAGGAGACGATGGACTTCGACGCGTACTTCCCGCGTCTCGACAGCGATCCGCCGCAGATGTGGTTCCTGTCGTGGGTGGCCGACTACCCCGGTCGCAACGACTTCCTCGGCGTCCTCCTCGGCTCCGACTCGGTCAACAACTACGGTCATTGGCGCTCGGACGAGTTCGACGCCGCGATCAGGGACGCGGGCTCGACGACGGATGAGGCGGCGGCGCGCGCCGCGTTCGACAGAGCGGAGGCCGTCGTCCAGCGCGACGTCCCGGTCGTCCCGATCAGCTACGGCACGGGCTGGGCGCTCGCGCGCGACGGTCTCGTCGGGACCGGTCAGAACGGGCTTGGATCGATCCGTCTGGCAGGCCTGGCGTGGAAGAAGTGATGGGCCGGTCAGCCGCCCGCTCTCTTCGCCTCATCGCCGTGCTCGGGCTCGTGCTCGGTGCATCAGCGTTCGTGGCGACGCCCGCGCGGGCCGCGACGATCGAGTTCGGTCGGCCGTCGATCGCCGGCTCGTTCGACAGCGGCGTGGTCGCGTCGCAACCGGTGGACCTACAGGGGGCGATCAGCCGCATCGAGGTCCTCGTGACCATGGCCGACAGTCCCGCGCCACAGGTCAGCGAGGTCACGATCCCGTTCGCCGGCGGCCAGACGACCCTGCAGCACACGCTCGGGGGACCGGACGCGCACATCCTGCCCAACACCCCGGTCGCCGTCCGCTGGCGGATCACCTCGGATGGCACGACGCGGATCGGTCCCGAGGCACGCACGGTGGTCGCGGATGACCGGTTCGAGTGGCAGACGCTGAGCGGCGACGTCGTTCGTGTCCATTGGTACAAGGGCGACCGTGCGTTCGGGCAGCGTGCCCTTGAGATCGGTGAGCGCGAGGTCGCCGAGACATCGAAGCTGCTCGGGGTGACCGAGACCAAGCCGATCGACTTCTTCATCTACGCGGATCAACGCCCGTTCTATGACGCGCTCGGGCCGGGGACGCGCGAGAACGTCGGCGGCCAGGCGAATGCCGAGATCCGGACGCTGTTCGCGGATATCGCGCCCTCGTCGATCAACGATCCATGGGTAGAGAACGTCGTCCCGCACGAGCTGATCCATCTGGTGTTCGATACGGCCGTCGACAACCCCTATCACTTCCCACCGCGCTGGCTCAACGAGGGACTCGCCGTGTACCTGAGTGTCGGGTACGGGCCGAGCGACCGATCGGACGTCGAAAACGCGGCGTCCTCGGGCGATCTCATCCCGCTCGAGGGGTTGACCGCGCAGTTCCCGACCGCGTCCGGGTTCGGTCTGGCGTACGCGGAGAGCGTCAGCGCGGTCGACTACCTCGTGCGCAAGCACGGCCAGGACGCGCTGGTCTCGCTCGTCCGCTCGTATGCCGACGGCAAGACCGATGACGAGGCGTTCAAGGGCGCGATCGGCATCGACACCGCGGCGTTCGACGACGCGTGGCTGACCGATGTCGGTGCCAAGAAGCCCGTCGCGTACGGGCCGAAGCCAGCGGCGCCAGGTCCGGTGCCGCCCGGCTGGGACGGTACGCGTCCAGCGGGGACGTCATCTCCACCCGTTGTCGGAGCGACAGCGGATCCCGCTGCCACGCCGGCCGTCGCGGTGGCGGAGCCGGCGCGCGACACGACGACGTCACCGGGACTGATCGTCGCCGCCGTGGCTGTCGCGGGTGGTGTCGGTCTACTGCTGTGGTCACGTTCGCGTCGAGCGACGCGATGACGTCGATGGCCGCCCGTCTTCGGTCGATCCCGAGCTGGCAGATCACGCTGGGCGCGGCGCTGCTCGGCCTCGGCTTCCTGATCGCCGCCCAGCTCGCCGCCCAGGGGCCGCGGGTCCGCTACACCACCCAAGAGCGAGCCCCGCTCATCGAGACCGCGACGCAGCTGCAGCAGCGGCAGGACCAGCTCAAGGCACGGATCCTTGAGCTACGCGCCCAGATCCAGGCGAACGAGCAGACGAGCGAGGGATCCGCGGAGCAGGTCCGCCGATTGAACGACCAGCTCCAGGAGGCGCGCATCGCCGCTGGCCTCATCCCGCTGACCGGGACTGGGATCGTGCTCCAGCTCCAGGATTCGCAGGAGCCCGTGGCGCCGGGCGCTGACCAGGCGGACTACCTCGTCGGCGCGCGCGATCTGCGCTCGGTCGTCGAGGAGCTGTGGGCGGCCGGCGCAGAGGCGGTCGCCATCAACGGCGAGCGCATGACACCGACGACCGCGGTGATCGACGTCGGTCCGTCGATCCTCGTGAACGCCGCGTACCTTGCCGGGCCCTACCAGGTCTCGGCGATCGGCCCGGACGACCTGTACGCGCGGCTGAGCGCTTCGCCAGGCTTCGTCGATCTCCTCCGCACCCGAGCGCAGGGCTTCGGCATCCAGGTTTCCATCGCCGAGCCGGAGGCCGTCGACATCCCTGCGTTCGCCGGCACCGTGACGCTGCGCTATGCCCGCCCCGAGCCTTCCCCCGGGGCTTCGCCGTAGCGATGCGTCGTCGTCGGAACCAGGTCACGATCGCCGCCGTGACGTTCCTGCTCGGCGTGCTGGTCGTCGTCCAGCTGCGGACGCAGGCGAGCGGGGCCGCGTTCGCCGGGCTGTCGTCGCAGGACCTGACCGTGCTCGTGGCGAACCTCGACGACCGCAACGACCAGCTCCGGACGGAAGTGGCGACGCTCGAGCATGAGCTCGACGTCCTGTCCCAGAACACGGCCCGTGGAGATGCCTCGGTCGATGAGTTGCGCGCCGACCTTCGCCGTGTCCGCCTCTACGCCGGTATCGATCCCGCGATGGGGCCAGGCGTGGCGGTCACGGTCCGCGGACCGATCGACGGCCCGGGCATCGAGGACCTCGTCAATGAGCTTCGCAACGCCGGCGCCGAAGCGATGGCGATCGACGACGTTCGGCTCGTACCCGGCATCGTGGCGCTCGGCGCGCCCGGGGTGGTGACGTTGGGAGCGCAACAGCTCGATGACCCGTTCACGCTCAATGCGATCGGCGCACCCGACAAGCTGACTGGCTCGCTGACCCGACCGGGCGGGATCATCGCCCAGCTCTCCGCGACGCAGCCAGAGGTTAGCGTCGAGGTGACGCCCCTCGATCGCATCGGCGTCCCGGCCACGGACCGGCAACTCGTGCCGAGCCATGGGCACCCACGCCTCTGATACCCTCCCCGCCGTGCCGGACCGTCCTGTCCTCGATCTGCTGCTCGGCGATGTGGTGCGTCTCCGGAAGACGCATCCCTGCGGCGGCGACACCTGGCTCGTCGACCGCCTCGGTGCGGATATCGGCCTTCGTTGCCAGACGTGTGGCAGGCACGTGTTGATCGAGCGCGCGACGCTCGAGCGCCGGCTCGCCGGGTTCGTGGAGCGCGGTGACCCGACGATCACGGCGGCCGTCACGACCGATACGCCCTCGGGCGCAGGGATCCCCACAGACCCAGCCACGTGACCGATACCGGGGTGCCGCTGGAGGCCGAAGCGCTCGAGACCGACGCTGAGGACCAGGACGGCGA
>JBKPMM010000139.1:0-5975 GCA_046732155.1 Chloroflexota bacterium | reverse complement strand
GTGATGCTGCAGTGCGCCTGCTTGCGCGCGTAATCGACCGCCAGGTCCGCCGATCCGGCGACACACGGCTTGCCGATCTGGCGCGCGACGACCGCGGCGTGGCTGGTCGCGCCGCCACGGGCCGTGATGATGCCCTGGGAGACGGCCATGCCATGGAAGTCGTCGGGCGACGTCTCGATGCGGACGAGGATCACCTTCTCGCCGTTGTTCACCCACTCGACGGCCGTGTCGGCGTCGAAGACGGCACGACCGACGGCGGCGCCAGGAGATGCGTTGAGCCCGTTGACGATCTTGGTCGCCTCCTTGAGCGCGTTCTGATCGAACGTGTCACGCAGCAGCTGGTCGACGTGTGCCGGCTCGATGCGTGCGATCGCCTCCTGCTTTGTGATCACGCCCTCATCGACCATGTCGGCGGCGATCCGCACGGCCGCGGCCGCCGTCCGCTTCGCGGACCGTGTCTGGAGCATGTACAGGCGGCCGCGCTCGATCGTGAACTCGAGGTCCTGTACGTCGCGGTAGTGCGTCTCGAGCTGCTGACCGATGCGCTGGAACTCCGCGTAGACCTCGGGCATGTCGGTCTGCATCTGGGCGATCTTCGGCGCGGTCCGGATGCCGGCCACCACGTCCTCGCCCTGGGCGTTGGTCAGGTACTCACCGAAGAGCACCTTTGCGCCAGTGTTGGGGTCGCGGGTGAACGCGACGCCCGTGCCGGAGTCGTCGCCCATGTTCCCGAAGACCATCGTGACGACGTTGACCGCCGTGCCGAGGTCGTCGGGGATGCCCTGGTTCTTGCGGTAGTCGCGGGCCCGCTTACCGAACCAGCTTGCGAAGACCGCCTTGATCGCGAGGTCGAGCTGCTCGTACGGATCGTCCGGGAAGTCACGCCCGGTGTCCGCCTTGACGATCGACTTGAACTCGTCGACCAGGTCGCGCAGCGCCGCCGCATCGAGGTCGGTGTCCTGCTTGGCGCCGTGTGCCTCCTTCGACGCCTCGAGCGCGTGGTCGAAGCGCTCGCCGCTGACCTCCATAACGATGCGTCCGAACATCTGGATGAACCGCCGGTACGCGTCCCACCCGAAGCGCTCGTTGTCGGTCAGTGCGATGAGGCCGTGGAGCGTGTCGCCGTTCAGGCCGAGGTTGAGGACCGTGTCCATCATCCCGGGCATCGAGAACTTGGCACCGGAACGGACGCTGACGAGCAGCGGATTCGACGGGTCGCCGAAGCCCTTGCCTGTCCGCCGCTCTACCTCCTTGACCGCCTCAAGGACGTCGTCCCAGAGACCGTCCGGCAGCTGCTCGCCGCTGGCGAAGTAGTCGTTACATGCCTCGGTCGTGATCGTGAAGCCGGGCGGGGTCGGGAGACCCGCGATCGTCATCTCGGCGAGACCCGCGCCCTTGCCGCCGAGCAGGTCACGCATCCCGGCGTTGCCCTCGGCGGTGCCGTCGCCCCACGCGTAGATGTACCGCTTGCCCGCCTTGTGCGGCCGCTCCGTGGCGGCCGAGTCGATCGTCGTCGTCATCGCGGGATTGTACCTGCGACGCGCCTCGGATCAGGTTGCGGGACGGTCACGAGAAGGCCGTCCGGGTGCGGGCGGCCTCCTCGTGGTGTCGGATCAGCGGAAGGCGACAGAACCGACGAGCTGCTGGGCGATCGCTCGATCCGCAGCCTTCAGTGGATGCGGCGCGCTGTAATCGAAGACATACAGGTACTTGCCGCGCACCACGAGATAGGTCAGATCCCATGACCTAGCGCCGTCGTACGTGCCGCGGCTCTCGATGACGCGGGCGCGCAGACCGGCGACCCGAGCGGTGCTGTTGCGGACGACCTTGAACCCCTTCACGTGCTGTCGCTCATAGCGGATCACCTCGAGGGCGGTCGCATTGAGCGTGCACTTGCATTTCGCGGTCCGCGTCACGGCGAAACCCTCACCGTTCAGCCCGTAGTAGTAATCGCCGCCTGACGTCTTGCGTGCCAGTTCGACGTCCCACTCCGCGGGATACGCGACGGCGTAGCCGAGGCGCTTCGACTTGCCAGTCACCCAGATCGGAGATGGCTTGTCGATCGTCATGGTCTTGGCGGTGTCGAGAGCGAAGTCGAGGTGCATGCTGGCCGTCTGGTCGACCTTGTCGACCTTCTGCGTCCACGTGCCGTCGATCCCGATGCCCGCGGGTGTGCCGTCGTCCTTGGCGTAGAACTCGATCGTCATCGGGCCGTCGGCCGAACCTGCCGTCGCTGCGCCGAACGAGCTGAGCAAGAGGGTCGTCCCCGGTGGCGGGGTGAGGCGGTGGAACGTCTGCCCGTCCTTGGACACCGTTCCGACGTCGGTCAACCCGGTCATCGCCTTGACGAACGCGTCGTCGATGCCACCGGTTCCGGTGCTCGACGGCGCCGCGGCGAACCACGCGTCTCCACGACGCGTGTAGGTCGTTCCGTCGACCTTGATCGTCTCCGTCGTCCGGGGCTCTCCACCGGGCATCATCGTGAGCACCTGATGCGAGTCCGACCCCGAGACCTGCAACGTGCCTCCGACCGGGACCATGTTCTCGCCGACGGTGACCATCCCGTCGATCGTCGCCTCGAACGATCTGACTGATGCCATCTTGGACCGGAAGGCCTCGACGACATCGAGCCGCGTGGAGGGCTGCGTCGACGGCCCCGCCGACGGCGACGCGGGCCGAGGAGACGCGGCGGCCGCGCTCGCGCTGGGCGAAGGCGCCGCGAGTGACGACGCGACGGGTGCCGACGGTGCGGGCGGTGATCCGCACGCCGCGGCGACGACCGAGACGATCACGAACAGCAGACTGGTCCGCCGACCAGGCGATGGAGTACGCATCCGGAGGACTCCTTGTGCCAGCCCGTCACGGCAGATCGCCGAACGAGTCGTCCCACTGACGCGCTCCGGGGCGCGGTATTACGGGGTCACGAGGCGGTCGGCGACTCCGTACCCGGCTTCTGCCCGATCCAGAGGGAGCCCGAGGCGTCGCGCATCTGCTCGACGACCGCCGGTGACGCCGACGCTTGCCAACTCATCTCGCGGACGATGAGACCCGGTTCGAAGTCCGTGTACGGGTGCGCCGGACTCCCGTTCGACTCGATATTCGTCGCCGGGCGTCCAGGCGGACAGCCGACCGGGGTCCGGCGGTCACGCGGCGCGGCGGTCAGTGGGCGACGGCGCTCCGGTCGACGCTGGCGGCCCACGTCGCGATCTCGGCCCGCCGCGAGGCCCCGAGCTTGGCGAGGATGTGCTCGACGTGCGAGCTCGCGGTCTTGGGCGCGATCCCGAGCTCGTCGGCGATCTCCGCGTTGGTGAGACCCTCAGAGATGAGCCGGGCGACGTCGAATTCGCGCGCGGTCAGGGGGCGCCACGGCTCGTCGACGGCGACGCGGCCGCGAGCCTGGCGAAGGAGCTCATCCGCGCGCCTCAGCAGGCTCGGGCTGTCGAGGCGCGTCGCCGTCTCGCGGACCTCCGCAGCGATGGCGACCGCGGCAGCGAACTTGCTCGCCCGGATGTGCGCGGTGGCGAGGTCCAGACGTGCCCATGACGCTTCCCAGATCCGACCGTGGCGATCCCATCCGGAGACGGCTGCCTCGAGCGAGGTGCGGGCCGTCCCGGTCGACCCGGCGGCCAGGGCTACGAGGCCCGCGCCGTGATCCAATGCGGTCCTACCGAACGCCGGCGTCGCGGCCAGGTGCGCCGCGCACCTTGACAGCCATCGTTCCGCGTCGCTCGGTCGGCCCGCCGTCAGGTACGCCCGAACGCCGGTCACGACGAACTGCGCGAGCAGGGCGCGTTCGTTCTTCTGGATGCACAGCTCGAGCGCGGCCTCGCAGCGGTCGATGGCTTCCTGCGTATCGCCGGCGAGCAGGGCGGTCTCCGCGAGTCCCCACGCCGGCGGCAGGCGCCATTCGATCATCTCGCTCTGGTCACCGAACGCGAGCGCCTCGTTCAGCAGTTCGCGTGCCCGGTCGAAGTCGCCGCGTCCGAACGCGATGTAGGCCAGCGGCCAGCGCGCCATCGCCGGTGCCCGTGGACAGCCTCGATCTGCGATCGCCTGCTGCGCGGCCGGGATCGACTGGTCCCAGCTGCCGGCCGCCCATCCAGTCTCAGCCGTGAGCGCGAGCATGACGTGTGCGCACTGCGACTGCTGGACGGAGTCCGAGTAGACGAGACCCTCGGCGAGCGCCGCTGCGGCCGCACCGTAGTCGAGCGCCCGCGTCGCCATCACCGCGGTGTCTCGGAACGCGGTCACTCCGGCCTCTTCCGCCTTGTTCTGCCGGCAGTCGTCCGCGATCCGCGCCATCGCGGCGAGGCCGGCATCGGGGTCGCCGGAGAGCACATCGATCATCGCAAGCCGCGTCTGGATGAACCGTTCGGCGCCCGCATCGCCCAGCTTGCGGGAGGCCTCGAGCACGGCCGCACCGGTCCTGCGAGCGGCGTTGAGCTCGTTGGCGTCGACTTCGATCACGAGACGATCGAAGGCCACGTTCATCAGCGCCTCGTCGACATCAGCACTCGGCTCGAGTCCCATCAGCTCGGACTCGGCCTGCTGCGCGAGCGCCGTCCGTTCGCGTATCGGACGGCCCGCTCGCCGCCAGAAGGTTTGCACGGCGCTCAACATGAACGCGGCGAGGTCGGGCCTGCCGGCAGACGCATACGCGGCGCGCGCTGACATGAACACCTGCTCGGCGAGCTCGTTCTCCTCGATCGCGGCGGCCTGATCGCCGTACCGCTCGAGGAGCTGCGCGCGCTCTAGATCGCTGATGTCCTCCGGCATGTTGGCGACGGCGCGTCGATACAGCTCGAACGACTCGCGATGTGCTGACAGCCGCGCAGCTTCTTCGGCTCCCGCTCGCGCGGCCTTATACGCGAGCTCCGGCAATCCCGCTCGTTCGTAATGGAGCGACGCGTGGACCTCCGTGGCCCCGACGAGTGTCGCGCCGAACTCGCCGGCCCTTGCGTGATAGCGGCGTCGATCGCGTTCCGGCGTCGCGCGGTAGAGCGTGTCGCGCAGGAGCTGATGGCGGAAGTCGAAGTAACCGACGTCGACGACGCTGAAGCCGTAGAGGATCCCGTGATCGACGAGCTCTTGGAGCGGTCCTTCGAGCTCCTCTACGGGCCGGTCCATCACGCCCGCCAGGACGCTCGGCTCGAAGCAACGTCCCATGACAGCCCCGGCCTGGGCGGCCAGCTGAGCGTCCTTTGATCGACCGGCGGCGCGGGCGCGGATGGCATCTTCGATCGTATCCGGCACGTCCGCGGCACGGATCGCGGCGGCGTCGATGGTCTCGCTGTTTGCCCGCGCGGCTGCGATCAGCTCCTCGATGTGGAGCGGCAGCCCGTCCGAGCGCTCGTAGACCGCCCGGGCGACGTCGGTCCCAGCAGGCATACCGGTCGCGAGCAGGAGCGTCGTCATCGTCGCGGTGTCAGCGTACGAAAGCCGCTCGAGCTGGATCTCTTCGGCCAGCCGCTGGGTCAACAACCGGGAGCGCCAAGCCCGGAATGGTGCCCCGGGCGGAGTCTCATCCCGGCGGTACACGCCGATCACGAGGAGCGGCAACTCGCTGCAGGTTCGCGCGAGCTCACCGACGGCTTCGAGGGTGATGTCATCGGCCCACTGGAGGTCGTCGAACCTCAGGAGGGTCGGCTTATCGATCTGACGCCGGATCCGATCGACGAGTTCTAGGACGAGGGCCCGGCTGTAGGCGTCACCTTTCGCGGCCGCCTCGTCACACCGTGCGAGCAGCTCGTCTCCAAGGTCAGCGAGGCCGTCGTCGACCAACACCATCGTGCGGAAGAGGTCGCGGAGCGCCGCCAACGGCAGGTCCGCATCCTGCGGCACGAGGTCGCCGCCGGCGTAGCGGAATCCGTTTCCGCGGGCCTTGCGGACGATCGACTGCACGAGACGCGTCTTCCCGATCCCGGCCTCACCGGCGAAGACGAGCGTCCGGCCATGTCCGGCGGCGGCGTCGGCAA
>JBKPMM010000138.1:0-20177 GCA_046732155.1 Chloroflexota bacterium | reverse complement strand
CCGCATCCTGACCGGATGCGGAAGCTCGATCGGCGCCTTGTCCACGAACGCTGTTTGCGAGGCTGACGTCACTGTTTCCCTCCGTGCTTGCTTGGGCGGTTACGATAGCGGTCGAATAGGAACATTTCGTTCCTAATGGTTCGTTAACTTGTGTTCCCGATGGACGCGTCCGCTCGACTACTTCGCCTGCTCTCGCTGCTCCAGACGCCACGTGACTGGACGGGCGCTGAGCTCGCGGACCGGCTTGAGGTCACCACCCGGACGGTCCGGAACGACATCGAGCGACTTCGAGCCCTGGGATACCCCGTCCACGCGACGCGCGGGTCGATCGGCGGCTATCGACTGGAGGCGGGCGCCGTCCTACCGCCGCTCCTGCTCGATGACGACGAGGCGATCGCCGTGGCCGTCGGTCTGCGGACGTCGGCCGGCGGCGCGATCGGCGGGATCGAAGAGACCGCGCTCCGCGCGCTCGGCAAGCTCGAGCAGGTGCTCCCCGAACGGTTGCGCCGCCGGGTGAACGCGATCCAGGCATTCACCGTGCTCGTGCCAGGACGAGAGAGCGAGCCGACGGTCGATGCCGGCGTCCTGACACTCCTCGCCGGTGCGTGCCGCGACCACGTCCGCCTCCGGTTCGCGTATCTCGATCGCGAGGGAGCGGCGAGTCGCCGCGAGGCCGAGCCGTACCGACTGGTGAACTGGGGTCGGCGCTGGTACCTGGTGGCGTGGGACATCGACCGAGAGGCGTGGCGGACGTTCCGGGTCGATCGCATCGAGCCTCGGTTGCCGCTTGGCGTGCGCTTCACCCCTCGGCCCCTGCCGGATGCGGACGTCGCCGCGTACGTCGCCCGCGGCGTCACCGGGTCGGGGTGGGGGTTCCGGGCCCGGGTGATCGTCCACGCGCCGGCCGAAACGGTCCGTGAGCGGGTCGGGCCGTGGATCGGGACGGTCGAGCCGATCGACGCTGCATCCTCCCTGCTCGACGCCGGTGCGAGCAGTCCGGAGATGATGGCGGTCTATCTCGGGCTGCTCGACGCCGACTTCACGGTCACCGACCCTCCCGAGCTCGTCGATCATCTCCGGAGGCTGGCGGAGCGCTATCGAGGCTCGACCGCCGCCTGACGCACGCCGCGCACGGCGGCGAGCGCCCGTTCCGCCTGCGCCACGTGGAACCGGTCGTGGCCGGCCGTGAGGCGGATCATCAGGCCATAGCTCTCCAGGCCCCGCTCGTTGTGCCGGCCGAACCGCTCGAGGTCAGCCGCCGATCGCGTCGCCAGGAGCGCAAGGTTGGCCGAGCGCAACGCGTCGAACAGCGCGATGAGCGCCTCCGGGTCGTCGCTGCCATGGCGGAGTCCGTCGACCCACAGGTCTTGGTCGTACCCGATGATCTGCGGCTCGTCCTCGGCGAGGATCCAGCGCACCCGCGCGCTGGTGACGACCTCGGAATCGGTCAGGTGGCCGATGCACTCGATGACCGACCACTCCTTCGGTTCGGGGCGTGTCCGCAGGCCGTCACCGGCCTCGGCCACGAGCTCGCGCAGGCGCGCCACGGTCGCCGCCTGGACCGTGGCCGGGTCGTCCCCGGCGAGGTAGCCGAGGAGCATGTTCCGGTAGCCATCGGGGGACTGGATCGGATCGGTGGCGGCGTCTGTCATCGGGCGATGATGGCGGATGCGCGTCCGCGCCGACAGGTCCACTGGCGCTCGCTCGAGGAAGACCGGCAACCGACACGAGCTCTCGCCTGGACGACGGCGACGCCGATACCGACCTGCAACCCACCGGCACCCGTAGGGATGCCGTACGGGGCGAGGCGCCGCGCGTACGCTCCGCACGATGATGGGGAAACGTCTCCCTGGGACGGCCGAGCGCGCCTCCGGGACCCCGACGAGCGAGGAGGTGGCCGCGATGCTCCATCCGTCCGGACCCGATACCGAGACACCTCGCGCCGTCCGTGATGGGGCCAGCGCCCCGGTGACGTGTGCCTCCTGTGGCTGTCGACTCGCACAGACTGGCGAAGCGTGGTTCCACTTCAACCCGATCGCCGGACGCGACGCTCGCGGTTGCCGCGTCGCGTGCGCCGACGCCGCCCACGATTCCTCAGGGCGCGCGGTCTCGATCGCCGTCTAAGGCAGCGTGGCGCCGGTCACGTGCCGGCCCGAACCTCGTCGTCGACCACCATCCGATAGCCCACGCCGCGAACGGCCACGACCCGCGGGCCGCCGGCTTCCTCGACCTTCGCGCGAAGTCGCGCCAGGTGGGGCTTCAGCCACAGAAGATCCGGATCCGTCTCAGCGGGCCAGCCGGCGCGCGCCAGCTGGAGGTGGGGCACGATGTCGCCCCGCGCACGAACGAGCGCTTCGAGCAGGCGGAACTCGGTCGGGGTGAGGGAGAGTGCCTGGTCGCCGACCCGGGCTTCGTGCCGTCCGGGCTCCAGGACCAGCGGCCCGGCCTCGAGCGGGCCTGCCGGTGCCGCACTTGTCCCGGCCCGATCGACGCGGCGCATGATCGCGGCGATCCGTGCCAGCAGCTCGGCCTTGCCGAACGGCTTCGTGAGGTAGTCGTCGGCGCCGATCCCGAGCGCCCGGACCTTGGCGGCCTCGCCGCTCTCACCGGAGACGACGAGGATCGGTGCCTGGCCGACGGCCCGCATCTGACCAGCGACCGAGAACCCATCCGGCCCAGGCATCGCGAGATCCAGCAGCACGAGATCGGGGTGCTCCTCACGGAACCGTTTGACCGCCGTCAATCCGTCGTAAGCGGTGATGACCTGATGGCCCTCGGTGCCGACAAGGGCCGTGATGGCGCCGACCATCGCCGGGTCGTCGTCGACGACGAGGATGCGCAGCGGTCGGCTCGTCGAAGTGGCCATCGATCAGATCGCCGCCGCGGCTGGGACGGCGACGACGAACCGCGCGCCGTGCGGCATCGCCGGTTCGCACCACAGATGGCAACCCATCGACTCGCCCAGGCGCTTGGCGGCGTACAGCCCGATGCCCGAGCCGCGGGCGGTGTGGGTGTCACGCCGGGCGTATGGCTCGAAGATGCGCTCGCGCCACTCGTCAGGGATGCCGGGCCCCTCATCGGTCACGCCGAGATGCACGAGTCCTTCGACGAGCGCCCAATCGATACGGATCATCGTCTCCGAGGGAGCGTATTTCACGGCGTTCTCGACGAGGTGTTCGACGATCTGGCGAAGCCTCGACGGATCAGTGAGGCCGTGGAGCCGCACGGGACCGCCCGCAACGACCTCATGACGGCCCAGCAGCGGCGTCAGGGAATGCAGCACCTCGCGAACGAGCGCCTCGACGTCGACCGGCTCGAGCGTCGGCGCATCCTCGGGCACCACCCGCACCGATGCGAGGATCGAGTCGACGAGGCGGTCGAGGCGCTCGATCTGCTCGAGGGTGGCATCGTGCCATTCAGCGCGCGTCCGGCGCCGCTCGACGTCGCGCGACTCGCGTCCCTCGAGCGCCGGCTCCTCTGCGAGCAGGTCCGTATACGCCCGGACGACCGCCAACGGCGTCCGCAGCTCGTGGGTCACGAGCGCGATGAGCTCGCTCCTGGCCTCGTCGATCGCCTTGAGTGCCTCGACCCGAGCCTCGGCCTCGCTCTGTTGGCGCCCCTTCTCGACGATGCCGGCAAGCACGTCCGCGACCGCGCTGAGCTGGGCCACATCCGACGCACTGAACTCCCGACGATGCTCGGTCTGGACGTTGAGTACGCCGACGGTCTGGTCGTGCCACGTCAAGGGCACGCTGAGCATCGAGGTCACGAAGCGGCGCTGGTCGATGCCCCGGACCCACAGGAAGCGCGGGTCCTCCTTCACATCGGGTATGACCAGCGGCCGCTGGCTCTCCGCGACCGATCCCGTCACACCTTCGCCGAATGGCACGCGGGCGCGTCCGATCTGGAAGCGGTCCAGACCGTTGGTCGCGGCAAGCGTCAGGTACGCTCCATCGCGGTCGAGCAGATACAGCGAGGAGACATCGGCATGGAGCGCGTCACGCGTGCCGTCCACGACGGTCTCCAGCAACTCGTCCCAGGTCCGGGCCGTCGTCGCGAGTCGCGCCACCTGGTGGATGAAGCGAAGTTGGTCGAGCTGGTCGGTCTCCCGCCGCCCGCGCGGGGCATCCGCCGGCCGGCGGTCGGGGCCCCCGTGCCGACGCTCGTCAACGGTCGCGCGCTGCTCCATCACGCCCATCACCTTACAAGGGTAGGAAGGCGTCAGCCCGAGAAAGGTTGCCGCGGAGTGTCGGCTGGGTTGCGCTACCGAGCGGTCGCGATGTCTGTGGGCGGGGTCACCGCATGACCGCCCCCGCGCAGCGCGCCCGGTCGGCTCGCGCGGCGGAACCCGGCAGCATCGGCTCGGCTCGTGCCCGCGACCCGTTGGCGCTCGAGATCCGCCTCCTCGGATCGCTGCTCGGGCAGGTCATCACCGAGCAGGCCGGCGAGGCCATCTACGACCTCGTCGAGCGGCTGCGGCTCGCCGCGATCGACTTTCGCCGGAGCGACCAGCCCGACGTCCGCGAACGGCTCGAAGCCGAGCTCGACGCGCTCGAGCTCGAGGATGCCGAGGCGGTCATCACGGCGTTCTCGCTCTACTTCCAGCTCGTCAACCTGGCCGAGGCGGGGGCCCGCGTTCGTGCCCTCCGGCGGCGCGAGCGGGCGGCGCGCGACGGACTGCTCGACGACTCCGTCGCGGAGGCGGTCGGCCGTCTACGCCGGCGAGGTCGCTCCGAGGCGGATCTCGATGCCATGTTCGAGCGGCTTCGCATCACACCCGTCCTGACGGCTCACCCGACGGAGGCGCGGCGACGGACGACGCTCGTGGCGCTCCGCCGGTGCGCCGTGCTCCTCGAGCGCCTCGACGACACGCGCCTGACGCCATCCGAGGATCGCGAGATCCGGCGCCGCCTGCGGGAGGAGATCACCGTCCTGTGGCGGACGTCCGATCTGCGATCCGTCAAGCCGGAGCCGCTCGACGAGGTGCGGACGGCGATGGCCGTGTTCGACGCGACGCTCTTCCAGCTCGCGCCGCGGCTCTATCGCGCGGTCGATGCGACGCTCGACGCCGACTCCGGTACTCGTGCGCCGCGGACACCGGCGTTCCTCCGATTCGGGTCGTGGATCGGCGGCGACCGCGACGGGAACCCAGCCGTGACGTCAGAGCTGACCGGCCACACTCTGCGGATCCAGGCCGACCACGTCCTCCACGGATATGAGGCCGTGGCGCTCCGTCTGATGCAGACCGAATCGGCGACGACGCCGCATGACCGTGTCGCGAAGCCACTCGCTACACGTCTCGCGCGGGACGCCGAGGAGCTCCCCGAGACCGACCGCCAGCTTCGCCGCCGGTTCCCCGACGAGCCGTATCGGCAGCGGTTCGGGTTCATCGCCGAGCGGCTGCGACGTACGCGCGCCGTCCTGACCGGCGAGGCTGGACCGCGCGCCGGCGCGTACGACGGTCCGGACGCACTCGACGTCGAACTCCGCGAGATCCAGGATGCGCTCGAGGTCGACGGGATGGCACGGGTCGCCTGGGGCGAGGTCGCCGAGCTTCGCTGGCAGCTCGCGACGTTCGGCTTCCACCTCGCGTCGCTCGAGGTCCGTCAGCACAGCGCCGTCCATCGCGCAGCGCTCGCGGCGGTCGAGAACGGCGGGGACATGGCCGCCGAGGTCGCACCCGGCGTCACGACGGCCGAGGTGCTCGCCACGTTCCGGTCGATCGGGGACGGGCAGCGCCGCTACGGCCCGGAGTCCGTCAGGCGGGTGATCGTCTCGTTCACTGCCGAACCGAGGGACGTCACCGACGTCCTCAGCCTCGCGACCGCTGCTGATGCGACGACCGATATCGATGTCGTGCCCCTGTTCGAGTCGTCGGACGCGCTCACGGGGGCGGGGCCGCTGCTCGACCGGGTGCTGAGCGACGCCGGGTATCGCGCTCACGTCCGGCGTCGCGGCGATCGCCAGGAAGTGATGCTCGGCTATTCGGACTCGAACAAGGAGTCGGGGTTCCTCGCCGCCGCCTGGATGCTCCACCAGGCGCAGGCCGCGCTGGTCGAGACCTCGCGCGTGCACGGCGTCGAGCTGACGCTCTTCCATGGGCGTGGCGGCGCGATCGGGCGGGGCGGCGGACCGGCGAACCGCGCCATCGTCGGCGGAGCGCCGGGATCAGTCGATGGCCGCCTTAAGTTGACCGAGCAGGGCGAGGTGATCTTCGCGAACTACGGCGATCCAGCGATCGCGAAGCGCCACCTCGAGCAGCTGACCGGCGCCGTCCTGATCGCATCGACGCCTGAACATGACGCTGCCGCTGCGGCGGCGGTCGATGCGGGCCGCGAGATGATGAACGAGCTGTCAGCCACAGCTCGTGCCGCGTATCGCGGGCTCGTCCATGACGACCCCGGGTTCGCGGCGTTCTTCCGCCAGATCACGCCGATCGCGGAGCTGTCGGATCTCCGGCTCGGGTCCCGGCCGGCGGCACGCGGCCGCGCCGGAGCCGATCCCGATGAGGCGCCGCCGATCGACTCGCTCCGCGCGATCCCGTGGACGTTCGCCTGGTCGCAGTCACGGATCAACCTGCCCGGTTGGTACGGGCTCGGGGCAGCGCTCGAGGCGTACGCAGCGGCTCACGGCGACCACGGGATCAGCGAGTTCGGACGGCTCTACCGGTCCTGGCCCTTCCTGGCTTCGGTCATCGACAACGCCGAGATGATCCTCGCCAAGGCGGACATGGGCATCGGCGGACGGTACGCGTCCCTCACCACGGGGCCCGACGCCGAGCGCTGGTGGACCACGATCGAGAGCGAGTACCACCGAACCGTGACCTGGTTGCTCCGCATCACGGGGCACGAGCGGTTGCTCGACGGCGCACCCGTGCTCCAGCGGTCGATCGCCCTCCGGAACCCCTACGTCGACGCGCTCTCCGAGGTGCAGGTCAGGCTTCTGCGCCGCCTGCGGGCCCTGCCCCCCGACAGCCCCGTTCATGCACTCCATCGGCGGCTCGTGCAGCTCTCCGTGAACGGGGTGGCGGCCGGTCTTCAGAACACGGGCTAGCGGTTGAGGCTCCGGTAGCGACGGACGGCGAGCGGGGCGAACACCGCGAGGATCACGGCGACCCAGACGAGCGTCACGAGGACCGGGTTCTCGGACGGGAAGCTGCCGGTAGCGTACGGGTTCGGGTTCCCCCACAGCGTTCGCAACGACGCCGTCAACGTGCTGGTCGGGTTCCACTCGGCGATCGGCTGCAGCCAGTCTGGCAGCGTCTGCGGCGGGACGAAGACGTTCGAGATGAACGTGATCGGGAAGAGCACCGTGAAGATCACCTGGTTGGCGACCTCGACGGTGGGCACGTTGAGCCCGAGGAAGATGCCCAGCCACGACATGGCGAAGGCGAACAGCAGCAGGAGTGCGACGCCGGCGACGAACCCGCCGATGCCGGTGCGTACCGTCCAGCCGACGAACAGTCCTGACACGACCAGCACGACCATGATCCCGGCGTTGTAGATCACGTCGGCGAGGGAGCGACCGGACAGGAACGCCGAGCGCGCCATCGGCAGTGACCGGAACCGGTCGATGATGCCCTTCTGCGAATCGTCGGTGATCCCGATCGCGGTGGTGCCGCAAGCGAACACGATCGTCTGGGCGA
Source organism: Chloroflexota bacterium (assembly GCA_046732155.1). Lineage (GTDB taxonomy): Bacteria > Chloroflexota > Limnocylindria > Limnocylindrales > CSP1-4 > SPCO01. Next base: position 12,532 of record JBKPMM010000138.1, on the reverse strand, counting down.
AGATCCCGGGGATGAGGAACTCGTTGTAGTTGCCGCCGCCGGGGATCGGGATCGCGCCGCCGAAGATCACCGAGAACAGGACGACGAACATGATCGACTGGAGGACCGCGAAGATCGCGAGCTCCGGGATGCGCGGGATCCGCTTGAGGTTCCGCCACATGACGATCAGCCCGTCACGGAGCATCGAGCCGAAGCCTCCCGTCGCGGCGGCGGGCCGCGTCGCCGTGTTCGCCGTCATGCCGCCTCCTGCCCGGTCGGCTGCTCCTCGGCGACGTGTCCGGTCAGGCTCAGGAACACGTCGTCGAGCGTCGGCCGTCGCAGGCCGATATCGTCGATCACGATGCCGGCGTCGTCGAACTCGCGGATGACGGTGGCAAGCCGTTTCGAACCGCCGTCCGAGGGAACCGTGACGCGACGGGTGTGCTCGTCGAGCGATGCCGCGCCGAGGCCGATCTGACCGAGGATCCGCTGCGCGTCATCGATCCGGGTCCGGTCGTGGACGACCACCTCGATACGCTCGCCGCCGACCTGCGCCTTGAGCTCGTCGGCCGTGCCGTTCGCGATGATCCGCCCGTGATCGACGACCGCGATCGTATCGGCGAGCTCGTCGGCCTCCTCGAGGTACTGCGTCGTCAGCAGCAGCGTCGTGCCCTCACGTACGAGCGACCGGATCACGTCCCACATCCCGAGGCGGCTCCTCGGGTCGAGACCAGTCGTCGGCTCATCGAGGAACAGCAGCTGCGGCCTACCGATGAGCGCGCTCGCAAGGTCCAACCGACGGCGCATACCGCCGGAGTACGTCTTCACGACGCGATCTCCCGCGTCGACGAGGTCGAACTGCTCGAGGAGCTCCTTTGCGCGGGTCGTCGCGACATCGCTCGCCAGTTGGTACAGCCGCCCGAACATCCACAGGTTCTCGTGCCCCGTGAGGTTCTCGTCGACTGCTGCGTATTGGCCGGATAACCCGATCAACGTTCGGATCCGTTGCGCGTCCCGGACGACATCGAGGCCCGCGACAGTCGCATGGCCGGCATCGGGTCGCAGCAGCGTCGCAAGGATGCGGACGGTCGTGGTCTTGCCCGCGCCGTTCGGGCCGAGCAGGCCAAGGACGCTGCCCTCGGGGACCGCGAGATCGAGCCCGTCGAGCGCTCGGACCTCGAGCTTCCGCGTCTTGTAGATCTTGACGAGGCCCTCGGCCGTGATGACGTCCACGCGGCGACATACCTCGGATGGCAGTGACGGGGGACCGGGAGTATACGCGGCCCGACCTCGGCGGGGACATCCCCGGCAGACTCGGTCAGCCCCCCCGCGTCGTCGCGTCTCCGACGATCGTGAACCGGGGGATCCAGCCCTCGGAACCGCTCGCGGTCCGTACCCGCAGCGCGCCTGCGTCCTCGCCGATCACCTCGACTTCGTCGCCGCGGTCGAGCCGGCCGACCTCCGCCGAGGTGGCTTCATCGGGTCCATCGGATAGTCGGATCCATCGATACGACACCGTGTGGCGGGTTGCTCCCGGTCGCGGCGGATCCGCGAACTTCGCCATCGTCGGCTGGTCGCTCCCGGCTTCATCCGGCGTTCCCGAGCGCCGCAGCCATGGTGGTCGGGCTGACGCTTGGGTCGTTACGGCCCCGGCCGGTACGGCGACATCCCGGGAAGACGTCGGGACGCCAGTCGTCGTGCCCGCTGGGGACAGGTCCGGTCCGGCCGTCGCGACCAGCCTCCTCGATCCGAACCACGGCGTGTCTTGCTGACTGCGCCGGCGGGTGCCGGCTCCAAGATAGAACGCGAATGCGGCGACCCCGAAGGAGGTCGTGATCGACCACAGGATGACGGGGAAGGCGATGTTCGGATCAAGCGCTGTGAGCCACGGCACCCCGCCTGGATCAGGTGCCGAAGGCGGGGTCGGCCCGTCACCGACCCCGGCCCCGCTGGACGGCCCCCCGCCGGAAGGATGGATGACGAACGCGGGAAGCGATGATAGGTCAGACCCTGACGACGGATCGGCGGGATCTGTCGTCGACCCGGGCTCGTGTGAAGTCGGGCTGGCCGTGGATCCTGACGCTCCCGGCCGTGGTGACGGCGTCGCGCGCGGTTTGGTGCTCGGTGCGGGTGCCTTCGTCGGTGCCGCCGTCGGTCGCGGAGTGGGGCGTTGCGTCTGGTCGGGTGTGGGTTTGGGCGTCGGCTTGGGAGTCGGCTTCGGCGTGGGTTTGGGCGTCGGCTGCGGCGTCGCAGCCTTGATCACGACACGCGTCGGCGCCACGCTCGTCAGTGTCGCGGACCGGCTTCCAGCTCCCGAGCCACTCGTCGCTTCGAAGCGATACGCCCAGGATCCCGCCGGTAGCTTTCGCACGACCGAGAAGGTGACCCCGGAAGCGAACGCCGAGCTCGATCCGCTCATGGCGTATGTCCCGACTCCGATCACCACGAGGGCGACCCTGGACGGAGCGCAACCATTCGCGTCCGTGTAGTCGACGCTGAACCGGATCGAGGTCGTCGGTGTACCCGTACCCGGTGTCGCGCGTCCTGCCGTGAGGGTCGGACTGCCATGCGACGCCCCGTTGCAGCTCGCAGCGAGCGCAGTGGGTACGTATGCAGGCAGCAGAACGGCGGCCATCGCGAACGTGGCGGCGATGACCAGGACCGCTGGAGACCAATGACGGGTGGCCACTCGGCCTGGCGTTCTCCTAGTGGTCGAAGACGCCCGGACCGTACGGGCGACTCCGAGCGGAGTCCGTAGGCCCATCGAGAACGACCAGTAGTACCTTCGGCCGGCCCACTCCAGCGCAGCGTCGTCGTACATAGGTGTCTGCCGGGGAAACAGAGGGGATAGATGTGAGACCGTCCGAGGGGGACGGGACTGCCTGGGCAGCCGGACGGATCGCAAGGATCCATCGCCGGGTCGTCTGGGGACTCTTGATCCCGTTCTGCCTCCTGATGGGCGTATCGGCCATCCAGGCGTTCATGACGGGAGCGGCGCGCCAGACCACGGGCACGATCGTGCTGATCGGCGCGGCGCTGCTCTTGCCGCCACTGATGGCCTGGTTCGCGCGCGCCGTGATCCGCGACGTGTATGCCCTCGATCTCGAGCGCGAACACCTGAGCGAGTTGTATGGGCGGGCAAGGCACGATGCCTTGGTCGACGGCCTGACGGGGCTCGGAAATCACCGAGCGTTCCAGGACGAATTGGTCCGTCAGATCGAGCTGGCCAAGCGCCAGGTGTCGCCTGTGACGCTCATGCTCATCGACGTCGACAACCTGAAGTCCGTGAACGACACGCAAGGACACGCCGGCGGCGATCGGTTGCTCGAGGCGGTAGGGCGTGTCGCCACGACCGCGCTGCGGCGCTCCGATCGCGCGTTCCGGGTCGGCGGCGACGAATTCGCGATCCTGCTGCCGAATACGAACGTAGAGATCGGTCTCGTCGTCGCCCGTCGCATCCTCGCCACAGCCTTGACCGCGGACCCGACTCGGGCCGACGTCGAGCCGTTCTCGTTGTCGATCGGAGTCTCAGCGTATCCGGCGCCCAGTGCGGAAGGACACGACCTCTACAGGAACGCAGACGCGGCCCTGTACTGGTGCAAGCGGCACGGCCGAACGGCTGCGGTCGCCTTCGATCCCGGGCGCCACGGCGCCGCCTCCGATGATCGGTCCGTCGCGGAGCTGTCGGCCGCGATCGAGCAGGTCCTCGCCTCGCGCGCCCTGCGGCCCGTCTTCCAGCCGATCTTCTCGATGTCGACCGGCCAGCCGGTCGGCTACGAGGGCCTGGTCCGACCGAGCGAAGGCGCCCCGTTCGCGGACGCCAACTCCCTCTTCGCAGCGGCCGAAGCAGTAGACAGGACGGTCGAGCTAGATCTCGCCTGTCTCTCGATCGTGGCTGGGGGAGCCCAGCTCGCGGACGACGATAAGTACCTCAGCGTGAACCTGTCGCCGAGGACCCTGGAGTCGAATGAATTCCACGCGAGTGAGCTGAAAGCGATCTTCCAGCGCCATCGGATCCCGCTGGAGCGCGTGGTCCTCGAGCTGACGGAGCGCGAGCGTGTCGAAGACTTGGACCAACTCCGCCGCAACGTGGCGGCCTGTCGACGCGCGGGGATGCGCATCGCGGCCGACGATGTCGGGGCGGGCAATGCCGGCTTGCGGTTGCTGAGCGAGATCCACTTCGACATCGTGAAGATCGACCTCTCGCTGGTGCAGGGCGGGGCCTTGCACGACCCATCCCACGCTGTCCTCCGAGCGCTCCAGGAGCTCGCCAATCAGTGGCGCGCATCGATCGTCGCGGAAGGGGTCGAGACCGGAGAGCAGCTGTCCGTCGTCCGCAAGCTCGGGATCGCCGCAGGGCAGGGCTACCTGCTCGGGCGACCGGGTGCCGGTATGGCCGTGGGGCCTGTCGACCTCGACGAGCTCGAGGCATCGTCCGAGATCGATGACCCGTTCATGCGACGAGCGACGGAGCTTGACGCCGAGGTGGACCTGCTCGCCGTCTCGTAGCCAGATCGACGGAGGCGTGCACGCCGCGGCGCACATCCATCCACAGGAACGACGCCCCGCCGACATCTCCGCCACGGGTACGCTCTCCGGTCCATGCTCGATCGCTTGCGCGCCTGGCTCGATCGCTGGGGCGCGATCCTCCCGCTGCTCGTCGCCGAGTTCATCGTCTGGCTCGGCTTCGGTGGCTTGCTGCCGATCCTGCCGATCTACTTCGCCGAGCAGGGGGTCGATCTCAGCACGCTCGGGCTGGTGATCGCCGCGTGGCCCGCGGCTCGACTCGTGAGCGAGCCGGTCTTCGGATGGCTCGCGGACCGCACCGCGCGCGTCCCGCTGATGGTCATCGGCCTGGTCGCGACCGGCGTGTTCGGCGCACTTCCGCTCGTGTGGACAGGCCCGGTGGCGTTCTTCCTTCTACGCGCCGGCGCCGGTCTCGGCGCCGCCATCTACGACCCGGCCGCCCGCGGCTTCCTGACCGACGCGACTCCGGCAGCTCGACGCGGGGAGGCCTTCGGGCTCTATGGCGCCGCACAGATGGGCGGGCTCTTGCTTGGCCCGACGATCGGCGCTTTGGGCGCGGAACGCTTCGGCGGGATCGCCTTCGTCTTCGTGTTCAGCGCCGTCGCCGCGATCGTCGCTGCCGTGGCCATCGCGCTACGCGTGCGTGAGCACGGGCCAGCGCATAAGGCCGAGCCCTCGCCCTCCTCCGATCGGATGACGATGCCGCCGGACTCCCCGTACGTCGAGGGCCGTGCGGCCGCCGATCTCGCCGCCGAGCAGTGGGCCGAGCCCGCCACCTCGGCGACCCCGACCCGCCTCCTCAACCGCGGTCTGATCGCCGCGATCATCCTGAACGCCGGGGGCTACTACGGCGGCGGGACGTACGAGGTGATCTGGAGTCTGTTCCTGCGCGGTCTCGGGGCCGATCTGGCGCTCATCGGTCTGACGTTCGCGATGTTCGGGCTGCCGGTGCTGGTGCTGTCGCCGTACGCCGGGCGCCTCGTCGACCGTCGGGGGTCGTACGCATTCATCGTGATCGGCATGATCCTGCCCGCCGTGACCGGCATCCTCTACACGCTGATGTGGGATCCGGCGCTCGCGGTTCCGCTGATCCTCGTCGAAGCGACCGGATTCGCGTTCCTGAATCCGGCGCTCTACGCAGTCGTCGCGGCCAACTCGCCGCCAGGCCGGTCATCGACCGCGCAAGGGTTGTTCGGGGCGGCCGGGACGCTCGGGTTCATCGTGGCGTCGGTCACCACCGGGATCCTCGCCGAACAGAGCATCCTGCTGCCGTTCTACTCGTTCAGCGTCGTGATGATCGTGACACTCGTCATCGCGACGATCGTCGGTGGGAGCCGGCTCCGCGGCGGGCCTGCGGTTGCGACGCCTGACCGTGCGCCCCAGGAGCTCACTGCCGAGCGACTGTGAGCACAGCGGGGAGGTGCCGGCCATTTGACCGATATCGGGACCCTCCCTATCATTGGCGGTCGCGGGGTGGAGCAGCGGCAGCTCGTCGGGCTCATAACCCGAAGGTCAAGGGTTCGAATCCCTTCCCCGCAACCAATACGCCTTCTTCCCTGAACCCCGGGTCCCGACCAACCCGGGGTTCATCCTTTTCAGCAACGGGAGTGGCTATCGAGCGCGGCGCTGCCAGTCCGGGAAGACTGTGGCGGACCAACCAGTCTCCTCGTACCCACCGGTCACCGGATCGATCGAGATCATCTTGGTGTCACCGATCCGCGCCAGGATGCGCGTCCCGTCGGGTGACCAGGCACGGTCCACGTTCTGATCGACGATCTTCGGTCCGACATCGTGAGCGGGCCCGCTGCCGTCGGCGGGCAGCACGGCCAGACTCAGATGTGCGTCGGGTCGATCCGCCCACGTGAAATGCTCGACGAGAAGTGACGTGCCGTCCGGCGAGCGGATCGGCCAACCCTCGTTCACCTCCGGCGCTGGGCCTGGCATCACGACGTCCTCGCTGCCGTCGAGGTTGACGCGATGGATCCGATACCGACCCGGTGGGTCGCCTGGCGCCGGGTCGACGACGTTGTAGAAGATCGCCGTCCCGTCCTGCGACCACTCGGGGCCGCTGTTGTCCCAATCGGGTCCGAAGTTGTCGTGCGGGTCGATCCCGAGGGGTCGCGGGGCTGCAGACCCATCGACGTCGACGAGGTAGAACTGGATCGGCGTGTAGGGCGACTGGTCAGCGCGAAGCTCGGCTGGCTTGATCACACGGACGAGCAGTTCGTGACCGTCGGGTGGCCGCCACAGGATGTCAGTCGGGCGGAGTCCGCCCAGGTCGACGACACGCTCGCCGGACCCATCGACCGGCACGATCGAGAGCTGTGGGATGCCGCGCGGGGCGTTGACGACCGCGATGCGTCGACTGTCCGGAGCCCACACGATATGGACGTTGTCGCCGATAGGGTCATCCATGATCCGGTGCCCGTTGCTCCCGTCGGCCATGGATGACATGACGTGGGCCTTGCCGCCCTCGTCGGACAGGTAGAGGAGCCTCGTGCCGTCGGGCGAGTAACCAGGGTCGTGGTCGTTACTCGGGCCGCTGATCAGCACCTGCTGGGCGGACTGCAGGCCATCGCGGATCACGATGTCGCCATCCGCGCTGTAGATGAGCCGTCCGTTGTCAGCAGGGCCGAACGGCGGTGGGACGCGCGTCGTTCGTGTCCCGATGTACGTCGCGAGCATCAGCCCGGTGAGGAGTGCCAGCACGACGAGCAAAGCCACCTGGCGCGAGGGCAGGCGCGTCGTCGGGACGCGTGTCCTAGGGATGTCCACGGGAAGCCACCTTTCGATGGAGGCCCAGGCGGGTCGCTGCCGCGTGGCGGCGGTCCGCCCGAGGATGTCAGTCAGGTAATCGGGCGTGCCCGGCGCGGCGAGGTCGGTCAGCGCTGAGGGAAGATGCCGCTCGAAAGCGTCGATCGGGGTCATGCCAGCCGCCCTTCCGGCATCGTCGTCGCGTCGACCATGGCATCGCCCTCGACGGTCACCCGAAGGAGACCGATCGCGCGATGCAGCCGCGACTTCGCTGTGCCGAGTGGGATCCCGAGCGCGGAGGCGACCTCCGGGAGCGGCATCCCGAGGAAGTAGTGGAGCACCACGAGCGCGCGCCAGCTGGGCTCGAGCGCCCGCAGGCCGCGATCGAGGAGATCTCGATCGACGACGGCAGACGTGAAGTCGCCCGTCGTCGGGATGAGGATCGGCGTGAGCTCGACCTCGATGGCCCGCCGCCTGCGCCGACGCATGATGTCGAGGCAGGCGTTGACGAGCAGCCGATGAAGCCAGGCGTCGAACCGGTCGACGTCGCGCAACGTCGGCAGGTCCCGCCAGCTTCGGACCATCGCCTCTTGGACGGCGTCTCGCGCGAGCTCGCCGTCGCGGAGGATCAGGCGAGCGGCCGCGTCCAGCCGCGCGATGGACGCGCTGGCGAGGACGGCGAAGGCGTCATGATCGCCACGCTGCGCTCGCTCGACGAGTCCCCGCTGGTCCACGGTCGCCTCAGGACGTCGGCACGACCGAGGTGGCCGTGCTCGACATCCTATGGCGCCGTCGTCACCCGAATCGTTCCGGGCGGCGGCAGATCACGGCGCGAGGCGCTGCCAGCCTCCGACCGTCGAGGCGGGCCAACTCGCCGGCGTGACCTTGCCGGTCGCCGCATCCCAGAGCTCCTCTCCGAGCTCCGTGCCGTTCACGGTCCGTTGGGCGAGGATCGACGAACCGTCAGGCGCCCACTGCTTCCACGCGCCGTCGCTCGTGATCGCGGTCTGGACGACGACGTCGGGTCCGCCAGCCGTGTCGACGATCACTGGTCGAGCGAACGACTCGCCGGGTTCGCCACGCTCGATGAGCAACCGCTTGCCTTGGGGATCCCACAGCGGCCATGCCTCGAAGGATGCCCCTGCTGCATGGCCCACCACCGTGTCACCCTGACCGTCGATCCCGATGACGTGGACCTCGACCCCGAGCGTCTCCCTGTTCTGCAGCGCGTACGCCAGGCGCTTCCCGTCTGGGCTCGGCGAGACGCCACCGAAGATGTCGGTGGCACTCGTCGTCTCGACGATCGGCCGAGTCTGTCCGGTCGTGACGTCGAGGGCACGGATGTCATGCGTCTCCGTGTTCGCTGAACGAGCCAGGTAGACGAGCTCGTGCCCGTCCGGGGCCAGGTAAGTGAGCCCGCCGTAGTCCGTGATCGGCACATCCGAGAATCTTCGATACGAACTCCCGTCGAGGGCCGCAACGTGGATGAAGAGGTTCGGCGAACGATCGTCGAATGCCGTGAACGCGACCTCGCGTCCGTTCGGTGCCATCTCGACGGCCGAGTCGCCGTGGATCACGTCCTTCTCGATGAACACTGGCGCTGCGCTGCCGTCCAGCAGCAGGCTTCCGATCTTGGCGGCAGTCATCCCGCCGTTGTCGGGTCCCCACCGGACGAACACGCCGCGGCTCCCGTCGGGCGTGAAGCCGACCCATTCGTCATTCGTCGGGCCCCCGAGGATCGTCGTCTCCTTGCCGGTTCGGGGGTCGACTGCGATCAAGTCGCCACCGCGCGTGGCGGCGATCAGTCCGTTCGCCGCCGGTCCGAACGGCGGCGGCAGCTTCTGCTGATGCGTCCCGATGTAGGCGGCGAACAGCGCCGCGACGAGGATCGCGATGAGGGCCAGGGCACCGAGCTGGCGCATCGGCAGGCGGGTCGTCGGGACCCGCACGGTCGTGAGTTCCATGGGAAGCCACCTTCCTGGGAACGTCCAGCTCGCTCGCTGCCGCCGCTGGGCGGTGGCCGAGAGGACGCCATCGACATAGTCGGGATAGGGCCCCATCGCGATGTCATCGAGGATGAGCGGGAGGTCGCGCTCGAAGCGCTGCTCGAACGTCATGCGAGCTGCCCTCCCGCGATCGGTTCGCGCTGGGGTTCGTCGGAAGCGCCGGATATCGCGACACGCATCGTGCCGAGGGCGCGATGCAGCCGCGACTTGACGGTCCCGACGGGGATGCTGAGCGTGGTCGCCACCTCCGGTAGCGGCATGCCCAGGTAGTAATGCAGCACGACGATCGCGCGACCATCGGGATCGAGCGATCGCAGGACGTTGTCGACAAGATCGCGCGTCGCCACGCCGATCGATGCGTCGGCGATCGCGGGATGGTGGATCGGGGAGAGCTCGACCTCGATCGGACGTCGACGTCGACGCCGCGCGAGATCGAGACACGCGTTGACGGTGAGTCGGTGGAGCCAGCCGTCGAACGCCTCGGGGTCTCGAAGCCCCGGGAGATCGCGCCAGGCTCGGATCAGCCCGTCCTGGACCGCGTCGCGTGCGAGCTCGGGGTCCCGGAGGATGAGGCGGGCCGCACGGTCCAGCCGCACGACAGCCCCGCGGGCAAGCTCGGCGAAGGCGTCATGATCGCCCTTCCGCGCTCGCTCGACGAGCCATCGCTGGTCCACGGTCGCCTCGGCTGCGGCGCGACCATTCGGTCGCGCTCACAGCCTAGGGCGTCACCGTGGCGTGAACGGTTCTTGGCGGCGCGCGGCTACTGCGCGAGGCGCTGCCAGTCCGGAGGCGAGTCGACGCCGACGCTGATCGTCCGGCTGGACCCGTCGGTGACGTTCAACAGGAGTGGTTGATCCTTGGTCGTGCCGATAGCGTCGGGAGATCGACGAGGGAGCCACGTGATGCTTTCACCGTCAGGCGAAAATGCGAATTCCGCCCCTTCGTCCGGCGGCTGCGGCCCGATATCGCGGACCACGCCATCGTCGACCGACACGATCCCCAGCGGAAGGACATGCCAGTCGCCGGTGGATGGGTCGTTTCGCCAGCGATTGAAGACGATCTGGGTGCTGTCGGGCGACCAGAAGTAGTCGCATTCGCACTCGATCCCGGTCTCCTTGGTCAGCCGACGAACCCCGGTCCCGTCTGCGTTCGCGATGTAGATGCGGAAGTCGTCGGATGCGTCGGGGTGCAACCGGAACGCGAGCTTCGATCCGTCTGGCGACCACTCGTACTGGGTGTAGTCGCCCTCGCGCAGGCTCGTCCCGCCAGCCGGGAAGACCGGGTGGGCATGGGTGCCGTCCGTATCGAGGAGCTGCAAACTCCAACCGTGGGCGGTGACCGTCCGAAAGAGGAGCTCGCCTTCGGCCGGTGGACGGAGGGCGATGATGTCGCGGACCTCGGGATAGGTGATGTTCTGGGGCGGTACGTTCCCGACGGTATCCAGACGCGTCACGTGCCCGTGGGTATCGTCGAGGATGATCGAGCGACCATCGGCGGACCAGTTGATGGAGTAGTCGAAGGTGACCGGATCCGTCGAGATGACCCGCTGGCCAGTGCCATCGCTATTCGCGGCCACCAGCCGATAGGTCGTCGGCCCCGTCCCGGTCTGGCGGAAGAAGGCGAACCTCGTCCCATCCCGGGAGTACATCGGGACCTGGTCGGTCTCCGGGCCGGTCACGAGGGCCGTGGAGACGCCTGTCGTCGGATCCAGTCGATAGATGTCGCCCCCCGACCCGTAGACCATCGCTCCGTTCCGGGCGACGCCGAACGGCGGCGGCAGCTTCTGCTGATGCGTCCCGATGTACGCCGCCAACAGCGCCGCGACGAGGATCGCGATGAGGGCCAGCACACCGAGCTGGCGGATGGGCAGGCGGGTCGTCGCGACCCGCGCTGTCGTGAGTTCCATGGGGAGCCACCTTCCTGGGAACGTCCAGGCGGGGCGCTGGCGTGTGCCGGCGACCTGCCGGACGAGGTCATCTCGGTAATCGGGGATCCCGGCTAGGTACAGGTCGGCGAGGAGCGCCGGCACGTCCTGTTCGAACCGTCGAGGCGTGGTCATGCCAGTCCTCCTGCGACGGTGGCCGGGGCCGTGTCGGGATCAGCGCTCACGCTGATCCGCATCGCGGCAAGCGCGTAATGGAGGCGTGACTTCGCTGTCCCGAGCGGGATACCCAGGGACGCCGCGACCTCGGGCAGCGGCATCCCCAGCAGGTAATGCAAGGCGACGACCGCCCGATGCCCGGGCGCCAGACCGGCCAGGGCCTGGTCGAGCAGCTGGCGGTCGGCGAGACCGGTCGCGATGTCGACCGTGGAGGGTGCATCGATCGGCGTGAGCTCGACCTCGATCACCCGCCGCTTGCGGCGACGGACGAGGTCGAGACACGCGTTGGCGAGCAGGCGTTGCAGCCAGGCGTCGAACCGGTCCGGATCGCGGAGACCGGGCAGGTCGCGCCAGGCGCGGATCATCGTCTCCTGGACGGCGTCGCGCGCGAGCTCGCCGTCGCGGAGGATCAGGCGGGCAGCCGCGTCCAGCCGCGCGAGGCGCCCGTCGATGAGGTCGGCGAAGGCGTCATGCTCGCCCTGCCTCGCTCGTTCTACGAGTCCTCGCTGGTCCACGGTCGCCTCGTGTGCGGCACGCCCTGGGCGGTCGTGCTCGACAGCGTATGGCGTCCATGTCGGCGGAAAGGTTCAGTTCGACGCCCGCTGGTTCGGCGTACTGGATGCTCTCCACGATGGGCATCGGCTCGGCGAGCACCGCGTCCCACCGTGGTCCCGTCCTTGACTACCTCGATGAGGCTCCGTGTGCGGAACGTTCAGGGGCGCCGGTCTTCTGGACGCGCGGCATCAGTCCCAGCGGAAATAGCGCGCTGCCGCGAGCGCGGCGCCGACGCCCCACCCGGCGACGACCACCGCGTTCTCGAAGACGCTCCCCCCGAAGCCCAGTGCGCAGCGGAACAGCTCTGCGAGCGCGCCGACCGGCGAAAGCAGCGCCACGGTCTGGAGGGCATCCGGCAGGTTCGCGAGCGGGACGAGGACACCGCCCAGGACGAGCGAGGCGAGGAACAGGACGTTGGCGACGACGAGCGTCGCCTCGGCGCGCAGCGTACCCGCGAGCAGCAACGCGAGGGCCGAGAACGTAGCGCTTCCGAGGACGGTGGCGGCGACGAGCGCCGCGGGTGAGACGTCGGATCCGGGCCGGAAGCCCATCGCCATCGCCAGCGCGATGAGCAGGATCACCTGCGCTACACCGATGACGGCCACCACGA
>JBKPMM010000137.1:0-7015 GCA_046732155.1 Chloroflexota bacterium | reverse complement strand
CTCGGCGCCCGGGCCGAGGCGGATCGCGCCGAGCATGCGCGCGCCGGTCGAGACCCCAAGACCGCGGCCGCCGCGGCCGCGAGCGCGGCGGCCTACGCGGCGGAGCTCCACGGCTGGGTCGCTGAGCTATCCGATCCCGATGCATTCGGCGGCCAGCTCTCAGCGGACGCCGCCCTCGGTTCCGCGGAGGCTCGACGGGCGGAGGGCAAAGCTGACGTCGACGCGTGGCGTGCCGCCGTCGACGCTGCTGACCGGGCGGGCTATGCGTGGCGCTGCGCGTACACGCGGTACCGCTTCGCGGAGGCGCTGCTCGCTGCCCGAGCGCCGCGACGTGACGCGGCTTCCGCACTGGCCGATGCCCTTGCGAGGGCCAACGCCCTCGGCGCGCTCCCACTCGTCGGCTGGACCGAGGCCCTCGCTCGGCGTTCGCGGATCGAGATCCCCGATGACGCCGGTGCGAGCGTCGAGGAGCCTTCGTCGGAGACCGCGGCGTCGGATGGTCATGGCCTAACGGCGCGCGAGCGCGAGGTCCTCGCCCTCCTCGTCGAAGGTCACACGAACAAGCGGATCGCGGAGCAGCTGTTCATCAGCGAGAGCACGGCCGGAGTCCACGTCTCGAACATCCTCGGCAAGCTCGGCGTCGGCACGCGCACCGAGGCAGCGACGGTCGCTGCGCGTCTCGGGCTGGTCGAGTAGGGCTAGACGCCGACGCGTCTGCTGCGGCGCGCGAGCAGCACCACGTCGCGCCATCGATCCGTTGCGTCGCGCCCCATCGCACGCATCACGCCGACGCGCTCGAACCCGCAGCGCTCGTGGAGCGCGAGGCTGGCCTCGTTCTCGATCATCACGCCGGCCAACAGCGTCCAGAAGCCGGCTTTCTCGGAGGCCTTGACGAGCGCCTCGAGTAGCGCGCGGCCGACACCGCGTCCACGGTGTTCCTCGGCGACATACACGCTCTCCCAGGCGACGCCGCTGTAGACGCGCCTCGCTGAGTACGCCGTCAGGGCGACCCACCCGATCGCCGGTCCTCCGGGCTCGAAGCGCGCCACCAGACGGCAGTCATGGCGATGCGAGCGGTCGAAATGGTCCCAGTCGGGCGCCTCGCGCTCGAGGGTCGCGTCGCCAGTCGCTATGCCGTCCGCGTAGATGCGATGGACCGCCGGCCAGTCGGTCGGCTCCATCGGCTCGACGCGAAGGGCGGCTCGGCGGGGCACGTCCGCATCATCGCACCGGACCGTGCATCAGGAGTCCGTCATAAACGCGGTGCGACCACCGGGTTACGCAGCGTCCCGAGGCGGTCGACGCTCAGCACCACCTCGTCGCCCGGCAGCAGGTAGCGGCCCAGAGTCTGCTCGCGGACCTCGAGGAGACAGCCCGTGCCGACCGTCCCCGATCCGAGCAGTTCCCCGGGTCGCAGCGTGACATCTGCCGAGGCACGAGAAGCGAGCGGGCCGAACCCGTGCACGATGTCCGACCAGCGACCGCGCGACGTCTCGGTACCGTTCACGGTCACGGTCATCTCGAGGTCGAACCCGTTGCCCTTCCGAGCGTCGGCGAGCTCGTCGGGCGTGACCAGCCACGGGCCGATCGACGTTGCGAAGTCTTTGCCCTTGGCCGGACCCAGACGGACCGTCGTCTCGTCGCGCTGCAGGTCGCGTGCCGACCAATCGTTGAGGATCATGTAACCGCCGATCGCTTCCTCGCCACTTTCAGGGGCCAGGTCACGCGCCGGCGTGTCGATCAACGCTCCGATCTCGATCTCGAAATCGAGCTCTTCGGAGCCTCTCGGCGCCCACACCGGGTCGTCGGGCCCTCGCAGCTCCGAGACGTTCGAGAAGTAGAAGACCGCAAGCCGGTACCAGGCCTCGGGGATGTCCTGACCCCGCCGCTTCCACATCATCCCGACGTGCTGCTCGAACCCGTACCCGTCGCGGAACGACGGCGGCGCGAGGATCGGCGGCCCGAAGCGCAACCCATCCGGATCCAGGATCGCGTCATCGTCGTCGTCCTCGCGCTCGAATCGATCGACCACCTCGCCGTAGGCGGCCACGCGGAGCCCGCGGTGGAGCCCATCGTCGAGGGTCGAGATCGGCTGACGGAACAGTGTCGAGTCGTGTTCGAGCGGCGGTGTTCGCGCGATCGCGCGGCGTCGAGCGGGCTCGAGGTCGAGCCACGAGCCGTCAGGCAGAGCCGCAGCGAGGCGCCATGGTGCACCCGCCGGGGCGTGCTGCTCCCGAACATGCGCGAGCCGCATCAGTGCGGTCCGTGGTCAGCGCGCGGTGTACCGGAGCGGGACCGGACCGTCCAGCAGCAATCGCCCATCAGGTTCGATCGCCCAGGCATCGACGCCGCTCAGTGCCGCCAGGTAGTCCGATTCCACAGCGCTGCCGGGCCGCTGGCAGGCCATCTTTGTCGTCGCGAGCGGGCCCCACGTGAGCGTCGAGCCATCGGTCGTGTACGACCCGCTGAACGTGTTGCACCCGGCGAATCCTGACACGCCGCCATCCGCCGTGAACTCGATCGTCGGCTGAAGATGCGCGAAGTCCGCGGTCGGCCCCATCTCGGCGAGGTTCCACGCCCCGACGAGACCTATCCCTCCGTTGCCGGAAGGCTCGGCTGGAGCCGGGTTCGCGACGATCTCCGAGGCGCCGGCGAGCATGAGATCCCCCGTGTCGGTGACCTGCCAGGTCTGGGCGCCGCCAAGCGCGGCGAAGAAAGTCGTCTCCTGGGCGGCGATAGACTGATCCGCGCACAGCATCATCGTCGAGGCGAGCTCGCCGACATCGATAGCGGCGCCGTCGAGCTTGTACGGACCGCCGTAGCTGTTACAGCCGCCCGTCCCCTCGACCCGACCATCCGCCCCGAACGTCATCGTCGGCTGCGAACCGACGACCGTGTCGGTCCCGCCGATCCTGGATACGAGCCAGGTCGGCCCGACGATCCCGACGGGTGCGGCGGACCCACTCGTGCGCGGAGACGCCCCCGAGGTGGGGCTCGGGATCCCAGGGCTTGCGCACGCCGAGACGGCGATGAGCGCGAAGGTGACCAGGCCGGTGATCCGACGCGAGATCGACATCGACGAGGGGCTCCCGTGGGTGGTGATGGAGCCCGCGTATCAGCCGCCTGGCTTGATCACCATGAGCCAGACGAGCAGCAGCAGCCCGATGGTTCCCACGCCGAGGAGGATCTCCGGGCGACGCGTGTCCAGCTGCCCTCGTAGGTCATCCCAGGTAATCGTCGTGGCGCCGTCGGGCGCCGGCTCCTCTAGCGACTTACGGAGACGCATGTAGTACGGGGAGGCGACGATCCACATGACGAGCAGGACAGCGATGAACACGACGATCGACGCGATGACCCAGGGTCGTCCGAAGAGATCGCCGGCCGCTGCGGCACCGAGCCCGCCGATGATCAGCAACAG
Organism: Chloroflexota bacterium; assembly: GCA_046732155.1. Classification (GTDB taxonomy): domain Bacteria; phylum Chloroflexota; class Limnocylindria; order Limnocylindrales; family CSP1-4; genus SPCO01. Next base: position 3,597 of record JBKPMM010000137.1, on the reverse strand, counting down.
CAGACCGATGTACATCGGCGTGATCGAAAGCTGGCCCATCTGCAGGATCGCTCGCGCTGTCGGGACATCCGGCGCCGAGCGGAGGCGGAACGCCATGAATGCCGACGCCCCGTGGCTGATCGCGAACACCACCAGGCCAGCAAGGTGCGCGAAGACGAACCAGAGATAGAACTCCGCCATCGAACCCTCCCTGAGATCCCCTAGACCGACTTCGAGGATACCGGGCGCCCGTGGCGGCGAACAGGACGAACAGAATTCCAACGCGGAGACGCCACCATCCCTCTATCACGGTGGAAGACGTCCCCCACGGACGTCAATACGACGGAGCGGCGGTGGATCGCGATCTCGTCGAGGCGGCGCAGCGTGGCGACCAGGATGCCTTCATGGACCTGGTCCACTCGCGCGGTGATCGGCTTTTCGCGGTCGCGCATCGGATCCTCCGGGATGTCGATCGAGCCGAGGATGCCCTGCAGGACGCGCTGGTGATCGCCTGGCGTCGCCTTCCGGGCCTCCGCGATCCGGATCGATTCGACGCCTGGGTCCACCGCGTGCTCACGAACGTCTGCGTCGAGCAAGCCACCCGCGAGCGACGTCGGATGGCGAATCTGCGAGTCCTCCCTCTGGACGGGCCCGAGTCGCCGGATGCGTCGCTGGCTGTGGCCGACCGCGACCAGCTCGAGCGCGGTTTCCGGCGCCTCACGCCGGACGAGCGCGCCATCCTCGTCTTGCACCACTACGCGGGCTACTCCCCTGGCGAGATCGCCGAAGTCCTTGGCCGACCTCCGGGGACGATCCGCTCACGACTCCATCACGCTCATCGCGCCATGCGCGCCGCACTCGAGGCGGAAGCGCGCGTGTCGACCGTCGGAGGGACGTCCGCATGAACGACCGCACCGACATCGAGCGCGCTCTCACCTCGTGGTTCGAGGACGGCCCGACAGCGATGCCCGACCGGGTGTCGATCGCGGTCGCGGACCGCATCGGCCGTACACGACAGGACCGCGCGTGGCGCCTCCGAGGGAGGCTCATCGACATGAACGCGACGATCAAGTTCGGCGCGGCGCTCGCCGCCGTCGTCGTCATCGCCCTCGTCGGTTACAACCTGCTTCCGCAGCGTCCCGGCGTCGGCGGTCCCGCGGCATCGCCCACGGTCAGCCCGACGCCGACCGCGAGTCCTACCGAGATGACGAATCGGGTACTCCAGCCCGGCAGGTACTGGACGCGGCCCTTCACCGACCCCTACACACTCGCCCTGGACTTCACCGTCCCGGCCGGCTGGACGGGATTCCCGGGCCAGGCCCTCATCGGTCCGAAGACGACGCTGCCTCCGTCTGGGATCGGGATCGCTTTCCTCCAGGCCGATGGCGTGCATTCCGACCCATGCCACTGGGATCACCAGGGCAACGGTCGCGAAGACCAGCCGGGTGACATCGCTGTCGGACCATCGGTCGATGACCTGGTCAACGCGTTGTCCGCGAATACCAGCTACACGGCGTCTACTCCGACGGATACGACGCTCGACGGCTACCGCGGCCGTCGCCTCACGCTCGAGCTGCCGAACGACCTCGACCTTACGAGGTGCGACGGCGGCAATGCATGGCTATGGGGCACTCCCATGGGCGAATACGGGATCTTTGTGCAGGGCCCTGGCAACCGCTGGGACACCCGCGTCCTCGATGTCGACGGGACCCGCGTGATCATCGCGGTCAACGACTATGCGGGGACGCCGCCTGTGGATCACGCAGACGCCGAGGCGATCGTCGACTCGATCACGTTCAGCCATTGACGATCCGTGATTTGAACCTATGCGGGTGACACCCTTCCCATAGGTGTGTGACGGCTCCGGTCGACATGACCGGAGCCGTTGACGTAGACGCGCAGCGCCGGCACCGCACGTCGAACCCCATTCGAAGGAGGGCTCCGACGTGGAACGCACCAGCAAACGGATCGCACTGTTCCTTACGAGCATCGCCATGTCCGCCGCCGCGTGTGGCGGGTCGACGCCGTCGACGAAACCCGAGGCTACCGTCGCGACCGCGCCACAGACATCCGTCCAGGCTTCAGCGGCACCGACCTCGGCATCGCCATCAGCGGCGGATACGCCACCGTCGGTCGCTCCGACCACGAAACTGACCTGGACCTTCGGCGGTTCGCTTCCTTCCGGCTGGACGGAAGACGAGGGCACCTTCTCGCGCTCCGAGAACGCGTCCGTCGAAGTCCCGACGGACCGCAGCCTCATGGCGGCGAACTGCGTACTCGGACCGCAACCCGGCATCGGCGACACCGCCGCCGAGATCGTCGGAGCGCTGTCACGTCGGCCCGGACTCGCGTCGACAGCCGCCGGGGACGTCACGGTCGCCGGCTTTCCGGGACGGCAGATCGACTTCGCGATCGCGCCGGGTTGGAAGGAGAGCTGCGACTGGTGGGGCGATCCCACGTCTCCGGTCGTCCCACTGGTCGGAACCTTCGACGACAACAACTTCTGGGTCTACAACGCAGTCACGAAGGGTGAGCAGTACCGCTATGTCGTCCTCGATACGCCGGATGGCGGGAACGCCGTGATCGCGATCACCGCAGTCGACCCGGAGCGTTTGCAGGACGTCCTCGTGCCGGCGATGAACATCGTCCACGGCCTGCAGTACCACATCCGTGACTAGGCGTCCTACTCGAACCGTTCGCGACCGGCGACGGCCCGCGCTGATACTGCGCGCGTCCGCCGGATGCTCGACCCGACGAGCGGCAAGACGCTCGAAGATCTCGAGGCTGCCGCTCGACCCGTGTTCGAAACGTTCCGGTTCGAAACCGGCGACTGAACACGAACGACCGGCGCCGGGTCGACCGGCGCCGGTCATGCCGCCGAGTGGCGTCTAGTACTCGTTCGGGCCCGCCACCACGCGGTGCGTCTGGATGGTGCGGACGATCGGTGCGGGCTGGCCGGCGCTCGTTGGCTGACTGACGTTCGACGCGACAAGGGTCGTGGTGATGACGCCGGCTCCGTACGCCAGGGCCGCGACCAACGCGACCGCGAACGGCAGGATGGGTGACCGCTTTGCCACCGGGGCGATGCTCTGCTGGTTCATCTCTGGACCTCCGACCTGCTGCTGGTGGTCTGCGTCCGGGGCTTCCTGGACCACGGCATGACGGTAGGCGTCTCCGAGAGGGCCGCCATCAGGCGTCCGATGAGTTCTACGGGGAGGGCTTCCTTTATTTCTCGCGTGCGTTCCAGAAAGCCTTTAGACCCGACTCGCGGAATCGCGACCATCCGTCCCCGATGACGTGTATGGCGGTCATGCGATACGAGGAGCCTTCACCGCCGATCGCGAGCTTGGCTGTCAGCGACGGGCGATCCGATAGATGAAGCCGGCTTTGTCGTCGGAGACGTACAAGGCTCCGTCGGCACCAACGACAAGACCCGCGGGCCGCCCTAGCGCACTGTCCGCCCCCTCGGGTAGGAAGCCGGTCGCGAAGACCTCTGTGGCGCCCGTCGGATGCCCGTCCCAAGGCAGCCACATCAGGTCATAGCCTGCCTTGACCGATCGGTTCCACGAGCCATGGAACGCGATCACGAGGTGGCCTTCCCAGCCGACCAGACCGAGA
>JBKPMM010000136.1:0-3786 GCA_046732155.1 Chloroflexota bacterium | reverse complement strand
CGTCGTCGAGCCGATGCATCCCGAAGTACGGGACGACGAACCGATCCGTGACGCGGTCGCCGTCGAGTGGCCAGGCGATCGCTTCGATCGGCGTGTGGTGGTTGAACGCGAAGAGGCCGCCCGAGCGGAGCAACCGCGCTGCCTCGGGGACGGTCCGGTACGGATCCGCGAACGTCATCGCCCCGTGATCGCAGAACACGACGTCGAACGAGGCGTCGGGCAGCGGCACGTTCTCGGCGCTGGCGTGGATCAGCGGGAAGGACACGCCGGCGGCGTCCTGCAGACGCCGCGCATGCTCGAGCTGCCGTTCCGACAGGTCGATCCCGACCGGCCGAGCGCCCAGTTTCGCTAACCCGATCGACCATTGCGCCGCGCCGCATCCGAGCTCGAGGATGTCCTTGCCGACGACGTCGCCAAGCACGCGCAGCTCCGACTCCGCGATCTGCGTCGTTCCCCACGCGATGCCACCGCTCGTCGCCAGATCGCCGCCGTGGCGCTCTTGGTACGCGTCGCTGTCGGCGTCCCACGACGCCTGGTTCTGGAGTTCGTGCGCCGTCAGCCCGGGCAGCTCGCTATCGGTCACCGCCCACGACCCGCGACATAGGCCTCGGCTTCGGCAGCGAGTGCCCGCCAGGTCGCGAGATCCTCAGCGAACGCCACGAGCCACTCCTTCTGGACGCGGCCCTTGCCGGGATCGAAGCGCTCCCCCGCCCCGTCTTCGACGAGCTGGGTGACGCGGGCCGCGGGGAGCTTCACGACGAGCCGACCCCTCACGAGCATCGCGAAGATCCGACCGTCGGTCTTGAGCGACGTCGAACCGAACGCTCGTCTTGGTCCCCCTTTGTTGCCGTAGGTCGCCGTCCCGTCCGCCAGCATGTCGGCGACAAGTCGCTCCCACTGGCCGGCGACGTCTACCTCGGCCACGGGAAAGACCTAGACCACCGGCAAGCGGCGATCTTCGGGCACCGACGCGAGGCGCGCCGCGAGGACCTCGCTGATGTCCATCGCGTTGACCGTCGTGCCACCCTCGACCGCCGCGAGGCCGTCGCTCATCATCACCATGCAGAACGGGCACGCCGTCGCGACCGTCGATGCACCCGTCTCGAGCACCTGCCGCGTCCGCTCGACGTTGATTCGCGTCCCGCGCGTCTCCTCCATCCACATGCGGCCACCGCCGGCGCCGCAACAGAACGTGTTGCGGCCGCTCCTGTCCATCTCGGTCACGGCCACACCCGCGGCGCCCAGGACGGACCGCGGTGCCGCGATCACGCCGTTGTATCGAGCCAAATAGCACGAGTCGTGGACGGTGACGCTCCCCGGCCGGTGGTCCCCGGTCGACGACTCGGCGTCTTCGGGGACCGTCGCGAGACGACCGGAGGAGACGAGCTCGGCGAGGAACGTCGAGTGGTGGACGATCCGGAACGAGCCACCCAGCTGGCCGTACTCGTTGCCGATCGTGTTGAAGCAGTGCGGGCAGGCCGTGACGATCGTCCGCTCGCCCATCCTGTACTTGTTCAGCGTGTCGACCGCGCTCATCGCGAGCATCTGGTAGACGTAGTCGTTGCCCATCCGCCGGGCCGGATCCCCGGTGCACGACTCCTCCTGGCCGAGCACCGCGAAGTCCACACCGGCGGCGTGAAGACACGTCGCGACCGCGCGGGCGACCTTCTGGTTGCGTGGATCGAACGCCGCCGCGCAACCGACCCAGTACAGGACCTCCACGTCGTCGAGCCCGCCGTTCGCGGCACGATCGGAGACCGTCGGTACCTCGAAAGGCAACGGCTTCGTCCAGTCCATCCGCGTCGATGCCGGCTGGCCCCACGGGTTGCCCTGTCCCTCCATCGACCGGAAGGCAGCGGTCAGTTCCTGGGGGAAACGCGACTCCTCGAGGACGAGGTTCCGGCGCAGCCCGACGATCTTGTCGACATGCTCGATGAGCACGGGGCACGCCTCGACGCAGGCGCCGCAGGTCACGCAGTCCCACACGGCTTCGTACGGGATCGCGTCATCGACGATCGGCTTCGCCATCGCGGCGGCCGCCGGTCGGGTGTCATCGAGCCCGTAGGTCTCGCGGACGATCGGCGAATTCGGGATCAGGTCGATGCCGTGCTCGGCTTCGACCGACATGTCGCGGATGCCCATGATGAAGGTCTTCGGATTGAGCGGCTTCCCGGTGTTCCACGCCGGACATGCTTGCTGGCAGCGTCCGCACTCCGTGCATGTGAAGCCGTCGAGGAGATCCTTCCAGCCCAGATCCTGGAGCGACTTGAGCCCGAACGTGGCGTTCTCGTCCTCGAGATCCATCTGGGGCAGCTCGCCGTGCGGCCTGAGCTTGCGGAACCAGATGTTCGGGAAGCTCGTGGCGATGTGCAGGTGCTTGCTGAAGGGCAGGTAGATGAGGAATGCGGCCACGAGCGCGATGTGCGCCCACCACAGGATCGCAAACAGCGCCTCGTTCGTGGCCTGCGACAGGTTCGCGCGGAGCGGCGCAGCGAGCGCGGCCGAGATGTAGGCGCCGGGCTGGTCCCCGTGCGCGGCGAACTCGAAGGTCTCAGCGAGCAGTTCGGTCAGGACGACCCCGCCGATCATCGACAGGATGATCAGCGCGTCACGGTTATAGGTCAGGCGGCGCGGCTTCGAGACGAGGCGCCGGAAGAACGCCCAGCCGATCGAGATGAGGACGATCAACGCGACGGTGTTCTGCATGGCGCTGACCAGCGCCCAGATCAGGCCATCGAACGGTATCGACAGGATCTGCTCGATGACGCCGCCCGTGACGATGTTCGCAGTCCCGATCGTCAGCAGGACGAAGCCCCAGAAGATGCCTGCATGCATCAGCCCGGCGCGCCAGTCCTTGAACATCTTGGTCTGGACGAACGCGTACTGGATCAGCCCGACGAAGCGGCGCGGGATATCGGCGAAGGGGCTCGGCCCTTCCACGCGCGCGGCGGCGAAGACGCGAAGGTGGCGCGCCATCGCGAGCACGAAGATCACCATCGCGCCCCAGAACAGGGGGAAGACGAGGGGGTAGTACGGGACCTCGGCGAATGGCGCGAACAACGTCATCGGTCGCGACTCCCGGGAGGTGCAGCCGTCTCATGATCGAAGGGGCCGGCGAGCGTCTCGAGCGCATGGTCCAAGACGGGTTCGATCGCGGCCAACGATTCGATGGCGCCCTTCGGGCTGCCCGGCAGATTGACCACCAACGCCCGCCCGATCACGCCGACGACGCCCCGTGAGAGGTCGGCCAGCGGGGTCGAGCGGCGGCCCGCAGCTCGCATCGCTTCGGCGAGCCCAGGGACCTCGTAGTCGATCGCGTCGCGCGTCGCCTGTGGCGTCACGTCGCGAGGCGTCAAGCCGGTCCCGCCCGTCGTGACGATCAACTCATGGACTCCAGCAGACGCGCGCAGGACGTCCGTCAGCTCCGCCCGCTCGTCCGGTAGCACCGCGCGCTGGACGGTGAACCCGAGAGCCACGAGCCGCTCGCCGACGCCGGCGCCCGACGTGTCCTCGCGCGTTCCCTCGTTCACGCGGTCGCTCGCCGTGATGACGAGTGCACGTCTCATCGAGGAGCAGGCCTCACCGATGCCAGCGTGAGCGCGTCGACCGGCGGCATGGCCGCGATGATAACGGCTGCTTCCGACGCGTTGCCGCGGCTACGGGGCGGGTCGGAGCGCGATGTCCTGGCCGACGCTGGTCGTCGACTTGTCGAGGGTCGCCGTGCGGACGCCGGTCGCCCCGCTCGCCGAGAGTGTCTGATCGTCGCCCGCGACCGCGACGTTGGAT
>JBKPMM010000135.1:0-8373 GCA_046732155.1 Chloroflexota bacterium | reverse complement strand
ACGAGCTCGCCGATGCGGGCGTCGACCAGTTCAACCTATACCTGATGAATGGCGACGAGGAACAGCAGGTCGAGGCGTACGCGAAGGACGTCATCCCGGCGTTCCGTTAGGGCGAGGCCGGCGCTCGATCCCTCAGATCTGGCGCGGCGAGGACTCGCGTGATGCATATCCGGCGCCTCCAGGCGGGCGCTTCCTCGCTGATGCAGGTTGCCTGCATATCCGACGTCGGCGGCGCGGTCAGAACCGCTGGAGGCCGACTCCGCGCCCGCCGCCTGCCGGCGCAACCCGGCAGCGTCACCTTCCTTTATGCAGCCGAGCTGCATCAACGAGGAAAAGTCCCCGGTCCAGGGAAATATGTGCATCACCGCATCGCGGCGGCAGCCGGAGAGGCGCCGGAGCCCGGTACTGGCCGAGATGTCAGGGTGGTCATCGGTACCCGGCCTGCGCGACGATGACCCTCCCCGGAACACCCCAGGAGGAACCATGGTCGCCAGAGTCGATCACCACGATCCGTTCTGGGACGACGGCAAGGGTGCGCGACGCCGCAATCGACGCGTCCGCCTCGAGAGTGTCGTCGCCCTGATGCTCGCCATCGCCGCCTGCGGACTGACCGCGGCGATGTGGCTTCGCCAGGTCCTGCCGGTCCTCGGCGTCCAGATCTGACCCTCGGGCCCTCGCGCGACGCGGCTGCGCGACGGACGCCGCGCCCCGGCGCCCGCTTTCCCGGTGCACGACCACACCGTCAAGATCGACCGCGCACCACCCGACGCTGACCTCTGCTGAGGTCGAGTGGCATCCGGGGACACCACCCCGGGACCCCTGTGCTACTCGACAACGTGACCCGGCCTCGCTGGACACTCTGCGTCTCGCAGTCATCGGGAGCCGGTCATGTCGGGACGCCACAAGATCGCGACACGCTTCATCGTGGCATCGATGCTCGTCGGCCTGGGGCTGACCGCTCCGACGCTCGCCCACGCCGCGACCACGGTCAACCTCGACCAATGGGCGAGCACGGACAAGGCGTGGCAGAACGGCAACCTCAACGGGAACAACAGCCGCTACCCCGAGGGTGGCATCGTGCCGTTCCGCCTCGCGATGGAAGGGCTTAAGGCGGGCGCCCATTCGATCCACATCAACTACGACTTCACGGCCGGCGGACACAAGGCCTACGACTTCCTGGCCACGTGGAACGTCACGAACGCCGCGGGCAAAGCCTGCACGCCAAGCGGTGGCGCGATCTCGTCGATGTGCCCGAGTCTTCCGGCGTCGTCGAGTGCAGCCATCCCATCCGACCCGTTCAAGGCGAACGGTCTGTCGGTCTCGGGCGCAGAGAAGTACTCGGGCGCTCCACGCCGGTTGACGATCTGGGGCGGAACGATCACGTCGATCAGTCGGCCCGTCCACGCCGGCAACGTCAATGGCAACAGCACAGCCGATATCCTCGTCCGCTTCCGCTCGACGGGGTCGGCCGTCCTCCTGGCATGGGGCGGCCACCTCGCCCAGTCCCGGTATTGGGATACCGCCGCCGGCGGCGCACGCGACGGCGCGTCGCTCGTGTCGGGCGCGCCCTGGCACATGCGAACGCTCCAGCTCGATGGCACCGGGAACAAGAACCAGGATCGAAGCATCCAGCCGAGCGCGATCGTCGGTGAGCTGCCGCCGCAGGCGCTTGCGCCGACCCCCAACCCGACACCGCGTCCGCCGGCGAACCCGGCGCCGACGTCGCGCCCACCGTCGAACCCGGGGCAGCCCGGCGCACCCGATCCGCGGCCTGCCGCGCAGGATCCGGGTCCGCTCGGGACCGTCCCGCCGACGAGCACCGCGATAGATGGCGCGACCACGTCCGGTGACGCGGGTCTCGCATACGTCCTGGTGCTGACCGTAGCGCTCGCGGCGGTGTCCGTCCGCGCCGCTCGCGGGGCGCGCTCGACGTCGCGCGCACCGGACTGACGCAGCGCGGCACACCTCGGCACGGCGCGCCCTCGGCGCGGCACGCCTTCGGCACGGCCGCCCATCGCCTACCATCTCCCTCCTGACCGCCACGCCCGACGTCGTCCGAGGAGGGACCGCTTCGATGCGCACGTTGATCGCGAACGGCACCATCGTCACCGCCGAAGGGTCGCAGGCCGCCGACGTGCTCATCGAAGGCGAGACGATCGTCGGTATCGGTGCGGGAATGGCCCGGATGGGCAACGTCAACGCGGACGAGACGATCGACGCGACCGGCAAGTACGTCATCCCCGGCGCGATCGACGTCCACACCCATATGGAGCTGCCGTTCGGCGGGACGTTCGCCAAGGACACGTTCGAGACCGGGACGCGGGCGGCGGCGTTCGGCGGGACGACGACGATCGTCGACTTCGCGGTCCAGTCGAAAGGCAAGAGCCTGCGCGAGGGTCTCGACGCCTGGCACGCCAAGGCAGAAGGCAACGCGGTCGCCGACTACGGGTTCCACATGATCATGAGCGACGTCAACGACGACACGCTCAAGGAGATGGACCAACTCGTCAGCGAGGGCATCCCGGACTTCAAGTTGTTCACGGCGTATCCGGGCGTCTTCTACAGCGACGATGGTGCGATCTTCCGGGCGATGCAGCAGACCGCCAAGAACGGCGGGCTGATCATGATGCACGCCGAGAACGGGATGGCGATCGATGTGGTGGCGGAGCAGACGGTCGCGGAAGGCACGACCGACCCGATCGGCCACGGGCTCGCCCGGAAGGCCGTCTTCGAGGGCGAGGCCACGAACCGCGTCATCCGCCTTGCCGAGGCGGCCGGCGTCCCGGTGTACATCGTTCATCTCTCGGCCAAGGAGGCACTCGCCGAGATCCGCGCGGCGCGCGACCGTGGTTCGATGGCATTCGCCGAGACGTGCCCGCAGTACCTCTTCCTCTCGCTCGACGATCTCGGCAACGGGTTCGAGGGCGCGAAGTTCGTCTGCTCGCCGCCGCTTCGCCCGAAGGACCACTGGAACGACCTGTGGATAGGGCTCGTGAAGGACGATCTCCAGATCGTGTCGACCGACCACTGCCCCTTCGATTTCCACGGCCAGAAGGACCTCGGTCGGGGCGACTTCCGGAAGGTCCCGAACGGCCTGCCAGGTGTCGAGGACCGCGTCGACCTCATGCACGACGGCGGTGTCGTCGCCGGACGAATCACCAAGGAGCGTTGGGTCGAGATCGTGTCGACCGCCCCAGCCAAGATGTTCGGCATGTACCCGCAGAAGGGTTCGATCTCGGTCGGCGCCGACGCGGACCTCGTCATCTACGACCCGAACCGCAAGCGCACGATCTCAGCCAAGACGCATCACATGGACGTCGACTACTCGTGCTACGAGGGGCGCCAGGTCCAGGGCGCGAGCGACGTCGTCCTTTCGCGCGGGTCGGTGATCGTGCGGGACGGGCAGTTCACCGGTCGCAAGGGTGCCGGCAAGTTCATCAAGCGCTCGACCGCCGAGTACGCACGGATCTCCTAGGCCGACGCGGACGCGTGGCCGTCATCGAAGCCGCCCGATGAGTGGCGCGACGACGCTTCGGCGTCACGTGACGATCCCGGCTGACCTCGAGCGCGTCGCGGACCTGCGGGCGACCGTCCGCGAGATGGGCGCAGGTTGCCAGGCACCGCCGGACTGCATCGGCGATCTCGTGCAGGCGGTCGATGAGGCGGTCACGAACGTCATCCGGCACGGCTACACGGGTGAGCCCGGGTCCATCGATATGACGGCCGAGCTGAAAGGCGACGACATCGTCATCACGCTGGAGGACACGGCCCCGCCCTTCGACCCCACCGCGGCCGAGGGACCCGATCTGTCGATCCCGCCGCATAAGCGAATGCCCGGCGGGATGGGCATCCACCTGATGCGCCTGGCGACCGACTCGATGGAGCACCGGGTCCGGCCTGGGGGTGGCAACATACTGACCCTAACGCGGTCGAGGGTGCGGCGTCCGAAGGAGGGTTGATCGATGGCCATGCAGACCACGGTCGAGCGGGTCGAGGCGCGCGTCCCTGTGACCGTGATGGCGCTGTCGGGCGAACTCGATGCCTCGAACTACCTCCGCCTCGTCGATGACGTGCGTCCGCTGTATGACGGCGGCGCACGCAACCTGCTGCTCGACCTGACCGACCTGAGCTTCATCTCGAGCTCGGGTCTCGTTTCGCTCTACTCGATCCTCAAGGTGATGCAGGGCGAGGAGCCACCCGATCCCGAGTACGGCTGGAGCGCGCTCCACACGATGGAGCGCGATGCCGAGGACGGGAAGACCCAGGACGTCGTGCGCTTGTGCGGGATGCAGCCCGCGGTCGCGGAGGTCCTCCAGCGGACAGGGCTCGACGCGATGTTCCCGAGCTACCCCGACCGAGAGACAGCGCTGGCGGCGTACTAGCCGCAGCGCCTCGTCGCAGGAGCGTGTCCTGACCGACGTCGCTGCTCCCGAGGCGATCGACGCCATCCTCCGCCCGTTCACGCGGTCGGCCGGTGAGCTGACGGTACGGTTCGAGGCTGCCGGATCGCCGCCGGCCCGGTGGGGTGACGCGCCCCGCTTGACCCGCGACATCCTCGTCGACGGTCGGTATCTCGGGCGGATCGTCGCGGAGGGTCCCGCGGTGCGCGAACGGCCGGTCGCGGCAGCGCTCGAGTCGATCGCCCTCGCCATCGAACATCTCGCCGGCGCGGGCGGGCTGCCTGACGCTACCGCAGCCGCCGACGCCCGAAGCGGGATCGAGGCCGAGCTCGCGCTCAGCCGCCTCCAGCAACGCAGCATCGTGTCGCTTCAGCCTCCGGAGGTGAGGGGGTACGACCTCGCCGGTTACTACGAGCCGGCGCGGGAGGTCGGCGGCGACTTCTTCGAGCTGTTTCGCCTCCGCCGCCGCGGTCGACCGCTCGGCATCGTCATCGCCGACGTCACGGGAAAGGGCATCGCCGCCGCGCTGTTGATGGCGTTCGCGCGGCCGGTGATCCACTCGGCGCTTCAGGCGGCCCCGGGTCCCGCCGACGCGCTCCGACGGACGAACCGGATCCTCGTCGATGAGCTGCACACCGCGCTGTTCATCACCGCGCTGGTCGGCCGATTGGACGTCGCGACGGGCCGCGTCTCGCTCGCCAACGCGGGACATGAGCCACCGCTGCTGATCCCCGGCGATGGCGGGCCGATCTCGACGATCGAAGAAGGTGGATCGATGCTCGGGATGTTCTCGCCACTCGATCTGACCGAGATCGAGGTCGAGCTGCGACCTGGCGACAAGCTGCTGCTCTACACGGACGGCGTGACGGACGCGCTGAGCGCGAGCGGCGAGCGGTTCGGCAAGGAGCGGATGATCGCGACCGTCGAGGCGGCGAGGGCGGGTTCAGCGCACGACATCGTCCAGACGTTGAGTGCCGAGGTCAGCGGGTTCGGCGATGGCGTCGTCCCGGCAGACGACGTGACGATCGTGGCCGTCGGGCGGCAGTAGCCGGCGCCGGCAGGGGCCGGGCCGCGGCGGGCGCTGTTCCAGGCAACGGCCGTCACGTCGAGCGGTTGAGGACGTTTCCAGCCTTTCCCCGTGCACCGGCCTCGGTCGGGCCGGCGCCGGATCCCCAGCGGTGGCCGTCCCCACGCGTCGATGACACAGATCGCTGACAGATGCGCACCAGATGAGCACACGTCAGAGGATCTGTGACAGATGCTCGTCGACGGGAGCATCTGACACGAGTCGATCGATCCCTCGTGCAGCGCTGGGCGCCGACAAGCCGCACGACGTCGACGAATGCTCACCTCATGGCGCAACTGTCAGAAATGCGCGCGCGGGCGGCCCCCGCCGCCCGCGCCACTCATGAAAAGGACGACCGCCGCGATCCCGAAGGACCACGGCGGTCGCTGACAGCACCTGGGATGTCGGCCAGGGCCCCTACGGGCCCGGACCGACGAGACGAACCCTCCGAGAACGAACCCCGATCAGACCTCGGCGACTCGATCCCGATCGAAGACACGCACCAAGGCGAGGACCAGTAGCTCGACCAGGGTCCACCCGATCAAGGCGACGATCGCGGCGATATCGAGCATCGAGCCCTGATCGGCCGTGACGCGGTCCAACTGGAACATGCCGCGGAACGGCTCGACGAAGGGATCGGTGATGTTGAGGATCAGCTGGACGACGTCGTTGCCGGGGTTCGCCACGAGCAACAGCAGGATGATGCGCAGGATCAGCGCGACCTGCAGGACGCCGAAGAGGAACTTGACGAACCGCGAGACGACGGCCGCGCCGCCCGGACCGACCGCGCGTGCGCGCTCGGTCGTCCGCACCGTATTCACCGGTACATCGGCCTCGTATGGATCGCTCGGCACCCTCTGTTGGACGGTGGTGCGCTCGTAATCGGTCATGAGTGGGCCTCCTGGGCGTTTCGCGCCGCAGGATGCCGCGCGCTCGCACCGCCCCACATATCCCGAGCGCGACGCCGCGGTTGCAGCGACCTTTCAGTCGCGCCCGCTCAGGGGAGCCCTGTTCGGCGTCCGGTGCCCGCTCGCACCGAGCGCCCGCGCGCTACCGGCCGCGGACGCTACCGGGTCCGCGGGAAACCGAGGTCGATCTTGCTCGTTCCGGGATCCGGCCAGCGCGACGTCACGATCTTGCCGCGCGTGTAGAACTGGATGCCCTCGGGGCCGTACATGTGCAGATCGCCGAAGAGGCTCGCCTTCCACCCGCCGAAGCTGTAGTACGCCACCGGGACCGGGATCGGGACGTTGATCCCGACCATCCCGGCGTTCACCTCGAACTGGAACTGGCGTGCGGCCCCACCGTCACGCGTGAAGATCGCCGTGCCGTTGCCGTACGGGTTCTCGTTGATCAGCTTGACCGCGTCGTCGTACGTCTTGACCCGGACGACCGTCAGCACCGGCCCGAAGATCTCGTCACGGTACGCGTCCATCGACGTCGTCACGTTGTCGATCAGGGAGACACCGAGGAAGAAGCCCTCGCTGTCGCCGAAGAGCGGGTGCTCACGACCGTCGGCGACGATCGTCGCGCCCTGCTCCTTCGACGAATCGAGATAGCTCGCGACCTTGTCGCGATGCTGACGCGTCACGAGCGGGCCCATCTCCGCGGAGGGATCCGAACCGGGGCCGACCTTCACATTCGGCAGCCGCTTCGTGATCGCCTCGACCAACGGGTCAGCGACATCGCCGACGGCCACGACGGTCGCGATCGCCATGCATCGCTCGCCGGCGGAGCCGTAGCCGGCCGAGACCGCCGCATCGGCGGCCATGTCGATGTCCGCGTCGGGCAGGACGACCATGTGGTTCTTGGCCCCGCCGAGTGCCTGTACCCGCTTGCCGTTCTTGGTGCCGGTCTCGTAGATGTAGCGCGCGATCGGTGTCGAACCCACGAAGCTGACCGCGGCGATATCGGGATGCTCGAGGATCCGGTCGACCGCGACCTTGTCACCGTGGACGACGTTGAAGACGCCGTCGGGGACACCCGCCTCCTTGAGCAGCTCGGCGATGAAGATCGATGCCGACGGGTCCTTCTCTGAGGGCTTGAGGATGAAGGTGTTCCCGCATGCGATCGCCGTCGCGAACATCCACATCGGGACCATCGCCGGGAAGTTGAACGGGGTGATGCCTGCGACGACGCCGAGCGGCTGGCGGATCTGGTAGACGTCGATACCCGTGCTCGCCTGCTCCGTGAAGCCGCCCTTGAGGAGGTTGGGCAAGCCGCACGCGAACTCGAGGTTCTCGATACCGCGCGCGATCTCGCCGAGCGCGTCCGATGGGACCTTGCCGTGCTCGGCGGTCAGCAGCGCCGCGAGGGCGTGGCGTCGTTCGTCGACGAGGTTCCGGATCCTGAACAGGATGTCGGTGCGCTTGCTGAGCGAGGTCGAGCGCCAACCCGGGAACGCCGCTCGAGCCGCCGCGACCGCAGCGTCGATCTCCTCGACCGACGCGAAGTCGACATGCTTGTGGACGTGCCCGGCAGCCGGGTCGTAGACGTCGCCGTGGCGGCCCGAGGTGCCCTCGACCAGGCGGCCGCCGATCCAATGGTTGATGCGACTGGGTTCGGAACGGGTGGAGAGTTCGGGCTCGGCGACCTGTGTCATGGGAGGGTCCTCGTCTCGGGCATCGACCGGACCACGATACGTCAGAACGGAGGACGGGTCTCGGGATCGGGCCAGGCCGGCCGTGCTCCCTCGTCCTTGACCGCCGAACGGCGGGGGAGCCAGACACCTAGCACCACTGCCCCGACGATCGCTCCGATCGCGATGACGAGCGCCAGTACGCCACCGGCGGGCAACGGGCCGGCGACGTCGGGATCCCGCCAGACGGTGGTCACCGCCGCCCGCGCGACGCACCATGCCGCGACACCGATGAGCACCCGCGTCCCGTCCCCAGCTCGGAAGACGCC
>JBKPMM010000134.1:0-38770 GCA_046732155.1 Chloroflexota bacterium | reverse complement strand
AGGGAGCGGGCGTTCGAGCCTCCGCCGCCGACGCCGCCCTGCCCCTGGCCCTGCCCCTGGCCTTGGCCTTGACCCTGCCCCTGGCCTTGGCCCTGACCCTGGCCTTGGCCCTGACCCTGGCCTTGGCCCTGACCCTGGCCTTGGCCTTGGCCCTGACCCTGGCCTTGGCCTTGGCCTTGCCCCTGACCTTGGCCTTGTGCCAGGCCGCTACCGCTCGGGCGCGGGCTTCCCTGGCCCTGGCCCTGCTGACCTTGACCCTGGCCCTGCTGCTGACCCTGACCCTGCTGGCCGGCATCCGCGAGGTCGCGCCGCGCATCCTGGAGCCGCGACGCGGCCTCCGCGAGATCACGGTTCGTGGCCACGTTCTGCTGGGCACCGTTCAGGGCATCGCCGAGTCGATCGAGCGCCGAACGCGCACCCGCTGTGTCGCCCTGGGCGAGGCTTTGTGCCGCCGCGCCCAACGCCGTCGCGGCCGCTCCGTCCGCGGCCTTTGCCGTCGACTGCATCTCGGCGAGCTGTTGCGCGAGGTCGCGACGCTGCGCGTCACTCATCGAGTCGAGCTTGTCGCCGAGCTTGTCGAGGTCCTCCCGGGACTTCTCGGGGTCGCCGTCGCGGTTCGCGTCCGGGTTTCCGGTCGCCGCCCTCGAGAGTGAACGTGACAGCGACGTCATCGCCGACGCGCGCTGTTCCGTGGCTGGGTCGATCTGGGCTCGGACATCGCTTTCGACCGCGCCGAGCTGCTGCAGGTTCGCCGCCAGCTCGCCCGGCTTGTCACGGAGCTGGCGCGCGAGCTCACGAAGCTCCTCGGCGAGACGGGTCCTCGGGTCGTCGGCGGTCCGGCCCTTGTCCTGCAGGTCGCGCGCGACCGCCTCGATCCGCTCCGCCTGGCGCGCCGCCGCATCTCGGACCTCGCGCTGCCGCGCGATGACGGCCGTCTGCGGGTTCGGCAAGGCGACGACGGGGACGAGCAGGGCCACGGCGGCGAGCGCGGCGATCGCCGGACTACGCGAGAACCGTGGCTTGAAGAGGTGCGGTGCCGTTCGAAGGGTCGCGAGCGCATCCCGTCGCTGGCGGCGGACGAAGCGATCGGTCTCCGCCGCCTCATCGAACGCGGCGACCGGTGCGTCGAGGTCGACATCCTCCGGCGATGGGGTGGCCGAAGCCGGGAAGCCGACCGCGAGCTCGAGCGCCGAGGAGACGCGGTCGCCGAGACCGCCCTCGACGTCGACGGCCAGTGCCGTCTCGCCGATCGATGGCCGCGCCCGCAGGACGGCGACCAGCAGGACCAGCAGGACGACGATCGGGATCGTGACGGCGACGAGGGGTGCGGCTTCGAGTGGCACGAAGCGCGCCACGGTCCAGAGGACGAGTTCGCAGACGGCGATGGCCGCAAGCGCGACCCACGTCCGGCGCACGATCCGGCGGAACCACAGCCGCGCCCGATGCCCACCGAGCTCGCCGCGGATCTGTTCGAGCGTCGGGTCGAGGGGGCCGGTCAGCGATGCACGCGGATCCGGCGGCACGACCACGCGCTCGACCGGCGACCGGCGCCGCCGCCCGGGGAACGTCGCCGTCCGGGGAAGACCGATCGTCACGGTGCCTCACCCTCGGGAGCCTTAGCGCGTCGCCGGGGCCGACGCAGGAATCGCCAGCGGCGCGTGGGCGACACGGCCTGGACAGACAGGAGGATGAAGAACACCGACATCCCGAGCCACATCGCGACCGTCTTCGGCCAGAGCGAGTCCTGGCGAGCCCCGAATGGCTGGGCGGCGACGTCGTTCGCGATCGGACCGCCCTGGTCGTCGATCGCGACCGCGCCACCCGGGGCGAACCCCTTCTCGGGGACGGCCTGGACGGGCATCGGCACCGGTACAGGGACACCGCCGCCGCCACCGACGTTGTTGATGATCACGCCGTTATCGGTCGTCGGGGCAAGGCCCTGGACGACGGAGCACCAGCCGCCACCGAAGGTCGACTCGGTGCCGCACAGGACGTCGGCCTGGGCGAGGAACGGGTTGATCCATGCGAGGGGGTAGGGCGTTCGGATCCCGAGCGGCCCCGGTCGACGATTGCCGGTCGCATCGAACGAGCCCATCGCCTGCCAGAAGACCAGCAGGAAGATCGTGCCGATCGTGATCGCGAGGACGCCAAAGATCGTGATCGCGGTCGATGCGGTCGTACGCTTCACCAGGCTCGAGCACAGGATGCCGAACGAACCAAGACCGAGGGCGGTGACGATCAACACGATGTAACCACGGACGATGTCCTCGGGCCCCACGCCACCGAACACGAACACGACGGCCATCAGCGGGATCGACGCGGCGATCAGGAGGAACACGTACACGAGCGCCGAGAGGAGCTTGCCGATGACGATGGCGAACGAGCTGATCGGCGTCGTGACGAGGAGCTCGAGCGTCTGCTTCTCCCGTTCGAGCGAGATGGCGCCCGCCGTCGACGATGGCGCCAGGAAGACGACCTGGAGCGTCATCAGCAACAGGACCGCCGCAAAGATCGCCTGACCGATGGCCGGTCCGGCGGTGGCCGATGCACCTGCGAACGGGTTCTGGAACTGCTGCTCCATGATCTGCTCGACCATCAGGGCGAAGCCGCCAAGCAGGAGCAGGTAGACGGTCAGGATGATGAATGCGCGTCGGCCGCGCATCCGACCGCGCAGCTCCTTCACGCCGATGGCCGCGATCCCGCCGATCGCTCGGAGCACCGCCCCGAACCGGGGGCTCGAGGGACGGACCGGCGTCGCAGTCATCTCGGCCACTCTCGCCTCCTATGCCGCCGCGACCGGCTCGTCCGCGGCGGTGACCTGCAGGAACAGCTCCTCCAGATCACTTGCCGCCCGCGAGAAGCTGACGACCGGCAGTCCTGCCGCCACGGTCTCCTTGAGCAAACGGGCCGTCGCTTCGTCGTCGCCGCGGAAGCCGAGCTCGATGGTGCCGTCGTCCAGGATCACCGCCGACGCCACATCGTCGTCCGCAGCGAGTCGGTCGCGAGCGGTCTCGAGCGCCTCGCCCTCGAGCAGGAGCCTCACGCGGAGGACGGCGCCGAACCGCAGTCGCTTCTCGATCTCCGCCACGCGGCCCTGCGCCAGCACCTGGCCGCGATCGATGATCGCGACGCTCGTGCACAGCTCCTCGAGCTCGGGAAGGATGTGGCTGCTGATGAGGATCGTCTTGCCCATCGCCCTCAGTTCGCGCAGGAGTTCGCGGAGTTCGACGCGAGCGCGCGGATCGAGACCCGACGCCGGCTCGTCGAGGAGCAACACTTGCGGGTCATGCACGAGCGAGTGCGCGAGGCACAGTCGCTGCTGCATCCCGCGGGAAAGCGTCTGCACGTACTCGTGGCGCTTGGGCGCGAGATCGACGAGCTCGAGCAGATCGGTGATCACGCGACGCCTCGCGGCGGGAGCGATGCCGTAGCAGCGTGCGAAGAAATCGAGGTACTCCCAGACCTTCATGTCGTCGTACACGCCGAACGAGTCCGGCATGAAGCCGATGACGCGGCGGACCTGGTCGGGGTTCCGGGTGACGGACATCCCCGCGATCTCCGCGGTCCCGGCGGACGGTGCGAGCAGCGTCGCGAGGATGCGCAGCGTCGTCGTCTTGCCGGCACCGTTCGGACCGACGAGACCGAAGATCTCGCCGGTATCGACGGACAGGTCGACACCCGCCACGGCCAGCGTCCCGTCGTAGCGCTTCACGAGGCCTTCGGTGCGAACGATCTCCGTCATTGATGGATGTCCCCGGTGATCGAGAGGTCGAGGCTGAAGCCCACCGAGTCGCTCGCGTCGTTGATGAAGCGGACGAGCACGGTCCCGGTCGTGGCATCGACATAGTGCGCTGGTTCGTCGACGGCATATCGCTGGCCGCCGTTCATGTGCGGCAGGTGGCGCCAGGTCGACGAGGTCAGGTCGAATAGCTCGACCTCGGGCAGTCCATCGAAGACCCGCGCGACACAGCCCTCGACGGGCTTATCGCCACACGCGATGGGGATCTGCTCCAGCGGCTTGACCAGCGTCGGGTCGCCCGGGAGGCCCCCGATGTCGCCGGCATTGAAGCCGAGCGCGAGTTGCGAGGCGGCGATCGTGCCGTCGAACGAGATCGGTCGGAAGGACAGGTCCGCCTTCCCCTTCCCGAAGTTCATGCTGAACGGATCCTTATTGAAGAACGCCGCGTCGCTCGAAACGACCGTGTTCCGCATCAGGTCCTGGCGGAACGTGGTCTTGCCGCTGATCGAGACATCCGCTGGCAGGAACCACAGCACGTTCGCACTCCGCCGCGCGACCTGACCCTCGATCTCGACCGGCAGCAGCTCACGATCGGACCATGCAAGGACGACGGCGCCGTCCGCGGGAAGCTGCCCGGTGAATCCCCAGTTCGGATCGAATGTGAGTTGGTCGATGATCGTGTGCCGCGCGTACTGGCGGGCTGACCCCTCGCCGGCCTGGCGCGGGTCGCCGAAGAACAGCGGCCCGACGATCTTGTCGGAAAGCTGCTGCCCCATCTGCACGGCTTGCATCGCCGCGTCGACGGTGCCGGTCTGGCCGGGCGCCAGATCGTTCAGCTTGGCGACCGTCCCGCCGAGCACGACGGCCGGCGCTTCGAGCGTCTCCTGCGACGCGTTCGTGACCGTGCCGCGCAGACGGCCGTTCTCGAGCTTGAGTGCCGCTTGGACGAGCGGCACCGGGACGGCACTTTCGGCACGGATCGTGCGCAGCGAGCCGAACCCGACACCCAGGTCACGGACGCGCGACGGATCGCCCTGGAGGACATCGAGGCCGGCAGCGGTGCCGTCGCCGAGGAAGTCGCCGTTGGTCGGCGAGGACAGCAGGGCTCCGCCCGGGAACCTGATCTGGTAGTTGGCGCGGGTCGGCGAGAAGACGCCGAGGTAGGTCTGCGCCAGACCTTCGGTCGCGCCGGGTGCGCCACGGACTATCGCCGCCTCGTTGACCAGCACATTCGTGCCTCGGAGCAGCGAGCCGAAACCGTACGCGCCGACGGCGAAGGCGATGATCAGGACGGGCATCGTGACCCACGCCCATTCGCGCCGGTCGATCCGCTTGAGGATGAGGTAGTTGATCGGGCCGATCAGCAGGATGTAGACGACAAGCAGGGCGATCAGCCCGCCGACCGGCGGAAGGGCGAGGTTCGGGAGCTGCGCTGCCGCCTGGACGATCTGGCTGTCGTCGCCGCTGCCTGCGGTCCCCGTCGACCGGGTCGGGATCAGGCGGCGCCAGAGGCCTTCGGCGGCGTTCGTACCGGCCAGCCATTTGGCAGTCGGATCGAACCCGACGAGCGTGACCGCGCCGCCTCCGTAGCCGCGTTCAGCCGCGACGGTCTCGGCGCCGACGGTCGCGAGCGCGCGACCGGCTGCGAGCTTGCCGGACAGCGCCGGCAGATCCTTCGCACCCGTCGGCACCTCACCGAGGAGCGCCACGAGCGACGACGGCGCGATGTCGGTCGTCGCCGTCGGGCGGTAGGGGAGGAGCACATCGGGGAACGCCGACAGGCTCGCTGGACCCGCGGTGCCGCCCGCGATGATCAGTCGCCCGCCGCCGGCGACCCACCCGCGCAGCGCCTTGATCTGCTCCGGGGTCAGCTGGTTCGAATCGACGTCCTGCCACACAAGGCGGTCCAGCGAGCCCCACGCTTCGACGCGGTCGGGAAGATCGCTCGGCTGCAGGCCGATCGTCAGCGGCTTCACGTTGTTCACGTTCGGTAGCAGGTCGAGGTCGCCGATGATGTCGCCGGGACGCTCGGCGACGATGCCGACGATCATCTGCGTGCCGTCGTGGATCTGGTACGTAGCCTTGGTCGTCGCGATCGTCGTCGCACCGTTGACGAGGCTGACCTCGATCTCGCGGCCGAAGCCCGGCGGTTGGACGTAGAGCCGATGCGTCTGATCGGACTGGGTGGGCGCCTCGACCTGGGTCCCGAAACGGGTGCGCCCCTGTGTCCCACCGGTCAGGCGCAACTCGCCCGAGAGCGGCGGTCCGTCGTTCTTGAGCCGGACGTCGATCGCCATCCATGCGCCGATCCGGGCATGCCCCTGGAGGAGGACCGTCGCGGTCATCGTGAGTCCGGCTGGCGGGGCGACGGTCGCCGGGAAGGCCGTACGAGCGGTGGCCGGCGTTGCGACCAGCGTCCCAAGCAGCATCGCGACCGCCCCGAAGCGCACGAGGCGAACGACGAACGAGACCTTGGGGGACCGTGGCTGGGACACGCGGACTCCGAAGCTGCCGTCAGGCGGGGATGGACGCAGCAAGGACGCCTGGTCCCCCGTGAAAGTTGCGTGTCGCCCCTCGACGACGCGTCTCCGACGCTTCGGTCGCGGTCCGCACGAGACGTATCGTACGATGAGGTCGTCCCCTGAGCCGCAGGCCGCGTGCCGTCACCCCCGAAGGGATCCATTGCCCGATCTCCGACCTTTCCGCGCCCTGCGGTACGAACCGTCTCGCGTCGGCGACCTGGCGAAGGTGGTGGCACCGCCGTACGACGTCATCGAGCCCGAGGCGAGAGCACGACTGGTCGCGAGTGCCCCGGCCAATGTCGTCCGTCTCGACATGCCGGTCGAGGAGCCGGGCGACGGACCGGACGACCGGTATCGCCGCGCCGCCCGGACACTCGCTGGATGGCGATCGGATGGGACGCTGCGGAAGGACCCGCAGCCGTCGATCTACGTGTACGAGCAGCGCTATCGGGTCCCTGGTACGGAACACGAGCGGACGCAGCGCGGCTTCTTCGCCCGACTTCGGCTGGAACCGTATGGACCGGACTCGGGGGTGCTGCCCCACGAACGGACGCTCAGCGGGCCCAAGGAGGACCGCTACAAGCTGCTCCGCGCCACGGGCGTGAACACGAGTCCGGTCGTCATGCTGTTCGACGACGCGTCCGGCGGCGCCGAGGAGCGCCTGGCCGCCGTCGCCGGCGGGCCACCCGATGTGGACATCACCGACGACGACGGCGTATGTCATCGGATGTGGGCACTCCCCGCGTCGGGTGACGGCCCCGCGGGCGTAGTGGCAGGCTCACTCTTGGAGGCGGCGGGTGCGGGGCCGGTGACGATCGCCGACGGCCACCACCGATACGAGACCGCGCTTCGATACCGCGACGAGCGTCGGATGACCCGGTCGTGTGACGAGGACCCGCCGTTCGACTACGTCCTGGTGCTGATGCTCGAAGCGACCCGGCAGGAGCTGACGGTAATGCCGACACACCGGCTGGTCCGCCGGATCGGATCCGACGGTGCGGAGCAGCTGCTCGCGCGCGCGGCCGAACTATTCGACGTCGAGCCGGTCGCATCACCAGATGCGCTCGTTACGGCTTTCTCCGGCGCTGACGCGGCGGGAGGTCGAGGCAGGTTCGGGCTATGGACGCGGAGCGGCGGGGCCGTCCTCACCGCCCGTCGCGACGAGTTCGAACCGCTCCTTCCAGCCGGCGGCGAGGCGGTCCGATCGCTCGACGTCACGCTGCTCGCGACTGCCCTCGACCAGCTCGCCGGTATCGACCGCGAAGCTGTCGCGGACGGCGCCATCGACTACACGAAATCGGCTGCGGACGCGATCGCGACCGTCGACGCGGGAGCCGGCGCTGACGCCGCCTTCCTGCTCGAGCCCACACCGGTCATATCCATCGAAGCTGTCGCCCGTGAAGGCGACGTCATGCCCCAGAAATCGACCTACTTCTATCCCAAGGCCCTGACCGGCCTGGTCATCAATCCCCACGAGTGGTGAGCCGTATGCCCGACACGTTCCCCGAGCCCATCCTGACCCGCGCCGCGGTCCCGCCGTCGAACGGGCGGCCCGTCCGCAAGGACGAGATCGAGCTGCACGATCGCGGCATATACATCGAGTCGTGGCTGCCTGAGCGGCGCTCGCGCCGGAAGCCGCTGATGTTCGTTCACGGCGAACTGGCAGGTTCGTGGGTGTGGGAGCGGTTCCTCGGGTACTTCGCCGGACGAGGCTGGGAAGGCCACGCGATCAACCTCCGTAACCACCATTGGTCGCAGACCGCCGACCCGACGACGCTGTCGTTCGATACCTATGTCGAGGACGTGGTCGCGGCACTCGATCGCCTCGGGCCGACGACCGTCGCCGTCGGGCATGGCATGGGCTCGCTGCTCGCGCTGAAGGCAGCGGAACGCGTCGCCATCTCCGGCCTCGTGCTGGTCGCGCCGCAGATGCCTCGGGACCTTCGGCCAGCAAGTCGGCCGTACGAGATCCGCGAGGTCCCCGAGGTCTACGGTCGCAGCCTCATCGGCTGGGAGACGCTTCCCGAGCGCCTGCTCCGTGATGAGCGCGACCTCACGCTGCCGGACGTGCTCCGCATCCAGCACCTGCTCGGTCAGAAGCCGCACGAGTCCGGAGCGGCTCGACGCCAGGTCATCGCCGGCATCCCGGTCGATCGGCGCGTGGTCTCCGAAGTCCCGCGCCTGGTCATCGCCGGTGGGCTCGACCGCTACACGCCGCTCGACGACGCCGAGCGACTGGCCGAATGGCTCGACGCAGAGTTCGAACCGTTCGGTGCCCACTCCCACTACGGCCTGATCCACGGTGAATCGAGCTATCAGCAGGTCGCCGAGGCCCTTCGGAGCTTCCTCGACATGCATCGCCTCTAGGGCCGCGGGGGCGCGATCGGTCGGGGTCTCGCCTCCTTTCCGGTGCGGCCGGGCACCGCTCCCGTGTGACACGCGCGTAATGCTCCGTTGCGGCCGGCAGCATGCCTTTGAGATGTCTGCCAGAATGACCGGCGCAGGGAGTCCCCCCACGGCGGTCGGCCGCCGCGCTCACTGACGACCGGTCGCCGGCCCCCATTCCCCCCACCGCTCCCTGGATAGCCCCGGGTCCGTGTCGAGGCACGCCCGGACAGCCTTCGTTCGCCGTCCCCCGACGGCGTCCAGGTAGGAAGGAGCGTCATGTCGGCGGTCTCAAACGGCGCCCAGTGGGCGTCTCGCCGGACCATCCCCTCGCTGATCGTCAACTCCGTGGCGATCCTCGTCGCGGTCGCGACCATCCTCGCGATCGCCCGCCTCAGCCCCACCGCCGCGGCATCGGATTACATCCTGATGTCCCGCTCGCAACTCCTGGCGCTGCCGACCTCCGGCGCGGCGTGGAGTGCGCTCAAGGCACGCGCCGACTCGTCGGTCGGGACCCCGGACATCTCCAATCAGGACGAGTCCGCCGACCAGACCACCCTCGCCAAATCCCTCGTCTACGCCCGGACCGGCGTCGCGTCCTACAGGACGTCAGTCATCGCCGCGCTGAAGGCTGCTGTCGGGACCGAGAGTGGTGGTCGCACGCTCGCCGCCGCGCGAAACCTTCCCGGGTACGTTCTCGCGGCCGACTTCATCGACCTCGGCTCCGCGGACGCGTCGTTCGATTCGAACACGTTCCGGCCGTGGCTTCGCAAGGTGCTCACCGAGGACCTGAGCGGCAAGACGCTGATCAGCACCCAGGAGGGTCGCCCGAACAACTGGGGTACGCACGCAGGCGCCGCGAGAGCAGCGATCGCGAGCTACCTCGGCGATTCGGCCCAGCTCGCCCGGACCGCGCAAGTGTTCCGTGGCTGGCTCGGTGACCGCACCGCCTACGCGAGCTTCACGTACGGCGATCTGAGTTGGCAGTGCAGTACCAGTCAGCCCGTCGGCATCGATCCGCCGTGCGTCAAATCCGGCGTCGATATCGGTGGAGCGTTGCCAGACGACATGCGTCGCGGCGGCTCATTCCAGTGGCCTCCGTTGGCCACCGGTTATCCCTGGGAAGCGCTGCAAGGCGCCGTCCTCGAGGCAGAGCTGCTCCGAGCCGGCGGCTACGACGCGTGGTCGTGGTCGAACAAGGCCATCCTGCGGGCCGTGCGCTTCTTGTACGAGCGTGCGCATTGGCCGGCGACCGGCGACGACGAGTGGCAGACCTGGCTGATCGACCGTCGTTACGGGACGTCGTACCACGGCTCCCCGCCGGCTCGTGGAGGCAAGAACTTCGGGTTCACCGATTGGCTGTATGGCCCGTCATCGTCGAGTAGCACGACGACGGCGACGACGCCAGCACCGACGGCAACCCCGAAGCCGACCACACAGCCGACATCGGCGCCGTCCGCGTCGCCGAGTCCGACCCGCTCGCCGAGTCCGACCCCGGCACCGACCGGCTCGCCGACGGCCGCGCCCACGCCGACCGATGGGTCGAGTGGCAAAGGGCCGACCCCGGACCCCACTGCGACGCCGGATCCCACGCCGGCGCCGACAGCGGAACCGACACCGGATCCGACCGCGGACCCGACGCCTGCTCCGACACCGGCTCCGACACCCGCTCCACGGCCCCAGCCGCAGACGAGCGATCCACCGCAAGTCTCGCGTCCCGTCGTGCTCCTGTCGGCGAGCTCGGATGTCCCCACGGCCGGCGTGCCGGTCGTGGTCGACTGGAGTCTGCAGTCCGCTGACGCAGGCCTTCAGAGCTACCAGGTCGAGTACCGTGTCGGGTCCGGCGACTGGGTGCGGTTCCCGCTCGCTTCACCGAGGTCGAGTGTCCTTCGTCACGTCCTCCCGTCGGCGCACGAGGTGCGCTATCGGGTCCGTGCGGTCGACCGCAACGGCGCAGCCGGCGACTGGCGATCCTCCGACTGGACGATCCCGACGGCACTGTCGGACTCGTCCTCGGCGATCCGATACAGCGGCACGTGGTCCTTCGTGAACTATTCGAGCTATCTGAACCGCCGAGCGCATTGGACGAAGGCTCGCAGCGCGTCTGCGACGTACACGTTCGATGGGGCATCGGTCGCATGGGCCGGCCCCGTCGGCCCGACGCGCGGTAAGGCGCGGGTCATCGTCGATGGGCGCCTGGTCGCGACCGTCGACACGTATCGCGCGACATTCAAGGCACGTGACGTCATCTGGGCTGCCGCCCTCAAGGACGGCCGGCACACGCTGCGGATCCAGGTCCTCGGCACAGCCGGTCGGCCGACGGTCGCCCTCGACGGGCTCTACGTGCTTCGTCCCGGCTGAGATCGCGCCTGGGTGCCCGGGTCGACCGGGCGCCTGGGCAGGCCTCCTTTGGTATCCTGTCGGCCGTCGTGGTGGTCCCCACCCGACGGCCGGCGCCGCATTCGTCTAGAGGCCTAGGACACCGCCCTCTCAAGGCGGAGATCACCGGTTCGAATCCGGTATGCGGTACCAACCTCGACGCCAAAAGCCCGGCCCATCCGATGGACCGGGCTTTTCAGTGGACGTTGCGTGCGATCAGGGTCGCGGTTGCCAGTAGGCGTCACCGGATGCTGGTGTGTACGGACAGACCGTGCATCCGAGTTCTGTCAACGCCCGGACGTCGTCACCGGCGATGCGCGTCTTGTTGCCTCCATCCGCATCCATGACCCAGGTCTCCGCGGTCTCGCTCGGGTCCGACAGCGAGCGAAGGTGGCGGTAGACGATCCGGCCGTCCGCCGTCCAGTGAGCCATGACCGATGTTCCGTCGCCTGTCAGCTGCTGGAGGTCGTGGCCATCTGGCCGGATCGTGTAGATGTCGGCCTTGACAGCGCCTTCGTCGGATGGATAGCCGGGCTGCGGCGTGGCCGTATGGAAGGCGATCCTCGTCCCGTCCGGCGACCAGCTCGGCGACAGCGCGACCATCCGCTCTGGGACGAGCTGGACCAGGTCGGCCCCGTCAGCATCGACGACATAGATGGTTGCCTGGCAGCTCCCGTTGCGCAGTGGACCGATCACCTGTCGCTCGAAGGCGAGCTTCGTGCCGTCCGGCGACCAGGTCGGCCGGCCATCAACGCCCCCGCTTGCACTCGTCCTGCATTGGAACGAACCGCCGCTGCGGGTCGACTGGAGTCTGGTGACGTGCCCGGACGAAAGGGCGTAGGTGACGACCGTGGTGATGTCGAGATCGCGCCCTTCGGACAGGACGTAGCCGATCCGAGAACCGTCGGGCGAGACCGCGATGCCCTCCTCGATGCTGGCCTGGCAGTTGTCGTCCCTGACGTGGGTCGGACAGAGGGTCCGATCGGGCACCAGTACCGGTGACGACGCGGCTCCGCCATCGACGATCGTGACCTCGCAGTCCATCGCCTTGACCTCAGATGGACACCATGGGCGATTCGGCACGATCACCGACGTGGACCCGGTGGCGTCGGTCATCGCCAGGTTGCCATTGTCGGAATACATGATCCGGGAGCCGTCTCTCGTCCAGCCGAGGACCCCTCGGACAGATTCCTGCGGCAGCCGGTGGGCGCCGGTCCCGTCAACGTTCACGACCCAGGCACGGTCGACGCTGCAAAGGGACTGCAATGGCCGCTGGCAGTCCTTGATCGGCTCACTCACGGTGTACGCGACGAGACGGGCGGGAGCTTGGGGAGTAGCGGAAGGTGTCGGCTCGGTGCTGGAAGTGGCGGTCGGCGCCGCGGTCGGCCCGATCGAGGCGGACGTATCCGGCGGGACGATAGCCGGACGTGTGACGGGGCCTGATCCCACCACCAGCGCACCGGCGAGCAGTGCGACCAGTACTGCGGCCGCCGCGAGGAGGAGGATCAACGGCCGACCGGAGGAACGACGAGAGCGCAAGACCGGGCGGCTCACCGCCGTGACCGTCGCGACGCGCCCCAGGTCGGCAGCGCGGGCGCCGATGGTCTCCCACAGATCCGGCGTCGAAACGTCGTCGAGAGTCGCGAATCGCCGTCGAAGGTCATCCATCGCGGTCTCCCAGTAGGTCTCGGAGGCGACGACGCCCGCGGCTCAGGTTTGCCCGGACGGCGAGACTGTTCGTCCCGAGTCGGTCCGCGATCTCGCGGACGGGCAGATCGGCGTAGTAGAAGAGGATGACCGCGGCGCGCTGGCCGTCTGGGAGCTGACGGATGGCGTCGAGCAGGTCGTGGTCGACGTGATCGTCCCGGTGTTCGGCCGCCGGAAGGGCCAAACCCTCGTCCCGTCGGCGCGCCTTGAGCGAGCCTCGCGACACCCGGAACGCCGTTCGCCACACCCATGCCGCGGGGTCGCGGACAGCCGCGCCTCGGCGGAGGAGCTGGGCGTACGCCTCAGCCACGGCATCGCTCGCGATCTCCGCGTCACCGGCGAACGCGTAGACGGACCGCCACAGCCGATCACCATCGGCTCGGTACAGGCCCTCGATGTCGGGCCGAGCGTCGATCACGGCGACAGCGCTATCCACACATCCATAGGGCGGAGATCGGCGCGAAATGTGACATCGCCGACGATCGCACGTGTCGTGACACGCCGGTCAGCCCGTCGGCTGGATCACGCGTCTTTGCTTGATGCGTCTTGCGTCGGCAGCGAACGGGCCTTCGAAGGGGCCGTACGTCGTGACGATCGGCTGCATCGCGTCGGGGAACTCTGCGATCGACGAGCGGTAATCGATGTTCAACCCCATCAGCCCGTCACGAAGCTGGTCGGCCATCGCGGTCCGCCACGCGTCATCGACGTCGGTGAGGTCAGCGAGTTCCAGCGCGATCATCGGCCGCGGTAGGCCACGCTCGTCGTCGACCGTCGACAGCAGGAACGACTGCAGTCGCGGCACGAGGGCGGCGTCGCGGTACACCAGCGTCTCGATGTCCTCGGGATAGATGTTGGCGCCCATGACGCTGATGGTCGCGTCGCGTCTGCCGTTCACCCACAGGAAGGGGAGTGGGATCGGGCGTGACCATGGCAAGGGGCCGTGCGGACCGGCGGTCTCCGCCAGCTCGGCCAGCCGCTCGATATCGAATCCGAAGTCCGCGAGCCGTTGGCGCGCCTTGCCGAAACCGAGGAGTCCACCCTCGTCGTGGACGTTGTAACGGATCCGCGGCGCGAGAAGGTCGAGCCGAGACACCGTGCAGACGATCTCGCCCAGCTCGTTCACCTCGAGGAAGTGGATCAGCGGGTTGTACTGGAAGACCATCGGGAGGCGCGGATCGTTCCCGAACAGCGCCTCGCTCACGTCCGGACGGTGCCGCGCAAGGCGGCGCAGCGCGACGCTGACGGGCGACTCGGCTGCCATGCCGATCTCGATATCCGTCGCGCCGTAGCCCGAGTAGACCGACCGGAATCGCTCGAGGAGGACGTCGCGCAGCTCCTCCGTCATGCCCTCACCACCGACCAGCCCATGCACCTCGTAGTCCTGCCACGGGAAGCCGCGACGCGCACCCTCATCGAGGAGATGCTTGAGGAACGGGGGGTAGCCAGAGATCAGGAAGCGGTAGCTCGGACCGAGATATGACAGCGTCGACAGCAGCTTGTCGATGTCAGGACCGATGGACTTGACGATGCCGTGGCGGGTCATGCCGAGGCTCATGTTCATGCCCGCGGCCCACGCGCCCATCGAGAACGCGTTCAGCGTCACGAGGCGTCCTGGTCCGAAAGCGTAGCGAGCGAAGAACGAGATATTGCGGTGGGCGACCTCGCGCTCACGCCGGCCTCGGATCCAGTTGTATGGCGTCCCGGTCGAGCCGCTCGACTCGTCGATCGTCGTGCCCGGGTAGGGGACGTCGCCGCCGACACAGCGCTCCATCAGTCCATAGCGGTCGATGTAGTTCTTCTTCTCGGTCTCTGGCAGCCGTCCGAGGATGCCGAGCGGAAAAAGGTCGTCCGGATCGACCGCCCCCTCCTCGAGGAATGCGCGGTATGCCGGCACGTTCTTCGCCGCGCGCCACGACGCGCGTTCCGCTCGGAGCTGGCCGAGGCCGGCGAGGATCGGTGGCGGAGTCCGCTTGAACAGCTGCGTCAACCAGCCGTATCGAAGCCCGACCGACTTGAAGATGAGATCCAATGGGAATAGCCACGCGCCGCGGCCAAGCCCGATGAGCCACGCGCCGACATGCCGCGCGACGACGCGGACCCCAGTCGGACGCGACTGCTCTGCGATCTCCGTCATCTGGGGCTCCCGTCGTTATGACTGCCTTCGACAGGATGAGACGCGTGCGTCGCGGTGTCGTTACCCGCCTGCGGTCGTCTGGGAAGCGCGGCGGCGCTCGAGACCGTCGAGCAGGAGGTCCAGAGCGAATTCGAACTCCCGCTGATCGTCACACCCCGCGCCGACGACCGATGCCTCGTCGTGCTGGACCTGCCGCACGATCTCAGTGATGTTCGGGTACGCCGCGGACATCTGCTGGAGCATCAGGGCCTGCATCTCCGGACTCTGGACGAGCTCGTTGCTGTCATCGAAGAGCTCCTGGCTGAAGCCAAGGATGCGACTCCCGAGGACGTGCATGGCGTGGTGCAACAGGTCGACCGAGAAACCACCCTGAAGGAAGATCCCGGCGACGCCGTCCATGTAGCTCATCATCGCCGGGCTCGCCTGACTTCGGGAGACGATCACCCCCGAGGCCCAGCGATGCCTCAGCATCACGCGGCGCGCTGACAGGATGCGCTTCCGGAGCCTCGCCTTCCACTCGCCGGCTTTGGGCGCGGGGTCGATCTCGCTGAGGATGACGTCGACCATCCCGTCGAGTACGTCTTCCTTGTTCGCGACATGGTTGTACAGAGACATCGCCTCGACGCCGAGCTCCGTCCCGAGGCGCCGCATGCTAAGTGCGTCGATCCCTTCGCGGTCTGCCAGCTCCACGGCGGCGGCAAGCACGCGCTCTCGGCTCAGTGGAGCTCGGCGCTCGGTCGTCGCTCCGGTTTCGGTCGTCATGTCGGCACTCTAGCGAATACAGCGTAAGTCTTGACACCCGTACGGCCGTGTCGCTAGACTTACACCATAAGTTTACAGCGTATGCAGGAGGTTCCCGTGAGCACCGACCATTCTCCCGCCGGCTCCGTGCCCGAGAAGCGACCGACCGCGTTCCTTCCGCCCAGATGGTTCATCCGAGCGGCGTGGATCGGCCATCGAGCGCTGTACAACGTCACCGGCGGTCGCCTGGGGCTGCGCGATCCATCTGCCGAGAAGTGGGGGTTGATGCGGCTCCGGACGATCGGGCGGCGTTCGGGCGAAGAACGCATCGCGATACTCGCGTACTTCGTTGACGGTCCGGACATCGTGACGATGGCGATGAACGGGTGGGGCGATGCCGAGCCTGCCTGGTGGCTCAACCTCCAGGCCCAGCCGGATGTCGTCGTGGAGCTGCCGAGCGGTCCGCGGGAGGTCCACGGGAGGATAGCGACGCCGACGGAGCGACCGCGGCTGTGGGACGGCTGGGCCGGTTACAACGGCGCTAACCAGGAGGGCTGGGCCGCGCGACGCTCACGCGAGACCGCGGTCGTGATCCTGGAGCCGCGCACGGCCTGACCGTCCGCAGGCCCGTCGCCCGCACGTACGATGCGCCCGTGCCGGATCTGCAAGCCGTCGAGGAGCGCATCTGGTCGCTCCTCGAGCCATATCGTGGCGAGCTCGAGGACGCGACCATCTACGGTATGCCGTCGCTGAGATGGCCGGGCGCGACTGCGCACGACTACTTCGCTGCTGTCCGTGCCGCCACACGCCACGTCAGCCTGTTCCTGCTCGTCGCCGATACCTATCCCGACTCGCTCGAAGGGACACCTGAGGGTCTGTTAAGACGCCGGTCCGGCAAGGCGACGTTCAACTTCCCGTCGCTTGACGACGAGATGGCACGCGACCTTGCAGCATTGCTCGCCCGGCTGTACGAGCGGTACCGAGCCGACCACGGGTGACGCCCCCGCGCAGGCTTCGGCAGCGTGGTGCGTCGCTTCCGTAGACTGCGCCGATGCTGCCGACCGAGCCGCGCCGTCTCGTCATCCTCACCGAAGGGCACGGCATCGACGACGCCAAGACGGCGACCGGCGTCATCCGCTATGGACGCGACGACATCATCGCGATCCTCGACTCGACGATGGTCGGCCGCAACGTGAGCGGGTCGTTGCCAGGCCACGACATCCCGTTCGTCGGCCGGCTCTCCGACGTCCTTGACGCGCCGGAGCGCCCTGATGGGCTCCTGCTGGGGATCGCCCCGACCGGCGGCAAGCTGCCGGCGGCCTGGCGGTCGATCATCCTCGAGGCGATCGAGGCAGGGCTTGACATCCATTCCGGCCTGCATCAGTTCCTCGGCGATGACCCCGAGTTCGGCGCAGCGGCCGCGCGCTCCGGCTCGCGGCTCAACGACTACCGGCGGCCACCGGACCGGATGGAGACGACCCTTGGCCGTCGGCATGCGCCGGGCAAACGGGTGATCCTCACGGTCGGGACGGACAGCGCGATCGGGAAGATGTCCGTCGCCCTCGAGCTCGTGGCTGCCGCCCGCCGCGACGCCGCCGAGGCCGTCATGGTCCCGACCGGACAGACCGGCATCATGATCGAAGGCTGGGGCGCCGCCGTGGACCGGCTCATCAGCGATTTCACCAACGGCACGGTCGAGTGGCTGGTCGAGCAGGGCGAGGCACGTGGGGACTGGGTCTTCATCGAAGGCCAGGGCTCGATCGACCACCCGGCATACAGCGCGGTCACGATGGGCCTGATCCACGGCGGGACGCCGCACGCGATGGTCCTCGTGCACAAGCCGGGGTTAGCCGAGCACGACTTCGACCATCTGCCGGGCGTGTCGTTCCCGATCGCGCCGCTGGTGCCCTTCATCGAGATGCACGAGCGGATCGCCGGCATGATCGCCCCCTCGAAGGTCGTCGCGATCGCACTCAATACCTCGCTCTATCCGAATGACGACGAGGCGCGAGGGGTGATCGCCGCCATCCGCGACGAGACCGGGCTGCCGACGGATGACGTCATCCGGTTCGGCGCGGACGGGCTCTGGAGGGCAGTCCGCGATGCCGTCGACGCGTTGCCGTGGGTCTGAGCTTCACCTACGAGGTCCTGAGCCTCGCCCTCCGTGACCCGTTCCGCATCGCACGCTCGGACCACGGTGCCGGCACCCGGATCACCACCGTCGTCATCGAGCTCCGTGACGACCGACTGCCTGGCGTCGTCGGCCTGGGGGAGGGGTACCCGGATACCTTCTACGGCGAGACACCGGAGACGATGGCGACCGTCCTGCCGATCCTGCTCGCGGCGATCGGCGAGCCGGCACTCGACAGCGAGGGCGTCGACGCCGCCGCGCGGACCATGTCGGTGGCGATCCGCGGCCACGGCGCCGCGCGGTGCGCGCTCGACATCGCACTCCACGACCTGGTCGCCAAGGCACTGCGCGTCTCCGTCCACGGGCTGCGTGGGCTCTCTGCGGACGTCCCGCCGACCGACTTCACGCTCGGCCTCGATGAGCCGTCGATCGTGGCGGAGCGAGCCATGCGGGCGGCGGATTTTCCTGCGCTGAAGATCAAGGTCGGCGGACCGGCGGATCTGGCGACCCTTCGGGCGGTCCGCGACGTGTACGGCGGACCGATCCGGGTCGACGCGAACACCGGCTGGACGCGCGACGACGCCGTTGCCCTATTGCCCGAGCTGACCGAGCTCGGGGTCGAGCTCATCGAGCAACCATTCCCCGCGCGCTCGTACCGCGATCTCGCCTGGCTGCAGGAGCGCTCCTCGATCCCGGTCGTCGCCGACGAGTCCTGCGTCCTGCCCGAGGATCTCGACGCGCTCGAGGGTGTCGTCGAAGGGATCAACGTGAAGCTCGCGAAGTGCGGCGGCATCGCAACGGCACACGCGATGCTCGACGACGCGCGGCGGCGCGGTTTCCGGACGTTCCTCGGCTGCATGGAGGAGACATCGGTCGGCATCGCCGGCTCGGCTGTGGTCGCGTCGCTGGCGGACTGGGTCGATCTCGACGGCAACCTGCTGCTTGCGGATGACCCCTTCGACGGCCTCATCCTCGGGCCTGACAAGCGCTGGGAGCTGTCTGATGGTCCCGGTCTCGGACTCGCCCGCAAGGACGTCTGAGGGCCGGTTCCGCACGTACAGCACGGGCGTTCTAGGGACTATCCACCTATGTGGAAAAGTTCGTGGATTAAGTCGTGGACAAGCCCTCTTCCGAGCCGTCGCCGCGGCGCCTACCATGTCGCGACATCGGCCGCCGAGACCCAGGGAAGGGGTCGGGACCGAGCACCAACCGACCACCGGACGGCGGTCCCCGACGCGGATCGTCGGCCGGTATGGCTTCGTATTGCCGTCGTACGGCGAGCGCGCGGCACGGCCCTGCCCGGGGTCGAACTGCCCGCCGGAGGGAGGGCCTGCCATCGATGGAGCCACGCCACGCCGCCACGCGAGTCCCCGACCCGGATGCGGCCGAGTTCATCCGCTTCTGCTACCGCCGCCGTCGCGTGGGCTGGCCGGAGCTGTATGACGAGATGTGCGCCGTCGCGGCGCGCGGCCTGTTCCGGGGTCTCGGGGTCGAGGATCTGGCCGCCCATGGGATCGGCTTCGGGTTGTCCGAGATGCCGACCCTAGCTGCGATGGCGTCAGGGATCGTCGCCGAGGAGCAGGCGCTCCGCCGGCCCGTCACCGTGGTGATCACGCCGACCGAACCGGGGATCGAAGACGTGGGCACGGCCGACGAGCAGAGGTCGGTCAAGGACCAGGAACGCGAACGACCCGTCCGTCTCGCCGCGGTGCCCGCCGGGGCTTGACCTGGCACCGCTCTTATATCGAAGACCCCGCCGGGATCGGCGGGGTCTTTCTTTCTCCCGCACGTCACGCGTCGCGCCGACGCTTGGTTCATCCCATGACCCAACGGGCGGATAAGCGGGTCCGCCGCGACCTTGGTTGGTCGGATCGTTCACCCAGTGACCGAGGTCGTCCCGCGCCAACATCTCGAGGGTGCGTCAGGCGCGGATGACGCGCCTCGCCATCTCCCCTTCGATCTGACGCTCGGCCTCGACGTAGCGGTCGATCTGCTCGCGCAGCTGGTTCGCCTCGGGGGTATAGAGGTGCACCTGCTGCTGGAGGATGTACGACAGGCGACGACTGGTCATCCGGACGTGGTCGAGGTTCTTCATCAGGACCAACGGATCCATCGACGCGAGGTCGGACGGGTCGTACATCTGCTGCATGGCGGCATGATAGTGGCGGCCGAAGGTGCGCGAGGCGCGGTCGTCGGGGACTTCGCCAGCCGGCTAAAGCGCGCGCAGCGCCCTGGGTGGCCAGTCCCAGTCGACGTCGAGCCCGGCGCCAGAGAGTGCCCGCCGCCGGCCCGACTCGGTCGCGCCGAGGACGAGGATCCGATCGGTCTTCGTGGCTCGCCCGGCCTCGTCGCCCCACAGCTTGGTCATCTTGCGGACGGCCGCGACATCGTCGAGCGCGACGCCCGCGAGCTTGTACCCCTCCGGCTCGGCCGCGTGCTCCCAGGCTCGCTCGGCGAGGCCCACGCCGCCCTTGAGTCGACGACCGCGATCAGTCTCGACGTCGCCGATCACGAGGACGACGACGGCGTCATCGGTGAGGACCGGCCGGAGGCCAGCGAGCACGTCGCGGATGAATGCGAGATACGGCTCGCGATGGTGGGCGTCGTCGAGGGTCGCATCGATCTCCCGAGCGTCGAAGCCCAGGAACCAGGTCCGAAGCCAGTTGTAGTAGCCGTACTTGACGACGCGGAGGTAGGGCGGGGATGTCACGACGAGCCGTGCCCGGTCCGGTCGGCCCCGCGCCCGAAGCGCTGCGCGCACGCGCGGTGCCACATCGCGTGCGTCACCAAGCAGCGCCACGCCCTCGGTCGACGGGGCGGGCTGGCGGTACAGCCGGTCGATCTTCGACGCGAGGCCGTCGAAGACGTCACGACGTGGCGACGTGAACGACGTCCGTGCGGCGAACTCGCGGACGTAGCGCGGCGCCATGCTGAACGTGTTCGGCATCAGCTCGGAGAGATAGCTCGCGCTCTTCCCGTGCAGGATCCCAGTGATCGCAGCTGCGAGGAATCGGTCGGTGCGGTCATCGAGGCGCAATTCCGAACGGACGAACAGCAGTTGACCGAGCGTGTCGGGGTGGAACGCGAGAGCGACCTCGGCAGGGACGCTTTCGGATCCCGACTCCGGTCCGCCGCGGGATCCTGCTGCGGGAACGAGCACGCCCGCCGCGCCCTCGCTCACGCGCTGTGCCAGCCGGCTCCATCCCATCGGATCCGCGTTCCAGCTGAGGCGGAGCTGGGTCAGGCGGGTGATCGCCGCCGCGCGGCTGGCCGGCTCGACCTTCGACGCGGTCAGCAGATGGGCGAACGGATTGAGATCGTTGCCCACGCCGATCCGCCCTTCGGCGCACGCCTGCAGGGGCGTCGTGCCGCGACCCGAGAACGGGTCGAGGACGACATCGCCGGGTCGCGAATAGCGGGCGATGAAGGCGTGTGCCAGAGCCGCTGGGAAGCTCGCAAGGTACGAGCACATCGGATGGAAGGAATGGCCCCACAGGCGCTGTTGCGCCTTCCATTCCGGTTCGATCGCGATGGCCGGCAGTGAGACCGGCAGGTCCAGGGCCAGCTGTTGCGCGGCGGTGGGCGTTCGCGCGCGAGTCGGTCCGGCCGTCATGGGCGGAACGGTCCTTTGCGTCTGTGGCACCGATCCCGGCCGGTGCGATAGGCCGCGGAGTCTAGCACCGGCGTCCGGCTGCTCCGTCCTCCCCCGATGGTCCCGGTCGGCAGTCCGCCGGGTGGCCTTGACATGGCTGGTCGTGCGCCCGGATCGGGCGTACGCTAGTCGCGGGTCCGAGGATCACGCGGAACCGAGCGATTGTCCCGAGGGCCAGGGAGACGGTTTCGGCCGACTCCGTGGCGTCCGGTCGGCGCTCGGCCCCGTACCCGCCGTCCGGCCTACGCCGGCGAAGGGGCCACCTCGGACCTTTTTTCCTGCCCCGTCGCCCCCAAGGCCCCCAGGTTGCGCCTCGTCCGCTGAGGGGAGCCGGATCCAGGACCCCCGTCCCGGATCCGGGCTCATTCCCCCTTGCCGGTCCCGAGACCCCCGTCCCGGTTCCGACCCTCCCCCTGCCGGGAGGTCCGCGCGACCGCCCGACGAATCAGCAGACCCGGATCGCCAGGGGGAAGAGCGAGCCGGGTCTGTCGCAGACGGTAAGAAAGTGAACGTCCGTACGGGAATAGGGCGTGATACCTATTCGTGTCCGCGCGTGAACGCGGCGCTTCGGTGTAGCTAAGCCACCTGACTGATGATCGGTGGCAGTTTTGCTACCCGGTGGATGGCTACTCGGCCGAGAGTGGCTGGTGGCTCTCCGCAGCCCGGACCGACGACCACCCCTCCCTGGCCACGATGACGGCGATCACGAGCGCACCCGCAGCGTCGGCCCACGGGATGTGCGCTGCCACGTCCAGTAAGAGCGACCCAAGACCGATCAGCGCGAGCAGGGCCGCGATGCCCGTGAGGATGCTGTCGGCGCGCAGTGCACCGCTCCCCAGGTCGCGGGCGGTCGCGTACTTCGCGAACGCGAGCGGCGGCAACGCCACGACGGCGATGAGGAGAAGGACGGTCCGGACCAAACTCGCCTCCGGGTGCGTGCCGTTCGCGAGGGCGTTCACCGCGGACACGGCCAGATAGACCGCGACACCCATCAGGACGGCACCGACGGCACGTTCGGCGATCCGCTCGATCCGCTCTGCCCGATGCGGCTCGCGGACCTCTGTGTGGAACCGCCACACGAGGACGACGGACGCGACAGAGTCGATGGCCGCGTCGAGCCCGAAGCCGAGCAGCGACACGCTCTCGGTCGCCATACCGACGACCACGGCGATCCCGCCGAGCACACCGTTGAGGACGATGCTGACGACGGAAAGTGCGAGGGCACGCCGCAGCAGGCTCGGGCGGTCCATGTGCCGAGGATAGGGGGTTGACCGGCGCTCTTGGCTACGCGCTCGGCGGCGGCGCGGTCGAGTCGCGCACGATCAGCGTCGGCTCGAGGACGACGTCCCCGTATCGATCGACCCCGTCGTCTGCCTCGATCATGTCCAGTAGTAGCGACGCAGCTCGCCGACCCATCTCTTCCCCGGATTGGCTGATCGTCGTGAGCGGCGGCACGGTGTAGGCGGCGATCGCGATGTTGTCGAAGCCGATGATCGACATATCGCGCGGGACGACGACGCCGGTCTGATACGCGGCGCGTAGGAGGCCGATCGCGATCGTGTCCGACGTCGCGAAGATCGCCGTCGGAGGATGCCGCGTCCCGTTGGCCGCGAACAGCTCAAGCCCCAGGCGATAGCTCGGCTCGGGGTCCGGCTGTCCGATGGGATGCGCCACCGCGAGGTCGCCGACCCCGTGGTCGCGCATGAAGGCCTCGTAGAGTCTGGTCCGCAGCCGCTGGTCCTCCGTCGCCGGGTCCGAGACGCACACGATGTTGCGATGACCCAGACCCCACAGATGCTCGAGGGCGAGACGGGTTCCTTCGTGCGCGTCGGAATACACGCCCGGGAACGCCCCGGCTCCGACACGGTCGGAGACGCCGACGACGTAGCGGTGATGGGTCGTCAGGTCGGCGAGCGACCACGTCCCGTCGACGAGGTCACCGAGCACGATGATCCCGTCGGCGTGCGAGCGCTCGAACATCGACCCATACGTGAGCGCGACGTCGGGGCGGTAGTCGACGTGGCCCAGGAAGAGCCGGAACTCGCGCGCGCGGGTCACCTCGTTGATGCCTTGCAGCACCTGGATGTGGAACGGGTCCGAGACGTCGCGTGCGATGACCCCGATGAGCGAACTGCGACTGCCACGCAACCCGCGCGCGAGGAGATTCGGTTTATAACCGAGGTCGGCGGCCGCCGCCAGCACGCGACCGCGGGTCTCGTCGCGGATCGGCACACCCGACGTGCGGCCGTTCAAGATCCGCGATGCCGTCGTCACCGACACGCCAGACCGCTGAGCGACATCGCGCAGCGTGGTCGATGCGGACCCCCTGCGACGTCGGGCTTCGTCGACGGACCTGGGCTTGGCCTTGGGTGGGATCGTGCGGTCCTCGCGACGCGTCGTCCTATTGACTGGCAAGCGGCCCGGAGTATCCTTCGGCCCGAATGGTAAC
The DNA here is from genome assembly GCA_046732155.1 of Chloroflexota bacterium. Classification (GTDB taxonomy): domain Bacteria; phylum Chloroflexota; class Limnocylindria; order Limnocylindrales; family CSP1-4; genus SPCO01. Next base: position 14,931 of record JBKPMM010000134.1, on the reverse strand, counting down.
GTCAAGCGTCAACGTTCAACCGCAGGATGCCACCCATCCTGCAGCCCTGGGGACGACGGCGCAGGCGTCCTGATCGGAACGAGGAGGAGGGCCGTCTCGGTGCAGACCATCGGAACGCGGCGGTGGTCGCGAGCGCTATCGGCGCTGATCGCCGTCATCGCGCTCGTCGCCGCCGCCTGCAGCTCACAACCACTCGCCAGTGGCCAGGCATCCGCCGTTGCGAGTGCGATCGCGAGTGCCGCGGGGTCTCCGGCCGCGTCCGGCAGCGCCGCCGCGGGGACGAAGCACGTTTCGATCCTCAACAAGGACATGACTGACGACGAGATCAAGGCGGAGATCGCCAAGGAAGGCAGCGTCGTCGTCGGCAACTGGACGTATACCGCCAACGACGAGTTGGTCAAGCAGTTCCAGAAGTACGTGAAGGACACGTACGGCGCGGACATCACGCTGACCTACGAGGGCAGCCAGCAGCCGAGCACCTACCTGACGAAGCTCGCCGCGGCCAAGACCGGCGGCAACCCGGCGCCGTACGACGTCCTCGCGATCGAGGAGAACTACTGGGCCGACGCGATGGACCAGGGGCTCGTCGACAACGTGTTCCCGTCGGATCTGATCCCGAACGCCGGGATGGTCCTCGACATCTTCAAGCACGACCCGACGACGATCGCCTTCCAGTCGACCGCGTTCCCGGGTGTCGTGTACAGCAAGGGCCGCGCCGGCTGGATGACGAAGCTCCAGGATCTCGCCGATCCGCGGATGAAAGGCAAGGTCGTCCTGCCTCCGCCAGGTGATATCACCAACGGCGGTCTCTTCCTTGGCCTCGCCTCGGAGCTCGGCAAGGACTACAAGGATGTCAACCAGATGAAGGAGGTCGTCGACTGGGCGGTCGCCAACATCGGTCCGAACGTCCTCAAGTACACGCCGGACTCGGCGGAGATGCAGCAGCTGCTGCGGTCAGGCGCGGCCGACGCCGTCAGCTTCTGGAACAGCCTCGCCCGGCTCGAGTACTTCGGCGGCAACACCGATGCGGCGCTGCTCGTGCCGTCGGCGATCTACCCGGTCAATGGCTACCTGTGGGTGCCGAAGGGTGCGGCTCATCCCGTCCTGGCCCAGGTGTTCATCAACTGGCGCCTCGCGAAGGACGTCCAATTCCCGAACGCATGGCCGATCGATCACGGCCCGTGGAGCGAGCTCAGCGAGGGTTTCCTCGGGCCCGACTACGTGGATCAGATCCCTGACTGGTTCGCGAAGGATTACTTCAATTACTTCCCGAATCTCGACCAGATCAAGGCCTTCAAGCAGGTCGACTGGAAGGCGTACAACGCCACCCAGAAGGAGTGGCAGGACTACTACGCGTCGAAGATCGGCCAGTAGACTGCAAGCGCAAGCGGCGTCCCCGGTCGCCTGAACGGGGACGCCGACTCACTTCGACCAAGGGTGATCGATGAGGGCTGAGCCACTCGGCCTCCCCATGCCCGTCGTGGCGGATGAGTCGCGCCGGCGCGAGCGCAACCGCAAGCTCGTCGCGCTCGCCATGGTCGCGCCCGCGGCCATCCTCGTCGCGCTGTTCCTCTACTTCCCGATGGCGTTCATCGTCCAGATGAGCTTCAGCGAGGGTTCGTCGTACCTGTCGGCGACCGGCCCGGTCTACTCGTCGGAGAACTACCAGCTCGTCCTGAGCCGGTATCTGCCGAACGTGCTCATAACTCTCGAGCTCGCCGCGCTCGCGACGCTCGTCAACCTGATCTTCGGCTTCCCGTTCGCGTACATCCTCGTTCGGCGGATCCGCTATCGCGACGTCGTCCGCGCATTCATGGTCTTCCCGATGTTCGGCGCGCTGTACATCGCGTTCGGGATGCGCTTCATCTTGCTCCCAGGCGGCCCGGCCACCCCGCTGTTCCAGGCCCTTGGGATCCAGAGCACGGCCGTGCTGTACAGCATGCCGTCGGTCGTGTTCGCGATGTCGATCTTCACGTTCCCTTTCATGGTGATGAGCATCGGAGCGGCGCTGAGCAACGTGGACCCGAAGCTCGAGGAGGCTGCCGCATGTCTCGGCGCGAGACCGTGGCAGACGCTCCGGCGGGTCCTGCTGCCGCTCACACGGAGCGGCGTCATCGCGGGCGTCCTCATCGTGTTCGGCTGGAACATCGGCACCTTCGCCGAGCCGGTCCTGCTCGGCTCGATCAACGAGCAGCGGGCGCTCGCGTGGACGCTGTTCCAGCGCGGTGTCGTCCAGACCGATTACGGGCTCGCCAGCGCGATGAGCGTCGTCCTGCTCGTCATCGCCGTGCTCGTCAGCTACTTCTCGCTGCGGTATTCGCGCGGAGCGCTGGTCGATTGAGCGCAGTGACGACGCCCCTGCCCGGGACGGTACCGGCAGCGGCACCACCACGGCGCTTCTCGCGCCGGCGCCTTGGCGAGCTGTCGGCGCACCTCTACATCTGGCTCGTCCTGTTCGTGTTCGTCCTGCCGTTCCTCACCCTGCTCGGATACTCGTTGACGGGACCGGGCGGCACGTACGCGGTACAGAACTTCCAGTACGTGCTCGGGAGCTTCGGAGACAACCTGCGGCAGAGCTTCCTGGTCGCCGGCCTGACCCTGGCGATCAACCTGGTGATCGCACTGCCCGGCGCCTACGCGATCGTCCGCTACCAGTTCCCGGGCAAGCGCACGCTGTACTCCCTCGTGACGCTGCCGCTGTACGTGCCGGGTGCAGTCATCGGGATCTCGCTCGTCCTGGTCTACAACTTCACGTACCACCTCACGACGTCCATCTGGGGACTCGTCTTCGCGATGGCGGTCGGGACGTTCCCCCTGATGCTCTCCCCGATCGTCGTGGCGTTGAAGGACCTGCCGATCGCATTCGAGGAAGCCGCAGCGTGCCTCGGGGCGACGCGCCTCCAGACGTTCTGGCGGATCGTGTTCCCACTCATCGGTCCGGGTGTCAGCGCCGGGCTGATGCTGACGTTCATCATCGTGTTCAACGAGTACCTCGTGACGCTGTTCGTCCACCCACCTGACGTGACGACCGCCCCGCTGCGTGTCTTCAACCTGGTCCGGACCGCGGGCCTCGCGCCGACCACGGCCGCGCTCGCCGTGACGATGCAGCTGATCTCGTTCGGCGCGATCCTCGTGTTCTTCCGGGTCTTCGGGACCCGCTATCTCAAGGGCACCTACCTGATCTGATGTCTACCGTCCGGCTCGACCGCGTCAGCAAGCTGTACGGCACGACCGTCGCCGTCGACGACTTCGAGCTCGAGGTCGCCGATGGGGAGTTCGTGACGCTGCTCGGTCCCTCGGGCTGCGGCAAGACGACCACCCTGCGCATGATCGCCGGCCTCATCGAGCCCAGCGGTGGGCGGATCCTGTTCGACGACCAGGACGTGACGTGGCTTCCCCCGCGCAAACGCAACATCGGGTTCGTCTTCCAGACGCCAGCGCTCTTCCCGCACCTGTCGGTGGCCGACAACATCGGGTTCGGGCTGTCCGTGAAGGGCGAGAAGAAGGACGCCATCGCCGCTCGCGTCGAGGAGATGCTCGCGATGGTCGGGCTGAAAGGGTATGGGGCCCGGCTGCCGGGGCAGCTGTCCGGCGGCCAGCAACAGCGTGTCGCGCTAGCCCGGGTGCTTGCGACGGATCCGCGGGTCCTGCTCTTCGACGAACCGCTGAGCGCGCTCGACAAGAACCTGCGCGACACGCTCAAGTACTCGATCCTCGACCTCCAGCGGCGGACCGGCAAGACCGCCATCTACGTCACGCACGACCAGTCCGAGGCCTTCGCGATCTCCGATCGAATCGTCGTGATGAACAGCGGTCGGATCGAGCAGATCGGGACGCAGACAGACATCTATCTCCAGCCCCAGACGCCGTATGTCGCCGAGTTCATCGGCGCCAACAACGGCCTTCGGGGGACGGTCGCGGGTCGCGATGGCGACGGCGACGATGCCGGCTGGCTGATCGAGGCGCTCGGCCACACGATCCGGGGCGCGGCGCGACCGGGGCTGTCGGTCGGACAGTCGGTGGTCGCGTATGTGCGTCCGGAAGACATCGAGATCGTCGAGGACGGCGACGGGGCGGGGTTCGCCAACGTGCTCGACGGCACGATCGACCGTGTGATCTTCGAGGGCGCGACGGCGCAGGTCCGCGTCGATATCGGCGGACGCGAGATCCGCGTCGACGTGAGTGGCAACGAACGCCTGACACTGATGCGACGCGACGGCACGGTCCGGCTCGGGTTCGATCCCGTGACCGTGATCCCGGCGGGGGAGCAGATCGCGGCCAGCTAGGCCGCGCCACTCCCGGTCACTCCGGGAACGGCGTTCCCAGCGTCTGCCCACCGTCGACGACGAGCAGGTGGCCGGTGATCCAGGCGGCATCCTTCGAGACCAGGAACGCGACGGCCGCGGCGACGTCGGCCGGCGTCCCGAACCGGCCGATCGGGATCTGCCGCAGGTACTGGGCCGCATTCGCCGGGTCGTCGGTGACAGCCCGGGTCAGGTCCGTCGCGATCAATCCGGGACCGACCGCGTTGACCGTGATGCCGTGCGGTGCGAACTCCATCGCTGCCGTCCTCGCCATCGCCAGGACACCCGCCTTCGACGCGTTATAGGCCGCAAGGCCCGTCTCCATCCAGAAGGCGTTCGTCGACGACGTCACGACGATCCGGCCGCCGCGGCCGGCGGCCCGCATCGCACGGGCGGCCGTCTGAACGCCGATGAAGGCACCGCGGAGGTTGATGGCCATCACGCGGTCCCACGTCGCATCGGTGGTGTCGAGGAATGGCGTGGGGCCGCCGATCCCCGCGTTCGCGACGAAGATGTCGAGACGACCCGTATCCGACACGACGCGGTCGACCGCTCTGTCGACAGCTTCGCGATCTGATGCGTCGACCTCGAGAGCCTCGGCCCGACCGCCACTCGTCGCGCTCGCTGCCAGCTCACGCGCTGTCTGGCGAGCGGCGTCGATGTCTCGATCGGCGATGTAGACGGTCGCGCCGTCGCCGACGAAGCGCGTGGTGATGCCTTGTCCGATGCCCCTCGCGCCACCCGTGACGATCGCGACCTGGCCGGCCAGGGGCCCGGTCGCGTGAGCGCCGTCGTCGTGGCCTGCAGCCTCCGCCATATCTGAACTGTGGCAGGAATCGGGGCTGTGCGCCGAGCCCTGGAGGTCCTGTGACGACGAAGCCTCTCAGGCGTCGATCGCAGGACTTGCGACGCCAGCTTGTCGCTCCGGCCGCGACGGGAAGGGCGGCCGCGACGAGGCAGCGATACGATGACAGCCTCGACGACCGGTGTTCTAAAGGGATAGCCAGATGAGCCGTGAAGCGTTGGATGCCTTGGAGGCTTGGCACACGACGACCCGAGCGCTCCGTGACGCGACGCCGTGGACAGCGGAATGGGTACGACTTCGGATGATCGCCCAGGAACAACGCGCGGCATACGAGGCGCTCGTCGGGGCGACGTCGGAGGCGCCGGCGAGTGCGGAATCGGGCACCGACAGCGAAACCGTTGGGTCGTCGGGCGTGCGCCCGCCGGGAGCCGCCTCCAGCTAAGGCGCCAGTCGGCGCCTAGTCCGTCCGCGCGGACGCTTCATGCCCCCGCGTCGCGCGATGTGCCCGCGACCCTCGTCAAGACCTCACGCGCCGCACCGATGGTCTGGTGCGTCCGGTCGATCGTCTCAGCCGTCTGCTCCGCGTCCGACGTGATGGTCTGATACGTGCGACGGAGGCTGACGACGGTGCGACGAACGGTTTCGTGATCCGGGCTCAGCGGAGGAAGGGTATCGAGCACACGCTCAGCCTCCCGCCATGCCGCGAGAACCTCCTCGACTGCCTTGGCCACGGCTTCCCGGTCTCCACACGTGAAGGGGCGAGACGCGTTCGCACCCTTCGCCCGCCGATCCTGACTCCCGCTCCCGGACGGGAACCGCTCGTACTGGGCCAGGCAAGGAATGTAGAGCAAGTGCAGAACGACGGTCAATCGCCTGTCGATGTGTCGCTGGCGGCGTCCGTACACTCTCCAGCGAAATGTGTCGTGGAGGTGTTCGTGACGGATGACGCCGGCCCCAAGGTCGAGCCGCACATCGTGGTGACGCTGGCACTCACCCATCTGAGTGACCGGCCTGACCTCGCCGCCCAGCGGAACGACCTCTACGTCGCCGCCGTCGAGCGGCACGGAGCGCAGGCCATCCGCGTCGACAGCCGCACCCCCGCCGAGGAGCGAGCGCAGGCGCTCGCGTCGATGGACGGCTTGATGCTGACCGGCGGTGCCGACATCCACCCCAGTCGATATGGGCAGGGCCTCGCCGGCTCGAAGGAGATCGAGGACGATCGGGACGAACTCGAATCGATCGTCTGGCGCGTCGCCGAGGACCGGGACGTCCCCGTGCTTGGCCTGTGCCGTGGGCTCCAAGCCATCAACGTGTTCTCCGGCGGCACGTTGCTCCAGCACGTCGAGGGCCACCACGGCGCCGGCTGGGGACTCGGCCCGCCGGTGACCCATCCGATCCGGCTCGTCGGCGGCACTCGGCTCGCCTCGCTCCTTGGCCCAGCGGAGGAGCTCGAGGTCAACGCCTACCACCACCAGGGGATCCGTGCGACCGACCTCGCGCCCGGTCTACGTGCGGCGGCATGGGCGGACAGCTCGGCCGGGCCATTGGTCGAAGGCCTCGAAGCCGAAGGCGACCGTTTCGTCGTCGGGGTCCAGTGTCATCCCGAGCGGACGGAGTCGACGCCGGACGAGTTCGAGCGGCTCTTCGCCGCCTTCGTCGCGGCTGCGAGGCGGCAGGCAGCCGTCGCGGCTCGCTGACGCCGTCACGCGGCGGGCGAGAACGAGGGTCGATTTCTCGCGGTCCGCGCGTGTCGGGGCTTGTCACGGAGGTGGCGGTGCGGGATAGTCATCCGACCGCCACGTCTCGACGCGCGTAGTTCGTCCTACGCTCGCCGCAGTGCGGTCGAGATGCTGCCCCGCGGGGCGGCCCGGAGGAGGAGACATGACCCGCAACGTCTTCGCGTTGGCGACCGTGATCGTCCTGGTCGCGGCTTGCTCGACGAGTTCGCCTGGCGGTGCCTCCAGCGCCGCAGCCCCGTCCGAATCGGCGTCCGCGTCGGTCGCGGCGTCTGAGTCCGCCAGCGGCAGCGCCGCGGCAGGCGGCGGGACCATCAAGCTCGGTGGCGGGTTCGCCCTCACCGGCGACGAATCGGCGCTCGACCTTCCGGCGGCGAATGGCGCCAAGCTCGCCGTCAAGGAGATCAACGCGGCTGGCGGCGTCAACGGCTCGCAGATCGACTTCATCGTCCACGACAGCCAGTACAAGATGGACGTCACCGCGCAGACGGCGAAGCAGTTCGTCGAGCAGGACAAGGTGCCGTTGTTCATCGGCTACACCGACACGGACTCTGTGCTCGCCTCGGGCCCGACGTTCCAGGCGGCCAAGATCCCATTCATCACGGTCGGGGCTACCTCACCGAAGATCCCGACCCAGGTCGGCGACATGATGTTCCTCGCCTGCTTCGGCGATAACGTCCAGGCCGCCGTCGGTGCCGAGTACTCGTACAAGACGTTCGGCCACAACGCGTACTTCCTGTGGGACAAGGGCGTCGAGTACACGACCCTCCTCGGTGGCTACTTCAAGAGCCGCTTCACCGAGCTCGGAGGCACGATCGCGCTCGAGGATTCGTACGACGACAAGGCGAGCGACTTCTCGGCGCAGATCACCAAGATCAAGGCGCTGAGCCCGCAGCCCGACTTCTATTACGTGGCGGCGATGCCGTACAACATCGGCCCGCTCGTGAAGCAGTTCCGCGATGCGGGCATCACCGGACCGATCGTCGGCGGTGACGGCTACGACACGCCGGACCTCGTCAAGGTCGCGGGCGCGGCCGCCGAGAATGTGTTCTTCACGACCCACGCCCTGATGGACGCCACCGGTGGCACGGAGGGGATCAAGAAGTTCATCGCGGCGTACAAGGCGGAATACGGCAACGACCCCGAGAACGCGTTCGCTGCTCTCGGGTACGACACCGTGTACCTCATGGCCGACGCCGTGAAGCGGGCCGGCGGCACGGACTCGGCGGCGGTGAAGTCCGCCATCGAGGGCACCAAGGACTTCCCCGGTATCACCGGGAAGATCACCTTCTCGGCGGACTCGCATGTCCCGCAAAAGGGCGTGACGGTCATCGCCATCAAGGACGGCAAGTTCACCCTCGGGGCCGAGGTGGTCCCGGAGAAGGTGCCGGCACCGTAGCGATCCGACCACGTCGATGACACCGGAGCAGATCGTCAGCGAGGCGAACGAGCGGGGCGTCCAGCTCGTTCGCTTCCTGTACTGCGACAACGGCGGCGTCATCCGCGGCAAGAGCACCCATGTCGGTGCGCTCGCCCGCCGGATGCAGAGCGGGATCGGGCTCGTGAAGGGCATGCAGTCGTTCACGAGCCTCGATTTCCTGGCACCCGATGCGACCTACGGACCGGTCGGCGAGATCCGGCTCATCCCGGATCCGGACACATTCGTGGTCCTGCCATATGCGCCGCGGAGCGCACAGATGGTCGTCAACATGGTCGAGCTCGACCATCAGCCCTGGTCGCTCGATCCTCGGGCGTTCCTGCAGCGGATGATCGCCAGCGCCGATGCCAAAGGCCTGGCCTTCGATGCGGCCTTCGAGAACGAGTTCTTCCTCGCCTACCGCAGTGACGACGGGTTCGTGCCGGTCGACCGAAGCTTGTGCTTCAGCGCGATCGGGATGGAATCGACCGAGCCCGTCATCCAGGACATCATCGCGGCTCTCACCGACCAGGGCCTGACCGTCGAGCTGTCCCACCCCGAGCTCGGCTGGGGCCAGCAGGAGCTGTCGATCCGCCATGCCCCGGCGCTCCGGGCGGCGGACAACCAGATCACGTACCGGCAGACGGTCCGTGCCGTGGCGGCCCAGCATGGGATGGTCGCGACGCTCGCGCCGAAGCCCTGGGCCGACCAGGCCGGCAGCGGTGCGCACCTCCACTGGAGCATCTGGGACGCGGCCCACACGACCAACAAGCTCGCCGATCCGGATGGAGCGGCGGGCCTGTCCGTGCTCGCCCGCCAGGCGATCGCCGGCGTCCTCACCCATCTGCCGGCGCTACTCGGGCTCACGACGCCGAGCGTCAACTCCTTCCGCCGGCTGCAGCCGCATTTCTGGAGCTCGGCGTACACCGCGTGGGGCATCGAGAACCGCGAAGCCGCGGTCCGTGTGCCGACGCGCTACTGGGACGACGAGGCAGGTTCGACGAACCTCGAGCTCAAGGCGAGCGACGCGAGCGCCAACCCGTACATCGCCCTCGGCGGGGTCATGGCCGCCGCGCTTGACGGCATCGAACGCGGGCTCGATCCCGGCGATCCCGTGAACGAGGACCCGGGCAATCTCAGCGACGACGAGCGAGAGCGGCGGGGCATCCGACGCTTCCCGTTGACCGCGGCCGAGGCGCTCGACGAGCTCGAGCGTGACGAGGTCCTCACCACCGCCATGGGGGAGGGCCTGGCGAGCGAGTACCTCAAGGTCCGCCGCGCCGAGGCGGCGGCCTACGCCGAGCATGACGAGGCCTTCGAGCTCGACCAGCACTTCTTCAAGTACTGACCAGACGGTGGCGCTCGACCTCGACGCGATCCCGATCGTCGACAACCACTGCCATTCGCTTCTCCGCCGCCAACCGCCTGATGACGAGGCGTTCCGGAACCATCTGACCGAGTCGACATTCCCGGAGATCGCGCGCGACCACATCACGACGTCGCTGGCCTATCACACGGCGATCCGCGAGCTCGCGGTGCTGCTCGACTGCCAGCCGACGCCGGACGCCGTCCACGCTGCGCGGCGCGAACGTGGCGTCGAATGGCTCACGCGCGAGGTCGTCGAACGTGCCAACTTCAAGACCTGGCTGATCGATACCGGCTACGGGGCCGATACCACGTACTCGCTCGACGAGCTGCGCGAGCTTGCGCCGTGCCGCATCGAGGAGGTCCTCCGCCTCGAGCCACTCATCGAACGGCTGATCCTCGAGTCGGAGACCTTTGACGGGTTCATCGCCGCCTACCGCGCGTCGCTTGCGGGCCTTCGCGATCGTGGGATCGTCGGGATGAAATCGGTCATCGCGTACCGCACGGGGCTGCACGTCCGCGAGGTGGAACGAGGCGACGCCGCTGACGCCTACCGGACGGCTCGGGCGGCCGGCCAGCGCGACGGCCGGCTTCGCATCGAATCGAAACCGCTGCTTGACTTCCTGATCGTCATCGCGGTCGAGGAGGCGGGGTTGCAGGGCGTCCCGATCCAATTCCACACCGGGCTCGGCGATCCGGACCTCGACCTGACGCTGGTCGACCCGGCCGCGCTGCGCATCCTATTCGCAGACCGGTTCCGGGCCGCCCCCATCGTCTTGCTCCACACCGGCTACCCGTACATCCGATCGTTGGCGTACCTCGCCGCGATATTCCCCAACGTCTACGCTGACATGGGCGAGACGATCCTCTTCGCCCCTGGCGAGGCGACCGAGATCTACCGCGAGCTGATCGGCCTCGCGCCGGCCAGCAAGCTGCTGTTCAGCACCGACGCGTCGCTGGTCCCCGAGCTGTACTGGATCGGCGCACGCATCGGGCGGCGGGCGCTCGGGCGTGTGCTCGACGAGCACATCGCGGACGGCGCCATCGACGAGCGGACGGCGATCGACTGGGCGGAGCGGATGCTGTGGCGCAACTCGGAGGCCGTGTACGGGCTCTGATCCTTAGGTCGGGGGCGGGGGAGGGGGCTCAGGCGGCGCGGTCGCCGGCGCGCGTTCGCGCCGCATGAAGAGCCGGTCGAGCGGGACCTCGCGCTGACCGAGGAGACCCTCGCGGCGGACGGTGATCACCACGATGAAGATGACCGCTAGGATGATCTGACTCAGCCCGTACAGCAGCGTCGCATCCTCGACACGCCGAAGCGCCTCGGTCAACCCGACGATCAGGATCGCGCCGAGCATCGAGCCGCTCACCGAGCCCATCCCGCCGATGACGAGCATCGTGATGACGCGGAACGTCAGATCGAAGTAGAAGACCGTCGGCGAGAACGACGTTATGAAGTGGGCATACAGCGAACCGGCGACCGCTGAGAAGAACGCCCCGACCACGAAGGCGAGGAGGCGCGGCTCCATCACGCGGATACCCACGGCCTGTGCAGCCGCTCGGTCGTCGCGCTGGACGAACATGTCGCGGCCGTACGGCGAGCGCTTGATCCGCCACACGACGTAGACGACGAGGAGCACCCACGCCCACGACCACCACAGGTTCGTGTATGGCGTGACGTTGGAGAAGGTCCGCGACCCGCGGGTGAAGTCGTCGGCGTTGAACAGCACGACGCGGACGATGACCAGGAATCCGAGCGTCGCGACGGCCACGAAATGGCCGGACAGGCGCATCAGGACCCTCCCGACGAGCCAGGCGATGACGCTGACCACCAGCGCGGCGATGACGGTGGCCGCCAGGAAGCCCAGCGGGACGTCACCGATGCGCTGGTCCAGGTGCACGCCCGCCAGCCACGACGGCAGATTAGGGAGATACGCGGCCTTCTCGGGCAACGGCAACGTGAGGATCGCCGACATATACGCGCCGAGCGCCATGAAGCCGATCTGGCCGAGCGAGAACACGCCCGTGAAACCACTCGTCAGGTTCAGCGAGACGGTCAGGATCGAGAAGATCGCGAGGTTGATGACGAGTCCTTGCCAGAACGCCTGGCCGCTCGCCTCGAGCACTGCAAGCCCGGCGGCTGCCGCGACGATGACGAGGCCAGGCCCGGCCCACCGGCGCCAGTCGATCACAGCTCGTCCTCGCGGCTCCGTTTACCCAGGATGCCTTGCGGGCGGACGAGCAGGACCAGGATCAGGACGATGAACACTACGGCGTCGCGCCAGCTGGCGAGGCCGCTCGGCAGCCACTGTTGCAGGAAGCTCTTGACCTCCGGCGGCACGGACCCCGCGGGCAGCAGATCGCCGATCCCGGCCAACGCGGTGACGAGCACTTCGAGGAAGCCGAGCACGTACCCGCCGAGCACGGCTCCGGCGATGCTGCCGAAACCACCGATCACCGCGGCGATGAACGCCTTGAGCACCGGCGTGAAGCCCATGTACGGGTTGATCTGGCCGGACTGGACCGCGTACAGGAACCCGGCGACCGCAGCCAGTCCAGCCCCGATCGCGAACGCCGTCGCGACGACGCGGTTGACCTTGATCCCCATGAGCCTCGCCGCGGGCAGGTCCTCCGCCGCCGCCCGCATCGACAGCCCCAGCGTCGTGCGCGTCACGAACAGACTCAGGAGGCCCAGCAGGACGACGCCCGCGAAGAAGCTCGCGATGTTCACCTTAGGGATCGTCAGCGTGCCGATGTTGACCACGCCGTTGAGGACGTCCGGGCTGGGGAAGGCGATCAGCGTCGGCTTCCCGGCGAGGCGTGTGATGAGCAGCGTGCCGTTCTGCAGGATCTGGCCTACGGCGAACGAGGTGAGCAGCATCGCAACGTCGGGCGCCCCACGGATCGGGCGATACGCGATGCGCTCCATCAGCAGGCCGACGATCACCGTCCCGATGATGATGAGCGGGAGCGCCGCGGCCAGGGAGAGCCCGGCGCCGAGGCTGAACACCGCGATGTAAGCGGCGATCATCATCAGGTCACCATGGGCGAAGTTGATCAGGCGCAGGATCCCGAAGACCATCGCGAGACCGACGGCCATCAGCGCGTATAGGCTTCCCGCGCTCAGCGCGTTGATGATCTGCTGGATCGTGTAATCGATCACAGCGCCACGCCGCCGACGCCGAGATATGACTGCTCGACCTTCGGATCGTGCCGCAGGACGTCTGCGTCGCCCTCGAGGGTGACACGGCCCGTTTCGACGACGTACGCGCGGTCGGCCACGCCGAACGCCTGGTGGACGTTCTGCTCGACGAGCAGGATCGTCAGCCCCTGGGCCTTGAGCGCGGCGATCGTCGCGAAGATCCGCTCGACCATCAGCGGTGCGAGCCCGAGCGACGGCTCGTCGAGCAGCAGCAATCGCGGGCGGCTCATCAAGGCTCGGCCGATCGCGAGCATCTGCTGCTCCCCACCCGAGAGCGTCCCGCCAGCCTGATCCGTTCGTTCCTTCAGGATCGGGAAGAGGTCGAGGACCATCGCCAGGTCGGCGGCGATCGCGGGACCGTCGGACCGCGATACCGCGCCGAGACGGAGGTTCTCAGCGACGGTGAGGCTGCCGAAGATGTGGCGACCCTCGGGGCAGTGCGAGACGCCCATCTCCACGATCCTGTGGGGCGGCGCGGTCGTGATGTCAGTCCCTTCGAACGTGATCGTGCCCTGCGTCGCCCGGAGCAGACCTGAGATCGTCCGGAGGGTGGTGCTCTTGCCGGCGCCATTCGAGCCGATCAGCGCGACGAGTTGACCACTATCGACGCGGAGCGACACCCCCTGGAGCGCGCGGATGTTGCCGTACCGCACATGGACGTCGCTGAGTTCCAGCATCGCGCTGTCAGGCACTGCGGGCCTGCCCGAGATAGGCGGCGATGACGTCAGGGTCGTTGCGGACGCGTGCGGGGTCGCCCTCCGCGATGATCCGGCCGTAGTTGAGCACCTGGATGCGATCGCACAGGTTCATGACCAGCGGGATGTCGTGGGCGACGAGGACGATCGTGATCCCCTGCTCGTCGCGGAGTCGCCGGATCAGGGCGAGCAGCTCCTGCGTCTCGACCGGGTTCATGCCGGCGTTCGGCTCGTCGAGGAGGAGGACCCGCGGCTCGGTCGCGACGGCCCGGGCGATCTCCAGCCGGCGCTGATCGCCATACGGGAGGTGGCGCGCCAGCCGGTCGCGATGCTGGTCCAGGCCGAAGAGCGTCAGAAGCTCGCGGGCACGGTCGGTGAGCTGCTGCTCCTGTCGGCGGAAGCGCGGGGAGGTGAGCAACGTGCCGAAGAGCGAGCGTGGCGCACGCGCCTGAAGACCCGCCTTGACGTTGTCGATGACCGGCAGGTCACCGAACAGTCGGATGTTCTGGAACGTGCGGGCGATCCCGAGCCGCGCGACGGCGTACGCCGGCCGCCCGGTGATGTCGGTGCCGTCGAAGCGGATCTCGCCGGCGGTCGGTCGGAGGAACCCCGAAAGCACGTTGAAGAGCGTCGTCTTGCCCGCTCCATTGGGACCGATCACTCCGTGGATGGTCCCGGCGCGCAGGCCGAGCTCGTAGTCGGAGAGGGCCTTCAGGCCTCGGAAGGACTTCGACAGGCCGCGCACATCGAGGAGGGCGGCGTCGCCGGGCGGCGGGGGTGCTTGCGGGCTCGAATTCACCGCCCGCTCCTCACGCCGATAGTCTTACGCCCCGCCCGTGCAGGGTCAAGACAGCGGGCCATCCATCGAGCGCCACGTCGGATGATGACGGGATCGGCCCGTGCTCATCGCCGGCCCGGCCGTAGCGCCGGCTCCGGGACGCCGGCACCACGGGTCCCGTTCACGGCGCTCCGGCGCATCAGTCTGGCGTGACGGTCCGACCGCCCGCGATGCCGAGCGCGCCTGTCAAAAGCCCGACAGCCAGGATGTGCTGCGGGTACTACTGACCATCGGTACTTTCGTACTACCTTCTCCTCCTCGCGTTAGGGGCGCCGGACCTCGGGGGAGGGAGCGTTGCCTATGCCGTAAGCGGGCATGTACCTGTCCATCGAACCGGTTTCGCGCGTACCCAGTAACGGCGGAACCCCGGGGGTGAGCAAGGGGTTTCACGATGAAACTAGCTGTTCGTGTGCTCGCAGCGACGCTGACGGCGCTCGTGCTGACGACAGGCGTCGCATTCGCTGGCAGCCCACACTTCGTCGGCTCCTGTACGAAGACCCAGAGCGGCAACACGCTGACGGTCTCGTGCAAGGAAGCGGGTCTCGGCAACGAGGACCAGATCAGCGTCA
>JBKPMM010000133.1:0-8744 GCA_046732155.1 Chloroflexota bacterium | reverse complement strand
GTCCACTACGGGTCGTCGCGTGACGGTGCGCAACGGACGCTCGCCCGCGTACGCGAGGTCGGCTCCGACGGCGATGCGTTCGGGGCCGACATCGCAGACGGCGCGGAAGCGGAGCGGCTGGTGGCCGACGTAGTCGCCCGTTTCGGGCGCATCGATGGCCTGGTCAACAACGCAGGGATGGACCAACGCGGCCCGACGCTCGAGATGTCCCCGGACGAGTGGGATCGGGTGATCGCGACGAACCTCACGGCGTGCTTCCGAACGATCCGTGCCGCGCTACCGGTCATGCTCGAGCAGGGCAGTGGGTCGATCGTGAACATCGCATCCCGGCTCGGTCAGATGGGGATCCCAGAGACCGCGGCGTACAGCGCGGCGAAGGCGGGCTTGATCGGGCTCACCCGGTCGCTCGCTCGGGAGTTCGGCACGCGCGGTGTTCGGATCAACGCCGTCGCGCCCGGCGTGACGCTCACCGAGATGACGACCGACCTCGTGGACAGCGAGGCGGGCAAGGCGCGATTGCGCGACATGGCGCTGGGGCGGTTCGGGCGGGCCGATGAGGTGGCGGAAGCGGTCGTCTTCCTGCTGAGCGACCGCGCGTCGCTGTTCACCGGGCAGACCCTCAACCCCAACGCCGGCGGGTACATGCCGTGAGCGACGTGTCGGCGAACGGCAAGGTCATCTCAGTCCGGGATGCGGTCGGGCTCGTCCGCGACGGCGCAACCGTCGTCATCGGCGGGTCCGGTGCCGGGCACGCGCTCCCGCAGCGCTTCATTGACGAGCTGGCCACGGTCTACGAGGCCGAGGGCCGGCCGCGGGACCTGACGACCGTGCGGGTGGTCGGCATCGGCGATTTCGCTAACCGCGGCTTCTCGCAGCTCGGTCTGCCCGGACTGATGCGTCGGACGATCGGCAGCAACATCGGCAACGAGCCGCGGCTCGGTGCGCTGGTCGAAGCCAACGAGCTCGAGTCGTATTCCTTTCCGCAAGGCGTGCTCAGCGAGCTGATGCGCGAGATCGCCGCCGGTCGACCCGGGCTCGTGACGCACGTCGGGCTGGGCACGTACGTCGACCCGCGCCAGACCGGCGGGAAGCAGAACAGCCGCACGACCGAGGACCTGGTCGAGGTCGTGACGCTGCGCGGCAAGGAGTGGCTGCTGTTCCACGCCTTCCCCATCGACGTCGCCGTGATCCGCGGGACGACCGCCGACGAGGACGGCAACCTGACGATGGAGGGCGAGGCCGTCCAGGGCGAGATGCTCGCCATGGCCATGGCCGCGCGAAACAGCGGCGGGATCGTCATCGCCCAGGTCCGCCAATTCGCACGCCGCGGGTCGCTCCCGCTGCGCGATGTCAAGATCCCGGGCGCGCTGGTCGATCACGTCTATGTCGACCCCGACCAGTGGCAGACCTACATCACCCAAGACTCGCCCTACTACGCGGGCCGGCTGCGCAAGCCCGTGACGGACGAGCCGCCGCTCCCGCTCGATATCCGCAAGATCATCGCCCGGCGCTCACTGCTCGAGTTCCCGCGCGGCGCGATCTGCAACCTCGGGTTCGGGATCAGCCAGCTCATCGGGCGCGTCGCCTGGGAGGAGGGCGTGACGGACCAGCTCGTGCTCACCGTCGAGCAGGGCATCTTCGGCGGCGTGCCGGTCGCCGGGAACGAGGGTGGGGCCGGCTTCAACTACCAGGCCATGATCGATCAGCCATATATGTTCGACTTCTACGACGGCGGCGGGCTCGATATCGCCAGCCTGTCCTTCGCGGAGGTCGATGCCGAGGGGAACGTCAACGTCCACGCGTTCGAGGGGCGGGTGCGCGGCCCCGGCGGCTTCCCGAACATCAGCGCCCGGACACCGCGGATCAACTTCGTCGGGACGCTGACCGCCCAGGGATTGGAGCTCGACATCTCCGGCGACGGCGTGCGCGTCGTGCACGAAGGCTCGCTGCCGAAGTTCGTGCCGGAGGTCCGCCAGATCTCGTTCAGCGGTCGGCTCGCGCGTGAACGAGGCCAGCAGGTCCGCTACGTGACGGACCGCGCGGTCTTCGCGCTGGAGGACGACGGCCTGGTGCTGGTCGAGGTCGCGCCGGGCATCGACGTGGAGCGCGACGTCCTCCGGCAGATGGGCTTCCGACCGCGGGTCGCCGACGACTTGCGTGAGATGGATCGGCGGATCTACGCGTCCGGGCCGATGGGGCTCGCGGCCGACTTCGCGGCTGGGGACGGGGCGGGCCCGACGGGGGCGGCCGTGTCGGCCGCGGCGTCGGCAGCAGGCGCGCGATGAGCCTCATCCGGCTCGAGCTCGGCACCGTCGCGCATCTGACGCTCGACAACCCGCCACTCAACCTGGTGACGCGCGAACTCCTGACCGAGATGGGCGCTGCCCTCGACATTCTCGAGGGCTCCTTCCCGGGCGACGTGCGGGCGGTCGTCGTGACGGGCGCCGGTGACCGTGCCTTTTCGGCGGGATCCCACGTCAAGGAGTTCGAGTCGCAGCGCGGCCCGAACGGGCGCGAACGGCACGCGCTCGAATCGGGCATCGCGGACCGTCTGGCTCGGCTACCGATGCCGACCATCGCCGCGATCGAAGGCAACGCACTCGGTGGTGGCCTCGAACTCGCGCTCTGCTGCGACATCCGCGTCGCATCCGAGACGAGCCGGCTCGGGCTGCCCGAGGTGCGGTTGGCGGTCACGCCCGGCGCGGGCGGAACGCAGCGTCTACCGCGGGTCGTCGGTGCGGCACGCGCCAAGGAGCTGATCCTGACCGGTCGTGTCCTGACCGCCGACGAGGCCGAGCGCATCGGCCTCGTGTCGCGCCTCGTTCCTGCAGGAAAGGCCCGCGAAGCCGCGGACGAGATCGCGTCGGAGATCGCGGCGCGCGGTCCCGTGGCGGTTCGCGAGGCCAAGCGTCTCGTCGATCTCGCGACCGACGCAGACCTCGCCACCGGCCTCGCCGCGGAGCTCGACGCGTCCGATCGCGTCTTCGCGACCGACGACATGCTCGAAGGCGCCGAGGCCTTCTTCGCGAAGCGCGAGCCCCAGTACCGCGGTCGATGACCGCGGCCAACAGCCCACACCGAATGAGGACATCTGCCCGATGAGTGACGTCAGCCGGTTCGGGGTCTTCCTGCCCTCCTACGTCTGGGAGGGCGATGGCGCCGAGCGTGCCCGCGGCATCAAGGAGTTCGCGCGGACCGTCGAGGACCTCGGTTTCGACTCGCTGTTCATCACCGACCACCTGCTGGTCGGCAAGCGGTTCTACTCGGTGAACTGGCTCGAGCCGATCCTGTCGCTGGCGGTCGCGGCCGGCGTGACGGAGCGCGTGCGACTCGGCACGTCGATCCTGATCATGCCGCTGCGCAACCCGGTGCTCCTCGCGAAAGAGCTCGCGACGCTCCAGTTCCTGTCGAACGACCGCGTCGTGCTCGGCGCCGGTGTCGGCTGGAATGACGCGGAGTACGAGGCCGTCGGCGTCCACAAGTCGGAGCGCGGGAAGCGGACCGACGAGATGCTCGACATCATGCTGCCGCTGCTCGAGGGCGAGACCGTCACGTACCACGGGAACTACTACTCGGTCGACGACGTGTTCATCGAGCCACGGACCGCCGAGCGGCCCGCGCTGTGGGTCGGTGGTGGCTCGCAGCTCGCGAATCCCAAGTCGCCGGACGTGCCGAAGTTCGTCGAGTCCGTCAAGGCCCGCACGCTCCGTGCCGACGGCTGGATCCCGCGCCCGACCTGCCCGCCGCCCGACATCCGGCGCGACTGGGATGAGCTCCAGACGTTCTTCCGCGAGAACGGAGCAGATCCCTCCGGTCTGTCGGTCGCTCACGAGAACTTCCTGCATCTCGTGCTGACGAACGATCCGGTGAAGGCGCGCGAGGAGCAGCACCGCGCGTTCCTCAAGGTGATGAGCGGTGAGCGCGGCCCGGAATACCTCGAGACCGTCTACCTGTTCGGGACCCCGGACGAGATCGTGGCGTCGCTGCAAGCGCGGGTCGATGCCGGCGTGGAGCAGTTCATCCTCCACACGATGACCCCCGACCCGAAGCAGCTCCAGGCGTGGGTCGACGAGATCATCCCGAACGTGCAGTTCCCCGCTTCTGCCGGGCCCGTCCGGAAGCCGAACCGGGATCGGGTCGCCGTCGCGTCGTGACCCGCCAGGTCGCGCTGATCGGCAAGCCGCTCAAGCGTCGCCATTCGCAGGTGATGCATGACGCGGCATTCGATGCGGCAGGGATCGACGGCCGGTACGTCCTTCGGGAGATCGAAGCCGATGAGGTCGCGGGCGTCGTGGGGGATGCCCGCGGCGACGGCTGGCTCGGGCTCGGCGTCACCGCGCCGTACAAACAGGTCGTCGCGCGCCTCGTGGACGAAGTCGAGGGCGACGCCCGGACGATCGGAGCGGTGAACAACGTCGTTCGGACCGACGATGGCCGGCTGATCGGGTTCAACAGCGACGCGCCCGGGTTCCGGGCCGGCGTCGAGCTGGCGATGGGTCGGCCGCTCGACGGTGTACACGTCGTCGTTGCGGGTGCGGGTGGCGCCGCGCATGCCGTCGTCTTCGCGTTGCTGACCGGCGGGGCCAAGCGGGTCACCGTCGCGGCCCGCACCGTATACGGCGCGAGAGCGCTAGTCGATCGATTCGCCGCGGTCGGCAAGGCGGATCGACTCGTCGCGGGCCTCGGCTCGGACGCGTTCCGGGATGCCATCGCGACCGCCGACCTTGCCGTCAACGCTACGACCGTCGGGATGATCGACGCCGGCATGACGATCCCGGTCGAGCTCCTGCCGGGCGATGCGACGGTGTTCGATCTCGTCTACGTCCCACCGCAGACGCCCCTGCTCGCGACCGCGCGCGCTCGCGGACTCAAGGCGGCGAACGGTTCCGAGATGCTCATCCAGCAGGCCGCCATCGCGTTCCAGCGCTGGACCGGCGTCGACGGGATGGCCGACGTCATGCGAGCCGCCGTCATGCCGCTCCTCGACGACCCGACCGTGGCGGCCTGACCCATGCGCGTCGAGGTCGCGAAGCCAGGTGCCATCTATACGGTCGGCCTGAATTACGACGGTCCGGGCGCAGCTCCCCGCCCTGAGCGCCCGCTCATCTACGGCAAGGCGCCCTCATCGATCGCCGGGCCCGGCGACCTACTGCTGTGGGATCGGACGCTGGCCCCGACCGTCGACGCCGAGTGCGAGCTCGGTGTCGTCGTCGGCCCGGACGCGTCCGTCTTCGGTTACACGATCATCGATGATGTCTCGTCCCGCGATCCGTGGCTCGACGGCGACCAGTGGCTGCTCGGCAAATCGATGCCCGGGTTCTGTCCAGTCGGACCGTGGGTCGTGACGGCGGACGACTTCGACCCGGCCGACGTACGTCTCGGCTGCACCCTCAACGGCGAGGCGATCCAGGACGGGCGCACGAGCGACATGCGCTACTCGATCCCGGAGCTCATGGCGTACATCGGCCGGCACATCCGACTCGAGCCGGGCGACCTGATCGCGACCGGCACGCCGGTGCGGCTCACGACGGCGCCCGGCCCGGATCGCCATCTCGAGCCAGGCGATGTCGTCACGTGCTGGATCGAGGGGATCGGCGAACTGACATCGACCGTCGCCTGAGCGGCGACCGTGAGCGCGACCAACGAGGAGGCACCCGATGAAGCCCGCGACCGTGTTCCTTGGCGAGATGACGAACCCGGAGGTCGAGGCCTTCCTGCGGCAGTCGCAGACGGTGATCGTGCCGGTCGGCTCGACCGAGCAGCACGGCCCGCACGGTCCGCTGCTGACCGATGTGCTCGTGCCGAACGAGGTCGCGCGGCGGGCCGCGCCGCAGGTCAACGCGGTCGTCGCTCCGGTCATCAACTACGGGCTGTCGTACCCGCACAAGGGGTTCACCGGCGTCGTCTATCTGCGCATCCCGACGTTCATGTCGCTCATCGAGGACGTCGCTGTCGGCTTGGCCGACATCGGCTTCCGCCGGATCGTCTTCCTGAACGGCCACTACGACAACACGCTCGCCATCGCGTACGCCTGCGCGAACGCGGCCGATCGACTGCCGGACGGTACGGATGCCTTCCCGGTCAACTACTGGGACGGGATGACGCCCGACGAGGCCTCGGAGTTCTTCGGGCCGACGACCGGCCTGCACGCGAACCGCGGCGAGATGTCGGCGGTGATGGCGATCGATGCCGACCTGTTCGACAAGGACGCCGCGAACGCCGAGATGCCGCCGTTCCCCGAAGCGTCGAACCCGGCCGCCGTCCACACAGCTTTCTTCTTCTCGAACCCGGGTTCCGTGTACCGGGCGACCCACTCGGGCACGTGGGGCGATGCGACCGACGCGAGCCCCGAGTTCGGTGAGCGCTACCTGCAGGTCGTCACGAACGCTACGGTCCGGCTACTGGGTGAGATCGAGAAGACGTTCGAGGCGATGCCGCGGCGCTGACCCGGCGGCGCGCTCGATGCGGATCGGGGTCGTCTCGGACACGCATCTGCCGCGCTTCGGGCGATCCCTACCGGAGCCGCTCGTCCGTGGCTTTCGTGACGCGGCCGTCGAACGGCTGATCCACTGCGGCGACTGGACGGAGCCGTTCGTCGTCGACCTGCTCGAGGCGATCGCGCCTGTCGACGGGGTCGCCGGCAACAACGATCCGCCTGAGCTCGCGGCCCGGTTCGGGTACGCGCCGGTCATCGAGATCGAGGGTGTCCGGATCGGGATCACGCACGGGCACATCGGCCCGACGCACATCACCACTCCCGAACGTGCGGTGCTCACGTTCGCTTCGCAACCGGACGTCGCCGCGATCTGCTTCGGGCATTCGCACATCCCGTCGGTCAGCCGAACGGCCGGCGGGACGCTCCTCCTGAATCCGGGCTCACCGACCGACAAGCGCCGCCAACCGCGCTACTCGTGGGCGCTGCTGACCGCCGGGAACGGGCGTGTCGAGGCCGAGCTGCAGTCCTTCGAACGGTGACGCCCGCGCGAACGCCCCCTTTGTATCGTGTCGTTCTGATGCGCTTCGTATTCGTCTGCTTGGCTTTCGGGCTTTGGGCGTGCTCGCCGGCTCCGACCCCGTCGGCCAGCGCAGCCCCATCGCAGGCCGAAGCTGTGCCGTGCACGGAGCCCTGCCCCTCCGCAGCCTCGACGAGCGGACCGTTCAAGCTCGAGCTCGCCTTGCCAAAGACCGACTGGAAGAGTGATGAGCCGATCACTGGGACGGCGATCCTGTCATACGGCGGGCCCAACGCGAAGACGCTCTACGGCTCCGGTGGATTGCTGAACTTCCAGTACACGCAGGTCGGTGGGCCGCACAAGACCTCGCCAGTCTCGACCGACGAGTGCGGCCAGTACGAGATCGGCCCGGCGATGCCGATGCGCACACCGGTGTCCAAATCGGGAGGATTTACCGACGACGACCCGGACGCTGCGTGGCTCCGTTCCTTCCTCACGGCGCCAGACGTGCGCCTTTCTGCGGGGACCTGGGACGTGACGGCACTGGCGAACTTCACCGAAGGCGATTGCGGCCCCGGCGGGCACTCGATGGCGGCGACCGTACGGGTGACCGTGACCGACTGACGCCCCTACCCCTCTACGGACTGTCCTCCGCGCATGACTCGGCGCACACGCAACTCCTCGTCGAGCTCGACGATGTCCGCGCGCTGGCCGACGGCGATCCGGCCACGATCCGTGATGCCGAGCAGCGCCAGCGGGTTGCGGCTGGCCGCCGCGACCGCAGCAGGCAACGAGATCCCCGTGGCGACGACGTTGCGGACCGCCGTATCGAGCGCGATCACCGACCCCGCGAGGGTGTCGGTCCCGACGACGGTGCAGCGCCAGCCGTTGACGTCGACGGATAGCGATCCGATCCGGCCCCGGCCGTCGCCGGTGCCGGCCAGCGGGACCGCGTCGCTCACGAGCAGCAGTCGATCGGCCGGCTTCAGACGCGTGATCAGCTCCCACAGCGCCGCGTGGACGTGGATGCCGTCGGCGATCAGCTCGACGTAGGCGTCGTCGTCCAGCAGTGCTGCCACCGCCAGGCCGGGCGATCGATGCTCGAACCCGCTCATCGCGTTGAAGAGATGCGTGGTGGATGTCGCCCCGGCGGCGAAGGCGTCTCGCGCCTGGTCAACCGATGCCGCCGAATGCCCGAGCGATACCGCCACGCCCGAGCGACTGAGCGTGCCGATCAGGTCGGTCGCGCCTGCCAGCTCAGGCGCGACGGTCAGGAGACGTAGACCCTCCGACAACGCCTCGATCGTTGCCGGCGGCACATCGGCCGGCGCGCGGAGCTGGGTCTCGTCATGGGCGCCGCGCCGGGCGTTCGCGAGGAACGGTCCCTCGAGATTGAACCCGAGCGGCTCGGCCCCATCGCCCGGCGCGCTCGGCATCCACGAACGCACCCTTTCGGCGAATTCGGAAAGGTCATCCAGCGGCGCGGTCACCGCGGTCGGCAGGAACGAGGTCACCCCCCGGCGCAGCAGGGCGCGGGCCATGCCAGCGAGCGCATCCGTGTCGCCCATCGCGTCGTGGCCGCCCCAGCCGTGGACATGGACATCGACGAAGCCAGGCGCGATATACGCGGCATCGTCGGCCACGTCCGCGAGGTCGAGGTCGACCGAAGCGATCAGCCCGTCATCGATCGTCAGGCGGCCCGGAGCGACGCGGTCATCGAGGACCAGCCGCCCGGCGAGGATCTGGGTGGTCAACCCGGGGAGGGGGCGGCGTCGTCCGGCAGCTCGACGT
>JBKPMM010000132.1:0-15364 GCA_046732155.1 Chloroflexota bacterium | reverse complement strand
CGACCCTCCCCGAGGTGGCCGCCACGTTCGCGGCGATCGAGGCAGCCTCCGGGTCTGCGGCCAAGGCAAAGCTGCTTCATGACCTCCTGGAACGGGCCGACCCTCCGACGGCCAAGGCGATCATCAAGGTGCTCGGGGGCGAGCTCCGCATCGGGCTCCGCGAGGGGCTCGTCGAGGCGGCCATCGCCCAGGCGTTCGACCGTCGTATCGAGGACGTCAAATGGGCGGGCATGCTGACCGGCGACATGGGCAGGCTCGCCGAACTGGCACGGGACGATAGGCTCGAGGAGGCGGAACTGACGTTGTTCCACCCGCTCAAGTTCATGCTTGCCTCGCCTGCCGAGGATGCCGACGAGATCATCACGCGGCTTGGGCCGGAGGTCTGGGTCGAGGACAAGTACGACGGCATCCGGGCACAGCTCCACAAGCATGGGACGGACGTTCGGCTCTACTCGCGCGACCTGCACGACGTGAGCAACCAGTTCCCCGAGATCGTCGCCGCCGCGCAGCCGCTGTCATGGACGGGTGTCATCGACGGCGAGATCCTTGCCTTCAAGGACGGGCTCGTCCTCCCGTTCATCAGCCTCCAGGCACGGCTCGGTAGGAAGGCGCCGTCGGAGACGATACGCACCG
This sequence comes from Chloroflexota bacterium, assembly GCA_046732155.1. Classification (GTDB taxonomy): domain Bacteria; phylum Chloroflexota; class Limnocylindria; order Limnocylindrales; family CSP1-4; genus SPCO01. The sequence continues at coordinate 14,731 of JBKPMM010000132.1, read as the reverse complement.
AGGTCCCGGTCATCTATGTGGCCTTCGACCTGCTCGCGCTCGGGCCCGGTGATGACGTTGCGGGCGACCTGACCGTCGAGCCGCTGCTCCGCGAGCCGTTGCGGACGCGGCGCGCACGGCTCGATGCCATCGAGCTGCCACACGTCGACGATGGCGGCCGGTTCCTCCGGTCGCATCTCACCGTCGCGCGCGACTCGGACGCGCTCGAGGCTGCATTCGCAGATGCGCGTGGCCGCCGGAACGAAGGGCTGATGGTCAAGGACCCGACGAGCGCCTATTCACCCGGTCGACGCGGCCTCGGTTGGCTGAAGATGAAGAAGGCGCTCGCCACGATCGATTGTGTCGTCGTGGGTGTCGAGGTCGGGCACGGCAAGCGCCACGGCGTCCTGTCCGACTACACGTTCGCGGTCCGCGACGAGGAGACCGGCAAGCTCGTCAACATCGGCAAGGCGTACAGCGGCCTGACGGACGCCGAGATCGCCGAGATGACCGAGTGGTTCGAGGCGCACACGATCGCCCGTTACGGGCGGTATCGGCAGGTCGAGCCGGTGATCGTCGTCGAGATCGCATTCGACGTGATCGTTCGGAGCAAGCGGCACGGCTCAGGCTTCAGCCTGCGATTCCCGCGGATCCACGCACTGCGTCGCGACAAGTCGGTCGACGAGATCGACACCGTCGCGACCGTGACCGCCCTCTATGAAGGGCTCCAGCACGGGTCCGAGCTGCTGGTGACCGCCGGCGCCCGGTCGGTCCCGACCGGACGCGGCTGAGCGTCACACCGCGACAGGCGCCGCGTATCCTGTGGCGATGTTCGACTCGCTCGGCGGCACGGTCCAGCAGGTCAGGCTGACCCTCTATACCGATTCGTTCGTCGTGCGCGGCGCGCTCACGACGCGCCAGCGCCGGGTCACGGACATGCTCAACCTCGCGGAGGATCGGTTCCTTGTCATGTCCGACGTGACCACGGATGAGTTCGGTGTGCACGGCGAGCAGAACCGGGCCGAATTCGCGCAGGTCAACCTCGCGTCGGTCCTGTTCGCCGTCGTCAACGAGGCCGTGACGCCCGCTCCCGAGCTGCGGACGCCAAAGATCCCCGAGGAGGCATTGATCTCGATCCCGCCGTTCAAGGTCACGGGTCAGATCCACCTGATGCCCGAGCGGAGCCTGCGCGACGCGCTTTCAGAGCTGACCGGCCACTTCCTGCCGGTCACGGACGCTACCTACTGGTCCGACTCGCTCGGGGAGGCGCGCACGCAGGCTGAGCTGCTCGCCGTCAACCATGAGCGTGCACAGATCCTCGCGCCGCACCGTGTGACCGACCCGTGGGCCGGCCTCGATAGCGGCTCGGCGGGAGCCTCGGAGACGCCGCCGGAACCGACCGGCTGGTGATCGCGCCGCAGCCCGATGGCCGCCTAGCGATCGACCGGCAGATCCAGCCGGTTCCCCCATTCGGCCCAGCCGCCGTCATAGACCGCGACGTCATCGTGCCCCAGGAGACTGAGGACGAACGCGAGCTTCGCGGCCGCCACGCCGGACCCGTCGTAGGCCACCATCCGCGCGCCACGACTGACGTTCGCCGCGTGGAGCCGGTCGCGGAGGTCGCCACCCTCCCGTAGCCGCTGGCTTCCGGCCGAGTGCATCGACCCGACAGGCACGTTCACCGCGCCCGGGATATGGCCGAGACGTCGCGTATTCCCTTCGTAGCCGCGGTACTCCGCCGGGGCACGCGCGTCGAGCAACGTGACACCGGGGGCACCGAGGAGGCCGCGGACCTCCGAGGTCGTCAGGTGGAACCGGTTCGGGCCGCGCGGCACGAACGGGGTGAGCGGCTCCGGCGGTGGATCGCCGGCGCCGCGTTCGACGGGCCGACCCTCCGTCTCCCAGGCTGGGAATCCACCGTCGAGGACGCGGACATGTTCAGCGCCGTACGCGCGGAACGTCCACCAGACACGCGATGCGTAGAGCCCCTGCGTGTCGTCGTAGATGACGATCGTCGTTTCGTCGCCGATCCCGGCCCGCGCGGCGGTCGCAGCCACACGACCCGGTGACGCGACTCGGATCGCGTCGCCCGTCTGATCCATGTCCACGAGATCGGCCCGCCAATCGACTGAGACCGCGCCAGGGATATGACCGGCGCGATGGACGTCGACGCCGGTCCCGTCCGGCCGCCAGCGGGCATCGAGGATGCGGACGCCGGGGCGACCCACGTTCTCGGCGAGCCACTCGGTCGTGGCCAGGATCTCAGGTCGGGCCAGGCCGGACATCGTCGGTATGATACGGGCCGTGTCCGCCCCCTCATCCCCCGACGCGGACCGAGTCGCCTCCGTCCGAGCCGCGCTCCCCGCGCTCGAGGCTGGCATCTACCTGAACACCGGGTCGGTCGGCCCGCTGCCCGCAGAAACGGCAGCAGCGATGCAGGAGCTGACCGAGTACGAGGTCCGGACGGGTCGCGCCCACGTCGACTACTACCTCGAGACCCTCCAGCGGATGGCCGAGGCGCGCGCGGCGACCGCCGCCGTACTTACCGCCGATGTCGGCGACATCGCCCTCACGCACTCCACGACCGACGGCATGAACGTCGGGATCTGGGGCATCGAGTGGCGGCCCGGTGATCGCGCGGTCACGACCAACCTCGAGCACCCCGGCGGGATCGGCGCTCTCTATAACCTGCGGGCTCGCCGCGGGATCGACCTGACATTCGTCGACGTCGATCCGTGGCGTTCGGAAGCCGCGATCCTCGAGGCGTTCGACGAGGCGATCGACGAACGCACGCGCGCGGTCGTCATCTCGCACGTGCTGTGGGCATCCGGCGCCGTGCTGCCGGTCGACCGGATCGCGGCGATCGCCCACGCGCGCGACGCGCTGCTCATCGTCGATGGAGCACAGGCTGCGGGCGCGATCCCCGTCGACCTCGCCGCGACCGGCGCGGACGTCTACGCCGTCCCCGCCCAGAAATGGCTGCTCGGTCCTGAGGGGATGGGGGCGGTCGCGGTCGCGCCAGCTGCCCGAGAGCGGCTGACGCCCGCGTACGGTGGCTGGTACACGTTCGAGTCGGTCGACTCGTCTGGCCTCGCGGTCTGGTGGCCGGACGCGCGCCGCTACGAGTCGTCGAACTTCCACCGTCCATCGATCGTCGGTATGGCTCGCTCGATCGGGTGGTTGAGCATGTTCGTCGGTCTCGAGTGGATCCACGCTCGCGGCACGGCCACGGCCCGTGCGACTGCGGAACGGCTGGCGGCGGTCGACGGCGTCGAGCTGGTCACGCCGCTCGATCGCATGGCGACGCTCATCACGTTCCGCATCCGCGGGTGGACGCCCGACGCCGCACTCGACGAGCTGAGCGCCCGCGTCTTCGCCGTGGCCCGCACCGTCCCGCTCGTCGAGGCGCTTAGGATCAGCGTCGGCTTCTTCACGTCCGAGGCAGAGTTGGACCGGTTCATCGGATGCGTGGAGCTCCTCGCGCGCCATACGCCCGAGACGCTCCCGCCGCGACGCACGCTGACGATCCTGAGCGGTGACTGACCAGCGGCCGCTCCGGCAGCGTTCGTGGGCCGAGATCCGGTGGCGCCAGTTCCGCAACGCGCCCCGGCCGGTCGTACGCGCGGTCGCGGCGAGTCTGTCGGTCGCGGTCGTCGGTGCGGTCGTCTATCTGGTGTATGACGTCGCGCTGGGGCGAGGGGCTGTCCTGCCCGGCGGTGACCTCCGGTTGCTGGCACTCGTCGCGTACACGGTCCTCGTGCTCGTCATCGGCAGCGCCGTGACGTATCTCGTGGTCCCGCAGCCGACGGGATCGGGGACCGTCCGCCGCAGGTCGGCGTGGAGCGCGGCCCTGGGCTTCTTCGCGGCAGTCCCGATCGCGTGGCTCGTCATGGTCGTCGCGCTGCAGGTCATCCGCCCGTGGCTCGGATGAAGGGGCCTTCGGGGCGGGCGAGGCCGGGTGCCCGTCAGCACCACGAAAACCAGCATCCTCGGCAGACGCCGTAGCCCTTCCGTACCATTCCCCGCTACGCTGCGGCGGAGCAATCATCCACTCGTCTTCCGGGGGGACCGGAGACGTCGCCCTCATCGCTGAGGTTTATCGCGTGTCCATCGACGAGCACCACGTCGCGCTCCCGAAGCTGTACGGAGCACCGGCCTACGCGCGTCCGCCGTCGTATGCATCAACGGCCGACCGGCCGTTCGATCCAGACGACCTGCCGATCGAGGCATACCAGGACGACGACGACAAGGCGTTCGCCGCGACCCTCCCAGCCCGCGCTTGGGCGCCGGGTGGCGTGACGGTGGAGGCCACTGACACGGGCGTCGCCGAGCAGCCGCGCTTGAAGGGTCGACAGCTCAGCCTGCGTTCGATCGCCGGCCGTCTCCTCCACGAGGACTGAGCCGCGCGTCACGCGACCCCGCGCGCTCGGCGGTGTAGCATCGCCGCGGGGGAGTAGCTCAATGGTCAGAGCGGCGGGCTTATATCCCGCTGGTTCCAGGTTCGAGTCCTGGCTCCCCTACCAGCCGACGTCCCGTCGGCTCAGCGCGCCGCGTCGCGAATGTATTCCAGGACGCGCTCTCGTCGACCTTCCGTGAGGCTTCGCTGCGGCGGCAGTCCGACGATCCACGGAGCCAGCTGATCAGGAGTGAGGACCGCGCAGTCGGTCGTGCGCGGCACGGTCGGTTCGGAGCCGACGACCGCGGCATAGGCCTTGACGATGAAGTCCGCGTCGTCGTGGGCGAGCCACCGACGGACGCGCTCCGCGTCCCGGGCCGCGCGCTCGAGCGGGCTCTCGATGACGATCCAGCCACGTCGGGTCCGCAGTTGCCATCGTCCATCGAGGACACGCGTCACGGCGGCCGGCGGCAGTTCGCGGATCACCGCCGCGCCGAACGGACCGATGACCACGTCGGAGATCGGGCGCCCGTCGGGCATCGCGATACCCGTGGCGACCACGACATCGTCAGGCAGCGAATCGAGGGCGCGGAGCGTCGTTGACCGCCGCGGCATCCGCCCGCGGGCGGCGGCAAGGATCCGGACGAGTCGGTTCCCGCCGATGAAGACGAGCGCCGCCGGCGCGACCAGGGCGATCGACCAGACGATGATGCCCGTGGCGGCCTGACCGGCATTCAAGCGACCCTCGGGCACCACGACGCGCAAGACCGGAGTCGCGATCGCAACGTACGCGATCACGATGCCGAACACGATCGAGAACGTCGCGATGACGGTCGCGGCCAGCAACGGGCCGAGTGGTGGTCGCTGGGTAACGTGGGTCGGCTGGATGACCTCCATGCGATCCATCCTCGACTCGACGCACCACCCCGTCGATGGGCGAATGGGGGATGGGCGGCGCCCTGGTGGGACCACGAGCCCAACCAGACCGCACCGCTCCGATCGCCGTGACGCGGCGGGCGTTGCCGGCGCGCAACGGCCCAGGCCTCGCCGGTCGGCGCCTCTGCACCGGACCCCCGTACCATTGCTGGCCCTGATGGCGGACCGGCATCCTCGCCGACAGGATGCACCGCCCCGCCCGTCAGCCCGGAACCCGATCGCGGTCCCGCGTCGGCGGCGGACGACAAGCACGGATCGTCGCGTCGATCGCGGCATTCGTCCTCGTCCTGTCCGCCGTCGTGCCGGCGTGGGCGGCGGCCGGCCCGACGAAGCTGTCCGACCCGACCGTGTCGCCGATCACCGGCTACCCGACAACCACCATCGTGGTGACGGTGTCGTATCGGAATCGCGAGGGCACCCCGGCGAACTGGGTTCGCGTAAAGCTCGGCGGCGGGACGCACACGATGACGCGAACGGGCGGGACCGATTGGAAACGGGGCGTGACATTCCGCTGGTCGGGCAAGCTGGCGGTCGGCTCGTACCCGGTCACCATCTCGGCGCTGAGCCGCGACCGATTCGCGGACCAGCTCGCCGCTGGCACCGTGACGATCAAACCGATCCCGGCGCCCGAGCCGACGCCGAAGCCGACCCCCAAGCCGACACCCAAGCCCACGGCGAAGCCGACATCGAATCCGGAGCCCCGGTCGACGCCGAAGCCGACCGAACCTCCGACGACGCCGACGCCAGGTGCGACAACCAGCCCGAGTCCGACCGGTGGGACGCTCGGTAGCGTTCCGACGGCCACTCCGGTGCCCGCGGCGAGCCCAGCGCCGAGTGACGACCGCGTCGCCTACGTCGTCGGTCGCTACGGTGGTGGTCCCGGTGGCGATGACAGCGCCGGTGTCGGCTCGATCGGACCCGGTGATCCCAGTGGCGAAGGGGGCAACGCTGGGACATGGGCCGCATTCGCAGCGGGGATCGAGCTGCTGACGGGCGGCCGGCCGACCGTACCACTCGGTCTGGTCGCGACGATGGTCACGACGTCGGGCATCGTGGGCGCGACCCTTGCTTTCGGGCTATTCGGAAAGCGGCGACGCGACGGCGACCCGCCCGCTCCCGACGACGTCCTTGCTCACGCGGCTGGCAGCCCGCTCGCGGTCGCAGCTGCCGCCGGCTTTGCCAACCGCCCCGGTCGCTCGGTCGCGGTCCACGAGATGGATCCGATCCCCGGCGTGACGAACATCCCGAACCCACACGACGCCGAGCTCGCGCTGCCGCGCTGGCGTCGGCCGTCGCTCCTCGAAGCGCGCAAGGCGGACCCGATCCGCGACGCCGTCGAGGTCCCGCGGCTGACCTTCGCACACGGGCTCGTCGGACCGATCGATGGACGCGAGCGGCGACTGATCCGCTACAACCTCGTCCGTCTGCTCGACATCCCGGACGAGCTTCGGGGCACCGAGCTCGCCTTCCTCGACCAGGGCGACGAGGTGCAGCTGCTCGAGAAGCGCGGGGCGTACTGGCTGGTGCTGTGCCCCGATGGCCGGCAGGGCTGGATCCACAAGATGACGCTCGGCGAGCAGCTCGGCGATCCGCCCGCCCAGAGCACCCCAACCGCGACGATGCCGATCGCGGCCGACACGTGGACGATGGGCGACGACGTCGACGGCGACGTCCTGGCGGCCTACTTGGAGAGCCGCCGCCGAGCCTGACCCGATGCGGCCGGTTCGCGCCGCAGCACCAGGATGTGCTGGTGGGCGATGTTCGGGACGAAGACGCGCGGATAACCGTACGGCCGTAGCCGCGTCCCGGCCTGGTGCCAGATCAGGTCGCCCTTCGGGACGAGCCCGGCCAGGTCCGCGCGCGCAGCGAGGTCCGCGCCGACGAACTGGTAGCGCCCGTTCTGGTACGCGTCGCGGACGATCACGACGGCATACCGACCCGGCCTGAGAACCCGTGCGATCTCGGCGAACATGCGACCCATGGCGTCCAGGTAGGCCGGATAGTCCGCGGCATTGGCCACGTCTGCGGAGGCGTCGCTGACCATGGCGTAGTCGGTCCGTCGATTGGCGTGGGTCTCCGCGAGCACTCCGCCCGCCATGGTGAGCGGCAGTTGGATGTTGTAGGGCGGATCGGTGGCGACGAGATCGACCGAGTCGTCGGCCAGCGTCGGGAGGACCTCGAGCGCGTCACCCTGACGCATCTCGAGACCGCGCGGATCGAAGACCCTCGGCGTGCCGGGATCGCCCCTCCCGAGCTCGGCGATGTCCGGGCCGCGGCCGTCGTTCTCGGCCAGCAATGAGGCGATGACGTCCTGGTAGACGCCGACCCAGCGCGCGTCCAGCTCGATGCCGAGCGCGCGTCGCGGCCCTCGAGCGATGGCCGCGCCGATGAGGGTCCCACCGACGCCGGCGAAGGGGTCGAGCACCAACTCACCGGTCCGGCTGAAGAACTCGATGAGGCGCGCCATGAGGCGCGGCGGTTTGTTGGCGCCGTGGGCCTTTCGCGCCGCGTGACCGAGCTCCGACGGGTACGCCGTCGTCAACACCGACTTCGTGAAATAGAGCCACTCCTCGCCGGACAGGTCGTTCAGCGTGTTGTCCGGATGCGGCGCGGGCCGGGCGGCATCAGTCACGCCCGCAGCGTAGCGGGTCGTGCCGCCCTCATCGGAGGGACGCGGATCAGCGTCGATGGTGCGCCGGGGAAGCAGTGTTCGGTCTAGGGTGGATGACGGCCCCTCCCCGGCGTGTACGATGCCAAGCGATGCCCGCCAGGTACACGAGCGCGCGCTTCGTGGGACGGGAGGACGCGTTCGCGAAGCTCGCAACCGTCATCCGTTCGTCTGTGGCCGGCGACTCCGCGACGCTCCTGATCGACGGGACCGCGGGGGTCGGGACGAGCCGCTTCATCGACGAGGCGATCCGTCGTGTGTCCGGCCTCCAGGAGCCGATGACGGTCATGCGCGGCGCCGCGTACGGGACGGCGACCGACGCGCCGTATGAGCCGCTCGTCCGCGCCCTTCGGCCGGCACTCGAGGAGCTACCGGACGACGTCCTTGCCGATGTCCTGGGAACGGCGACCGATGAGATCGTCCGACTGATCCCGGCTTTGGCGTCACGGGTCGACGGGTCGCGCGGAGCCGGGCACCCGCTCGGCGCGGTCGTGCCCGAGCGACGTCAGCCGCGCCTCCTCGAGGGCGTCCTCGGTGTCCTCGGTCGCCTCGGCGATCGACGGCCGGTCCTGCTCATCATCGAGGACCTCCACCGCGCGGATGCCGGGACCCGCGCGCTCTTGACGTTCCTGGCGAGGATCGCCCGATCCCATCGGCTGGCCATCGTCGGGACGTACCAGGCGGACGCGATCCGACGCGAGGACGCCTGGTCGCTCGACCTGGCCGGCCTTGCCGCGGCACCGCGTCCACCCTCGGCGCTGACGCTGCCGCCTCTCACGCGCGACGAGCTCGCGCGGCTGATCGCCGCGATCGAGGAGGAGCGACCGTCGGCCAGCGTCCTCGTCGTGGTCGCCGAGCGATCCGGCGGGAGGCCGCTCGTCGCGGAAGAGCTGCTCGCAGCCCGCCGCGAACTACCGGGTGTCTCGCTGACGTCGTCCTTCCAGGATCTCGTCCTGGCCCGGATCGCCGCCCGATCGCCAGAGGCTCGCCGCGTCCTCCGGCTCATGGCCCCGGCCGGCCGTCCGTTGCGGCGGCCCGGCCTGGCCGCGATCGGTGAGGAGTTCGAGGCGGAGCTCACGGGCGGCCCACCGCGCTCGTCGAACGCACCGCGCCGCGGCGACGGCGTCCTCGACGCCGACCTGACCCATGGACTCGACGAGGCGATCGAGTACGGGTTCGTCCGTGAAGACGACGACGGCCTGGCCTTGCGCCATGAGCTCGTGGGACGAGCCATCGAGGCGGACCTCCTGCCGTCGATGCGCATCCGGCACCACATGGCGGTCGCACGCGCCCTCGCGGATCAGCCGTTCGTCGGGATGCACCATTTCGACGTCGCGCTCGACCCTGTCGCCCTGCGTCATGCGGCGATCGCGGCAGCCGATGCGGCGGCATCGGTCGACGCGCCACTCGACGAACTGCGGGCGCTCGAGCGGGCCATCGCGGCGGGCAGCGCTACGGGCGTGACGTCACGCCAGGGTGGTCGCCGACGGAGCGACCCACCCGTCCTGCCACCGGCCGAGTTGAATGCCCGCGCGGCCGAGGCAGCGTTCGCGGCGGGCCGACCCGTCCGCGCAGCCGCGTATCTCGATGCGGCCATCGCCGCGACAGACGGCCGTCGCGAGCGGGTTCGCCTCGGTCTGCTCTATGACCGTCTGGCCCAGTCCCGTCGTGCCGCCGGGGATGCGGAGGGCTCCCTCGCCGCTCGCCGCCGCGCCGTCGACCTCGTGCCTACGACGCCATCCCTCGCTCGGGCGACGGTCGTCGCGGGTCTCGCTCAGCTGCTGATGCTCGAGGGCACGTTTTCAGAGGCTGAGAAGCTTGCTCGCGAGGCGATCCGGGTGGCCCGGGCGTGCGATCCACCCGCCCGCGTCTGGGAGTTGCATGCGACGACGACGCTCGCGGTCTCCCTCGGTTGGCGCGCCGATCCGGAGGCGGCGCTCGCGATGTTGTCCGAGGCGCGCTCGATCGCCGAGGAGGTCGGTGACCTTGACGAACTGTTTCGCGTCCATGCGAACCAAACGACAGTGCTCGAGCTGGCCGGACGATACGAGGAGGCGGTCGACGTCGCGAAGGCGGGCATCGCCGCGGCAAAGGACGCCGGTCTCGAGGCGGTCTACGGGAACGTGCTCCGCGGCAACGCCGCGGACTCCCTGTTCCTGCTCGGCCGATGGGAAGAGGCGAGCTCTATCAGCATGACCGCGCTCGAGTGGCTGCCGAGCGGGATCAACTTCCTCAACGCGCTCGTCTCGCTCGCGACGGTGGAGATCGAGCTGTCTGCGGGCGAGTCTGCCGGGCGCCTGCTCGGCCAGACGCTCCTCGAGCTCGAGGCTGTGCGGGACGCCCAGCTAGCGGTCCCCGTGCACCTGGCGTCCGCCTCGTTCGCCCTCTGGCGTGGCGACCTCGCGGACGCTCGCCGGGCGACCGAGCTCGGGTGGGAACTGGTCCGCGACACGGAGGACTGGATCCTGGCGGCGCGGACGGCAGCGGCGGCGATCGAGGTCGAGGCCGCGAGTGCTGCCGAAGCGCGCGAGGGACGCGATCTCGCGGGGCTCGCGTCTGCTCGAGAGCGTGCTCGCGACGTGATCCGCGCCGCCGAGGCGATCGTCAAGAAGCATGGCGTCGATCCGGCCCTCGGTTCGCGGCGCCTCGCAGACGCGTGGCTCGCGACGGCGCGTGCCTATCGACGGCGCGTCGAGGGCCGCGATGATGCCGCCGCCTGGCACGACGTCGGTGATGCGTGGAGATCACTCCACATCCCATATGAGCAGGCTCGTGCGCGATGGCGCGAGGCCGAGGCGCTGCTCGGGTCGGGTGCAGGTCGCGCCGGACGAGCCGACGCCAAGGCACCGCTATCGGATGCTGTCGGCATCGCGCTTCGACTCGGGGCGCTGCCCTTGCTCCGTGAATTACGCGAGCTCGCCGGCCGCGCGCTGATCTCGCTGCCGGCCGATGTCGACGCTCGCCTCGCAGGTCCCGACGACCGCCCGCGCGAGCTCGTCGGCGTGATGGCCGGGCCGGCGCCGGCCGTCACCGTCGCCGCGGCCACGGCCGACGCGAATGGTGAGGGCGAGCGCTCCGAACTCGTCGACGCCCTACGTCAGACGGGGAGCGACGCTGCGCCGAAGCGCGACACGTTCGGCCTCAGCGGCCGCGAGCGAGAGGTGCTCGTCCAGATCGCTCGTGGGCGCACGAACCGTGAGATCGGCGAGCGGCTGTTCATCAGCCAGAAGACTGTCGGGGTGCACGTAGGCAACATCCTGGCGAAGCTCGGCGTGTCCGGCCGGGTCGAGGCCGCCGCGGTCGCGATCCGCCTCGGCCTCACCGAGGGCCGCTAGGAACGAGCCGGACAAGAAGAGACCCGGAGGGAGGTCTCCGGGTCTCAATGAGGACGATCGCCGGCCAGCAACGTCCGGCGAGCGAGATTCGATATTGGGTGGTCGCGAGTGCGACCGTCGCACGGCCTCGAGGCCGCCGGGATCACCAGCGGCGAGCGGCGACCAGCACGATGGCGATGGCGATGATCGGGCCGAGCGTCATCATGACGCGCCAGGCTCGATCGACGGCGTTTTGCTTCATCTGGGCGGGAGCTCCGGACTTCCCTGTGGTGCGTCGGTCGCACCCGTCTGGGGAAGATGCAGGCTAGTCGCGATATGGTCCCGGGACAATCCGGACGATGGTACGGGTCGAGTACTAGTTCCCTGGTACTGGTCGGGACTCGCCCCGCGCCGACGCGGTAGCATCTCCCTCGAACCCCCGATCGCGGTCATCCGCGCCCATGTGATGAGGTCCCCCGAACCGATGCGAAGCGTGCGCTCCCTGTCCGTCATCGCGGCGTTCCTCCTGGCCGCCGCTGCCTGCACCTCAGCCGCGCCCGGCTGGACGTACGCGCCGGCTCCCTCAGCGACACCGCTCCCGAGCGTCGCGGCGAGCGGCTCGGCCGGTGCGAGTGCGTCGGCCTCCGCCTCGGCTTCGACCGCGCCGTCCGAGTCCGCGTCGGCCTCAGCCTCGGCCTCCGCTTCTGCATCCGGCGGCGGTGGCGGCGAGGTCCTCAAGATCGCGGCGCAGAACATCGCCTTCGACACGACGCAGGAGGCGGTTCCGGCGAACACGCCGTTCAAGATCGAGTTCACGAACAACGACGCTGGTGTCCCGCACAACGTCGCGATCCACGACTCGTCCAACACGGAGATCTTCAAGGGCGAGATCTTCCCGGGCGTCGCGACCAAGACCTATGACGTACAGGCTCTGCCCGCGGGTGAGTACACGTTCGTATGCGATGTCCATCCGAACATGACCGGGTCCCTCACCGCCGAGTGACACCTACCGGCGAGCAGATCGCCTATCGCGACGCCTACGCCAAGTCGGTCGAGGCCACCGTCCGCCATGTCGAAGCCGGCGATTCGACCCTCGTCATGCTCGATCGGACGGTGTTCTACCCGGGGGGCGGCGGACAGCCTGCCGATCGTGGGCTGATCCTGCGGACCGCCGACGGTCGAGGCTGGGCCGTCCGCGCCGCACGCAAGGCCGGCGAAGAGATCGTCCATGAGCTCGAGGCGGGATCGGGCGAGCCACCCGCCGTCGGTGATGTCGTCCAGGTCGACCTCGAGTGGGCGCGTCGATACGCGCTGATGCGCACCCACACCGCCCTCCACGCGCTGTGTGGGGTCGTGTGGCGCGACTACGGCGCGCAGGTCACGGGCGGCAACATGGAGCCCGGCGCGGGCAGGATGGACTTCGAGTTCGCGTCGATGTCAGGCGACCTCGTAGACGCGATCGAGTCAGCGGTCAACGTCGAACTCGCCGCGGAACGTGACGTGCGGGTCGACGTCCTGCCACGCGCAGAGGCCTTCGCGATCCCGGACCTGATCCGGACGAAGATCAACCTGCTGCCCGAGGGCATCGAGGAGATCCGCACGATCGAGATCGTCGGGCTCGACCTTCAGGCTGACGGTGGCACGCACGTCGCGAACACGCGCGAAGTCGGACGCATCCGCGTCACCGGGTACGAATCCAAGGGGCGGATCAACAAGCGGATCCGGATCGAGCTCGTCGACCCGGACTGACGCCGTCGTGAGGCGTATCGTCGGCCGCCGACGAGGTCGAAAGAGGAGGGTGGCAGCCGCGTGGATGGCCTGATCTTCGGTGCGGTCGTCGCCGCGCGCATCCTCGTGCCGCTCGCCATCCCGAAGTTCCCACTGCCCGCGATGCTGGCGGCGCTCGTGATCGACGGCATGGACCAGACGATCTTCCAGACCTTCACCAGCCTCGATCTGGAGGGGTACCAGACCTACGACAAGGCACTCGACGTGTACTACCTCTCGATCGCGTACATCGCGACGCTCCGGAACTGGACGAATCACACGGCGGTCGGTGTCAGCCGTTTCCTCTACTACTACCGGATGGTCGGTGTGGTGATCTTCGAGGTCACCCAGATCCGCGCCGTCCTTCTGATCTTCCCCAACACGTTCGAGTACTTCTTCGACTTCTACGAGGGCGTGCGGGCACGCTGGGACCCACGAAAGCTGACGCGGGGGCTGATCATCGGGTCCGCGGCGTTCATCTGGATCTTCATCAAGCTCCCGCAGGAGTGGTGGATCCACGTTGCGCAGCTCGACGCGACGGACCTCATCAAGACCCGGATCTTCGGGGTCGCCAAGGACGCGTCCTGGTTGGACGCGATCGCCAACCGGCCGCTCGTCATCGTCGCGCTGGTCGTGGCGCTCGTGCTTCTGGCGCTGGTCGTCCGGTGGCTCTTCACGAAGCGCTTGCCACCCGCCGACCATCCGTGGACGTTCGATGCCGACAAGCACCAGCCGCCGGTCGACCCCGCGCGCGTGGAAGCAGCCCGCCGCCGACTTGCGGAGCGCCTGTTCGATCGCGAGCTCGTCGAGAAGTCCGCGCTGATCGCGCTCGTCATCATCATCTTCGGCCGGATGCTGCCTGGCGTCGACGCCACGCCATTCGAGACCACCATCGGCATCGTCGTCATGATCGTCGCGAACACGCTGATCACGGAAGCGCTCGTCCGACAGGGTGCGTCGTGGTCGTCGGCCGTCCGTCAGTTCGTGGTGATGCTCGCGATCAACCTGCTGATCGTCGCCGTCGGCCAATTCATCCTGGCGTCGCTCACGGATCGACGGCTCGAGCACGCGGTCGTGTTCGCGGGGCTGATCACGCTGATCGTCACGCTCTACGACCGCTACCGACCCATCCATGTCGCCCGCTTCGAGAGCCACGATGAGTGACCGCGGTCCGCTCCACGGCCGCGTCGCAGTGGTGACGGGAGCTGCATCCGGCATCGGACGCGCGACCGCTCTGCGCCTCGCCGCGGAGGGTGCATCGGTCGGCTGTCTTGATCGCGATGCCGACGGTGCGGCCGTCGTTGCTCGCGCGATCGCCGCGGCCGGTCGGCGCGCCATCGATGTGGCTGCCGACGTGAGCGATCCCGCTGCGGTCGCCGCTGGGGTCGAGCGGCTCGGGACGGAGCTCGGCCGTCCGTCGATCCTCGTCAACAACGCAGGGATCCCGGGCGGTGACCGGTTCACGGACGTTACCTTCGACGACTGGCGGCGCGTGCTCGACGTCCATGTCGATGGCGCCTTCCACGTCACGAAGGCCGTCCTGCCCGCGATGACCGAAGCGGGCTGGGGCCGCATCGTCAACATCTGCTCGGAGGCGGTCTGGCTCGGGAACCAGAGCGTGCAGTACGTGACAGCGAAGGCGGCGCTGGTCGGGTTCACTCGGGCCCTCGC
>JBKPMM010000131.1:0-9762 GCA_046732155.1 Chloroflexota bacterium | reverse complement strand
CGTGGGCACCGGGTGAGACGCGGACCTGTATCTCGATCCGCGACCCCGAAACCGAGGGCCTGACCGAGATCTATGACCGCGGTGAGCCGCTGGCGACGTCCGACTGGGCGGCCGTGGAGCGGCTGGTCGGGGAGGAGCTCGGCAACGGGGCGGAGCTCCTGACGATCTCGGGAGGCAGCCCACCGGGCGTGGATGACGACGCGTTCGCCCGGATCTGCCGCGCGGCTCGGCGGTCGGGCGTACGGGCGCTCATCGATGTCTACGGTCCCGGACTCATCGGCGCGCTCCATCAGCGGCCGTGGCTCGTGAAGGTGAACGCCGCAGAATCAGCCGAGCTGCTCGGGCGGCCCGTCGAGGCCGAGCGCGATGCTATCGAGGCCGCTGCCGAGATACGTCGCCGTGGCGCCGACGTCGCCATCGTGACGATGGGCCGATCGGGGGCGGTCGCGTCGATGCCCGACGGCGAGCTTCGTCTGCCACCGCCAGCGATGATCGGACCGTACGGGGTCGGCAGCGGCGACGCATTCCTGGGTGGGCTTGCGGCAGGCCTCCTGGCGAGAAAGTCGCTTCCGGAGGCCCTTCATCTCGCTTCGGCCGCGGCCACCGCCGCCGCACAGCAGCCAGGGCCTGGCAACCTCGACGTCGACCTTGTTCGCCGGTTGTCGGGCGTGAGCTCGAGCTGAGATCTCGCCGGCAGCCTAGTCGAGGTCTTGGAGCAGCTCGGCCAGCATCAGGGCGTTGGTGGCCCCGTAGTTTGCGTAGCAGTTGTTGAACAGCACGTGGGTCTGCTTGGCCTGCGCGGCGGCATCGCGGACCCGCGGCACCCACTCCTCGAGCTCACCCTCGTCGTAGAGGTAGCGGAAGCGCTCGACCGTCTTGATGTTCTGCGCCTCCCAGGTCTCGGCGCGACGCCCATGGAAGCGGACGACGGCGAGGTCGGGTGAGGTCGCGGCCACGATCGGTGGGACGCTCGACTTGAACCCCTGCGGCCCATCGACCATGACGAGCGGGATCTCGCGGTCGCCCAGGAACTTCAGCGTTCGCTCGATGTTCTTCTCGTTGAACCACGTTGCGTTCCGGAACTCGACGGCGGGCGTCATCCCGACCTTGCGCAGACGGTCGACGGCGTCCTCGATCGTGCTGCGGTTCTCGGAGGACGTGAAGAACCAGCGCGGGTACTGGAGGAGGATCGAGCCGAGCTGACCCGACTCGGCGAGCGGCTCGAGCCCGTCCGCGAACCACGCCCAGACATCGTCCTTCAGCTCGTCCGGCAGATCCTTCGCGTAGATGCGACGCTTCTCCGCGACCTCCGCCGGAAGCGCTTCGCGAAGGTCCTTCGGCAGTCGCTTCGTCTCCGTGGGCTGACCCGTCATCAGCGCGTGCGCCTTGATGTCGAAGGTGAAGTCAGGCGGCGTTCGCTGCACCCACAGCTCTGACGTCCGGCGCGCGGGTAGCGAGTAGTAGGTGGCGTCGACCTCGACGAGCGGGAAGCGCGATGCGTAGTACTGCAGGCGCTCTTCGGCGCTGTCGGCGCCACTCGGGTAGAAGACGCCAGCTGCGGTCATCGTCGGGTCGGTCCACGACGCCGTCCCGACGCGGATCGTGCCGCCATTCGGGGCCGGGAACGGGTTCGCCGCGACGTCGTCCGAGCCATCGAAAACGGTGGCCGCGCCGTCCGGCCCGGGGTCGTGGGCGTTCGTTGCCATGGCACGCAGGGTACCCCTCGCAAGCGGCTGCAAGCGGCCTGTCACGCGCCCGAAATCCCCACTCTCCGGCTCGATGAGGCCACCCTGACGGGACGCGCGCGACGATGGCCGAGCAAGTGGTAAGCAGCGAACCGCGGAGGTGCGCGCATGCGTGGAGCCGAGCGCCATCAGGACGATCAACAGCGTGACGAGTCACGATCGATGACGACGCAACGCGAAGGGCAGGGCGACTGGACGGGTTACGTCCAGCCGTATCGGTATTACGGCCCTGGCTATCGCGGCGTCGGCTACTACGCCGTCTTCTACCAGGGTCAGGACGCGTCCGACGCACCGGACTCCGATCAGGACGAAACCGGTCAGGAGCAGTCGCAGTTCGATCAGCGCGACGTCCAGTACGGGCAGGGGCAGGGGACTGGTGCCGGGTGGCGGCGCGGTGGCCGATACGGGCGATCCGGCTGGGGTCAGGGCTCCGGCTGGGGTGCCCGAGGCCGTCAGTCCGGGCAGTTCGCCGGTCGTGGCCCGAAGGGCTACCAGCGATCGGATGAGCGGATCCGCGAGGACGTCAGCGATCGCCTGATGGAGCATGGTGACCTCGACGCCTCTGGGATCGAAGTCGTCGTGGTCCAGGGCGTCGTGACACTCAGCGGCTACGTCGACGACCGCTGGGGTAAGCGACTCGCGGAGGACATCGCCGAGCGGGTCTCCGGTGTCCGCGACGTGATGAACCAGCTTCGCGTCGGCGGCCAGATGGAGCAGGGCGGCCAGACCCAGCAGAGCGGCCAGACGCAGCAGGCCGGCCGGACGCAGGGCGCCCAGATGGACACCAGTTCCTCGAGCGACGCCGGTCAGCAGATGACGGGCACCGAGACGACCTCTGGGTCGAAGCCGCAAGGTCGCAACGGCCGCCGCGCGACGGCGTCGAGCGCCGGCTGACGGACGCGGAGATCGATGCGTACGATCGGTCGATGACCGATCGAACGCCAAGAACGGTCGAGCTTCGACTCGACCTCACGGACGCCGAACTCGCCGAGCTCGAGCGGGCACTTCTCAAGGCCCGCGCCACCGAGCTCGGCGAAGTTCGTCGGCGCCAGGTTCGTCTGTCCGCGGGCTATGGCGACTCGACGACGCGTGACGTCCTCGATGACGAAGCGGATCGCGCGCAGCTCCGATATGACGCCCTGTCGAGGGTGCTCGAGGCCCTGAAGGCCGCCCGCGAGTAGCGTCCTGGCGCGCGGAAGCGCCCCACGCGGCCCGCGACAGGCTCCGACTTACGTACCAGCAAGCACGTCGACCATCGGTCGCTTGACGGATTCTGCCTCGCGCGTGAAGGTCTACTCCCCCCAGGCAGCTCGAGTCTCGGATGCCCTACCGTCACCCGCGCCCCCGTCTCGCCGACTCCGTCGCGTTCCGCGCGTCGGTCCGTGGTGTGCTGCTCGCCGGCCTGTTGTCGGTGGTGGTCGCGGGACCGTCGTTCGCCGCCGACCCAAGCGCGACGCCGTCGCCGACTGCGACGCCGATCCCGACTGCTTCTCCCGCGCCCTCGCCGACGCCTTCACCGACCGACACGCCGACGCCGACCCCGACGCTGACGCCCCCACCGACGCCTGCATCGACCGCGACCGGCACGCCGGCACTTGCTCCCGCCGCCTCGGCGACACCGACTCCGACGCCTGCCCCGGGCGCGCTGAGCGTCGCGATGTCACAGAGCGGCGTCAGCTACGACTCGACCACGAACAAGGCACGCGTGCGGGTGACGATCACGCCGGCGAACGCCGTCGACCCATGGCGGTACGCGGTCGCTGTCCGAGGTACGACGGTCGTCAGCGGTTCCGTGTCGGGCGGCTCCCTCAGCGTCACGATCACCAACGATTGCTCGATCACGACACAGAGCGTCACCGCGACCGTGACGGATGCGCAGAACCGGACGGCAAGCGCGGCGTCGACCCTGGATCGGTCGCTTTGCCCGCCACCACCGAACTACCCGCACGCGCGAGACCACATCATCGCCGGGCCGACGTTGACCGAGGACTCGTTCGTCGACCGACTCCGCGCGGTGTCGTCTCCGGCCCTGTCGGAGGGCCGATCGATCTACCGAGCGATGGTCGCCGGTGGCGTCAATGTGGCTTTTGCCCTCGGGACGTTCCACGCCGAGAGCCACTCCGGCACGCGCGGCTACGCGACGTACACGAAGAACTGGGGGAACATCCTCTACTACGCGTGGACCGCGAACTTCGGCGCGACGCCGTACTCGCCCGGTAACGGCTACACCTACGCGAAGTTCCCGACATGGTTGGACAGTGTCCACGCCTACGTCGACCTGCTCCAGCGCTACGACCGGAGCGGCTACACGACCGTGAGTTCCGCCTCGGCGCACTGGCTCGGAACGATCGAAGGCAGCGATCGCCATCTGACGTACCTCAACAACATCACCACCGTCATGAGCAACCTCCCGGACGACGCGGTCCCGGTCATGACCGCGCTGTCGGTCGCCACGTACAACCGCGCCAATGTCCCTGTCGCCTACAACGCGAAGGACAACTTGGCGGTGACCGGCTACCAGATCGGGAAGCGGCGCGGATCGACCGGCACCTGGTCCTACCAGACGACGACCGCGAAGAGCACGACGCTGACCCTCGTCAGTGGCTGGTGGACGATCGCGGTCCGGGCCACGGACGCAGCCGGCAACTGGTCGGCCTGGAAGTACGTGCGGGTCTCCGTCGATTCGAGCGCGCCGGCGATGACGGCGCTGAAGGGTTCGTACGTCGTCGTTCGCTCGGTCGACGGTCGGTTCAGCGCCTCGTGGTCCGGCATCGACAACGTCGGCGTCACGCGTTACCAGTACCGGACTCGTTCACGACCCGACGGCACCCCGTCGAGCGCCACGAGCACGACCGCCAAGAGCGCGACGTTCTCGCTTGCGCCTGGCAGCTGGGAAGTACAGGTCCGGGCGGTCGACGCGGTGAACAACTCGAGCCCGTGGCAGATCATCTCGGTGCTCGTGCCGCGTGACGATCGCGCGTTCGTGTTCTCGAGTGGCACGGTCCGCCACACGGCGACGACGACGTACCGCCACACCTTCACGGAGAACAGGACGCCCGGCTCCACGCTCTCCTTCACCACGGATGACGGCGATGCGCTGTACGTCATCGGCCGCGTCGGACCGGCCTACGGCCGGATGCGCGTCACGGTCGACGGCGTCTCCACGATCGTCGACACGGGCTTCTACGCGGGTCAGCGGGCGACGACGATCCGCGACCGGGTCGTCCTCTACAGCTCGTCGCTCGCCGCTGGGCCGCACGCGGTGACCATCACGAACACGGGTTCTGCGGGCCGCATCTCGCTCGCCATCGACGCGATCGACGTCCGCCGCTGACTGCCAGAACCATCGCTTCTGTTCCGGAAGCAGTCTGTTCGATACTCCCGGCGGGTATTGACAAGTACTTGACAGCGAGCCGGGTTTCAGAGCACCATCACCGAACCGGGCTTGTCAAGACTTGACAGGCCCACAGGCATGTTCGGGACCTGTCAGGCGGTCCCGATCATCGGCAGCGCGGCGTCACCTGGTCCGTGACGCGGTAAGGAGCGGAGCTTGTCGGTCGGCGTCACTGCCGAGGTCAAGAGCAAGTTGTCGGTCGTCGACGTCGTCGGCGAGAGCGTCACCTTGAAAAAGGCGGGTACGACGTACAAGGGGCTGTGCCCCTTCCACGGTGAGAAGACACCCTCGTTCGTCGTCACGCCCGCCCGCGAGTCGTGGCACTGCTTCGGATGTGGGAAGGGCGGCGACATCTTCAGTTTCGTGATGGACCGCGACGGCCTGACGTTCCCCGAGGCGCTGCGAACGCTCGCCGCCAAGGCCGGCGTCGAGATCGATGAGCGCACGAAGCGCGAGGACGCCCGAAAAGCACGCCTTCGCGGGGTGCTCGATACGGCGATCGCCTTCTATCACGCGGTCCTGACGAGTTCCAAGATGGGCGAGCCGGCCCTGGCGTATCTGCGCGGCCGCGGCTTCACCGACGCGACGATCGAGACGTATCAGCTCGGCTGGGCGCCGGCGGGCTGGGACGTCATGGCGCGGCAGCTCCAAGCCAAGCGGAGTGTCGACCCGAACGACCTGGTCGAGGTCGGTCTGGCCAGCCCGAGCCAGCGTGGCCGAGGCGTGATCGACAAGTTCCGGGCTCGTGTCCTGTTCCCGATCCGCGATCAGAACGGCAACGCGGTCGGTCTCGGCGGACGGCTGCTCGAAGGGGAGGGCCCCAAATACCTCAACTCCCCGGCGACCCCGCTGTTCGACAAGAGCCGGACGCTGTACCTCATCGACAAGGCGAAGGGTCCGATCCGCAAGAGCGAGCAGGCCGTCATCGTCGAGGGCTACACCGACGCGCTGATGGCCCACCAAGCGGGCTTCGAGAACGTCGTCGCGAGCCTCGGCACCGCCTTGACGCCGAACCAGATCGGACTGCTGACGCGGTACGCGAACCGCATCGCGCTCGCCTATGACGTCGACCCGGCTGGGGAGAAGGCCGGCACGGTCGGGGTCACCGCGCTGGCCGGCCTCATCACCCAGCTCCAGGGTGACGATTCGGGCGTCAAGCTCGAGGGCGTCCGCGTCGCGCGCCTGCCCGATGGCAAGGATCCCGACGAGGTCATCCGCGATGACCCCTCTGCGTGGGAGTCGGCGGTCGGCCGCGCGAAGCCGCTCGTCGAGTACCTCATCGACCACCACGCCTCGCGGCACGACCTTAAGACGGCGACGGGGCGGATCGCCTTCGTCGACGCCGTTATCCCGTCGATCCGCGACATCGCCGACCCGCTTCGCCGGGACGAGGCGCTCCAGCAGATGCATCGCGTGTCGGGCGTTGACGAGCGGGTGCTTCGACAAAGCCTCGAGAGGCGGCTCGCAGCCGTGGGTCCTGGTCAGCGCGACGGTTCGACGCGCATCACGGCAGACGCGGTGCTTGCCTCGCCCGACGCGCTCCCGGTCGCCGACATCCTGAAGGCGGTGACCCCGGTCGAGGCAGAGCTGCTTCGCCTCCTGCTGTTGCTCCCGGACCAGCAGCTGCGCGTAACGGACGAGCTTGGCCCGGATCAGCTGCCCAGCACACTCGCTCGCGAGCTGTTCCGCGCGATCGTCATCGCCCGTGCCCCGAACGACCAGGGCATCCACCCTGGGTTCGATCTCAGCGTCTTCGTGGCCGGTCTCGCGGACGACGAGGTTCGCTCCCTCGCCCAGGCCGTGATGGCGATCCAGAAGCCACCGCCCGAGGCGCGCGAGGTCGCGGGGCTGCTCCTCGACATCGAAGACGACGGCATCCGTGAGCGGAGTGAATACCTCGAGACCGCCCTCGCCGAAGCAGAGCGCACCGGCGACACATCGACCATCGATCGTTTGCAGCGCGAGCAACGCCAGATAAATGAGAGCCGTCGCTCGATCGACCGACGGCGCGAACAGACCCGCCTACTCGCACGGCCCGTCGCGGCCGCGCAGATCTGACCAGCAAGGAGGCTCGGATGCCAGCAGATCCGCTCGACAAGCAACTCGTCGAAGCCGTCCTCTCGCGGCCCCGGCGCGCCAAGGCCGACATCGAGGAAGCCAAGCTCGCAGGACTCCGGCCGCGAAGGGCGGCGGTCGCCGTCGCCGACCCCGAGGACGAGGACGACGACGATGACGACGACCTCGATCTCGGCCCTGTCGGCGCGGCCGAAGATGAGCCCGACGCCGAGGTGAGCGTCGAAGTCGTCGCCGAGGACGGCGCGGAAGCGTCCGCGGCCCGCCTGCCGGCCGAGGGTCCGACCAAGCTCGACCCGAAGGAGGTCGAGGAGCCGACGGCCGAAGACCTCGAGGCCATCAGCGCCGACATGATCGGCATCGATGACCCGGTCCGGATGTACCTCAAGGAGATCGGCAAGGTCGCGCTGCTGACCGCCGAGGAGGAGGTCGTCCTGGCCAAGGCCATCGAGCTCGGCGAGCAGATGGTCGAGGAGCCGTGGAAGGCCATCGCCTCGCTCCACGAGTGGACGCTCCACGACACAGAGCGCAAGACCCGAACCGCGAAGCCCCAGCATCGCCTGCCGTACGGCGACGAGGCCCATGCGATGGTGCGTGCCGCGATCCTCGCGCGGACCGCTCGGAGCCTCACGGTCCCGACGCCTGACTTCCACCTCGTGCGCGCAGCGAAGGATGCGCAGTCCGAAGGCACGAAGGAGCTACTCAAGGAAGGCAAGAAGCTCGTTGCGACGTACAACGCGCAGCCGAAGACCGACACCTTCCTCCCGTTGCTCGACTGGGCCTTCTTCGCCGTGCACAACGGCGATCTCGACTCGCGCGACAACGTCGGCCTCCGCGCGATCTGGGACTGGACGCGAGAGGCGGTCGCTTGGCCCGCGCTCGAGCGCTACATCCTGGCTGGCAACGACGCCGAGCTCCTCAAGAAGATGGGCTACGACCCCGAGGTGCCGCTCGAGACCAAGCTGCGCGACCGCAAGGGCGTCATCGTCGAGATCGGCCGTGACGCACGCGAGCAGCTGACGTCGGCCAACCTGCGCCTGGTCGTGTCGATCGCCAAGAAGTACATCGGCCGCGGGATGTCGTTCCTCGATCTCATCCAGGAAGGCAACATCGGCCTGATCCGAGCGGTCGAGAAGTTCGACTACGAGAAGGGCTTCAAGTTCTCGACGTACGCCACGTGGTGGATCCGGCAGGCCATCACCCGAGCCATCGCGGACCAGGCGCGCACGATCCGCATCCCGGTCCACATGGTCGAGACGATCAACCGGCTGATCCGCGTGTCCCGAGGCCTGTTGCAGGAGCTGGGCCGCGAGCCGACGGTCGAGGAGATCGCCGAGGCGATGTCGAAGGGCCAGGAGGTCCAGGTCACTCCCGAGAAGGTCCGCGAGATCATCAAGGTCTCGCAAGAGCCCGTCTCGCTGGAGACGCCGATCGGCGAGGAGGAGGACTCGCACCTGGGCGACTTCATCGAGGACCGCGGCGCCCTGGCGCCGGCGGAAGCCGCGTCGCACCAGCTGCTCAAGGAGCAGGTGGAGGCGGTGCTCGATTCGCTGACCGGCCGCGAGCGGCGCGTGCTCCAGCTCCGATTCGGCCTCGAGGACGGGCGCGCTCGCACCCTCGAGGAGGTCGGCAAGGAGTTCAACGTCACGCGCGAACGCATCCGCCAGATCGAGGCCAAGGCGCTGCGCAAGCTGCGCCACCCGTCGCGGTCTCGGAAGCTGAAGGATTACTTGGAGTAGCGGTCGCGCGCAGCACCCGTAAGCGACGCCACTCGGCCGTCCAGCAGGGCCAGACGCCGCCCAGCGCGCGCCCGCCGGTCGCCGCCGCCCAGGAACCGCGCGCGGCCGTCCAGCAGGGGCCGCCGCCGCCAAGCGCGGCGTCCACAGGGGCCGCCAGCGTCCAGGAACGCGCGAGGCATCTGTAGGCGACACACCGGCAAGGAACCGCGCATCCAAGGACGTGAGTCCTGCAAGTGCTTGCGCTCGACGCAAGCACTTTGCTGTTTCTGCCTTGGGATCGTCGTGATGCCGTCACTCGATGTCGCGTCGTCGGGGAGTCCGACAAGTGCGCGCAGCGGACTTGCATTCCATGCGCGGCCATAGGCATCCGAGGCGCTCGCGACGTTGCCGAGCTCACGTTTGCTTGCGTCTAGCGCAAGCCGGTCCAGATGTCAGAGGAGGATCATGGCGTTCCCGCCGGGATCGACTCCGACCGCAAGCAACTCGAGCGCCCTCTCACCTGAAACCGGGAATCGCAGCCGGAGCTGGGAGCCCGAATCACGAAGCGCGCTTCGGTTTGCTCGGGAGTCGAGCCCAAGGAGGATGAGACGGTCCATACCGCCGTCTCGCTCTTTCAGAGCGAGCCGCCTATCGAGTGCCTGAACATCGCGGAAGCGCGTCTCAGCCTCGATCCCAGCACGAAACCCCGGACACACTGCCGTCGCGTCCCAGGCGCGCAGGTCTCCATGCAGCGGGAATGGCACCTCGGTCCGCCAGACGATCGAGGGATGACACCGCGCGTGCAAACGCTCGAGCAAAGCGGCGTGCGCGA
>JBKPMM010000130.1:0-8018 GCA_046732155.1 Chloroflexota bacterium | reverse complement strand
TCGAACCCGAAGGTATTGCCGTTCCCTGACGGAGCGTGCCGCCACGCCGACTCGATGCCGCCGCGGCCTCCGAGGACCGCCCTGAGCATGTGGTTCGGGTCGTCGTAGGCCTCCGCCACGACGGCTGACGCGCCGGCTTTCACGAACCCTGCCGCGAAGTTGTCGACCCGCTGCCTCGCCGTCGACAGCGTGCCTTCGGCCAAGCCGGGCTCGCTGTTGCCCGACGCGTAGCACAGGTGGTTCAGCAGCACGACGGCATTCGGCGCGAGGCGGATGCTTTGGGTGATCGGTCCCTCGCCGAAGTACTGATGCGCGGTGTCGCCGCCGCCCGCGGTCGGGTTGAGGCCGAAGCCGTTCTGGCTCGGTGGATAGAGCGCATTTCGGTACGGGCTTGGCCAGCCGTTGCCATGCCCCATGTACACGACGACGCTAGCTCCCTGCAGCGCTTCCTTGACTGCCGGCCACGTCGCGTTGGGCGAGTAGACCTCGGTGACGTCCGACGTGTAGCGGCGAGCGATCGATGCTGCCGCGCGCGCCTCGGACCGATACCGATCCGTGGCGGCACCCGCGGGCCCGACGATGAGGACGACCTTGGGAACGGCCGTGGCCGGCGATGCCGCGAGGGCGCTGACAGGCGCGATCACCCAGACGCCGAGCATGGCGACCAGGAGACCGACGATCACCCGTCTCACGACGGCCTGCACTCCACGACAGGCAACCCCCCACGACCGGCGGCCGCACGCGCGGTACGCCAGGGCGAGAAGCCTAGTCCTCGCGCGTGTTTCGGACCATACCCGAGCGCCCTCAACCTGCCGTTATCCATGCGATAACTGCCACTCATCTGTCGGTTTCGGTGCCGCCGGGCACCGCTCGGGCCCTCGGCGCCTCCCGGGTACCATCGAGCCATGCCCAACCGGCTTGCCGGAGAGACCAGTCCCTACCTGCTCCAACATGCGAACAATCCCGTCGATTGGATGCCCTGGGGCCCCGACGCGTTGGCTCGCGCGAAGCTCCTCGATCGGCCGATCTTCCTGTCGATCGGCTATGCCGCCTGTCACTGGTGCCATGTCATGGAGCGCGAATCGTTCGAGGATGAGGCGACCGCCCGGCTCCTGAACGACCGCTTCATCTCGATCAAGGTCGACCGTGAGGAGCGGCCGGATCTCGACGCGATCTACATGAGCGCCGTCCAGGCGATGACCGGCACCGGCGGTTGGCCGATGTCCGTCTTCCTGACGCCTGAGGGCCGGCCGTTTTACGGGGGGACGTATTTCCCCGATGAGCCACGACACGGGATGCCGTCCTTCCGACAGGTGCTCGAGGGCGTGTCGGAGGCGTGGCGGACGCAGCGGGACGAGGTGACCGCAGCGGGTCAGCGATTGACGTCGGCGTTGGTGGAGAACGCGAGGACGGCGATCCCGGGCGGCGAGGCGGTGATCGATGCTGGCTTCTTCCGAGTCGTCGGTGCAGCGCTCGACGAACGGTTCGATGCCCGCAACGGGTCGTGGGGCGGCGCTCCCAAATTCCCGCAGCCGATGACGCTCGAGTACCTGCTTCGGCGCATCGTCGCCGGCGACGCCGCGCCCGGCGCGATGGTCCGCTTCACGCTCGACAAGATGGCCGACGGGGGGATCCGTGACCAGCTCGGAGGCGGCTTCCATCGCTACGCCACCGACTCGCGCTGGCTCGTGCCGCACTTCGAGCAGATGCTGTACGACAACGCGCAGCTCGCGCGCATATACCTCCATGCCTCTACGGCGTTCAAAGACCCCGATTCCGTTCGATACCGGTCCGTCGCGGTCGGCGTTCTCGACTACATGCTTCGCGAGCTGCGCCGCGACGACGGCGCGTTCGCGTCGAGCCAGGACGCCGACACCGACGGCGAGGAGGGCTCCACGTTCACGTGGCGCGCCTCGGAGATCCGCGATGTCCTCGGAGACGACGAGGCCTACTCGCGGTTCGCGACCGCCTATGGCGTCACCGACGACGGCAACTGGGAGGGCGTGACGATCCTGTCGCGCGTGTGGCCGACGCCGACCGAGCCGCTGATCCGTGACGATGAGGCACTGGAGGCGTCCCTCGCGTCGTCGCGGGCACGGTTGCTGGAAGCGCGCTCCCGACGCCCCCAGCCGGCCCGCGACGACAAGGCCCTCGCGGCCTGGAACGGGCTCGCCATCGCGACCTTTGCTGAGGCGGGCCGGATCCTCCGCGAGGAGCGGTACACGGCCGCGGCGATCGGTGCCGCGGAAGCGATCGTGGGTGGCCTGATGGGCGACGACGGCTCGCTGAAGCGGTCATGGAAGGACGGCCGCGCCGTCGGGGCGGGTGTGCTCGAGGACTACGCCGACCTCGCCGAGGGACTGCTCGCGCTGTACGAGACCACCTTCGACGAACGGTGGTTCACGCTCGCGCGTCGGCTCGCCGACTCGATCCTCGATCGGTTCGCCGATCCCGACGGCGGCTTCTTCGACACCGCCAGCGACCACGAGCAGCTCATCACGCGGCCGAAGGATCCGCAGGACAACGCGACGCCTTCGGGCGCGGCGATGGCGACGACGGTCTTGCTGCGGCTGGCGGCATTCACGGGGGAGGGGCGGTATCGGACCGCCGCCGAACGGGCGATCGGCACGGTCGTGCCACTGATGGCGCGCTACCCGACCGCGTTCGGGCAGTGGCTGGTCGCTGCCGCGTTCGCGGCGGGCGACACGGTCGAGGTCGCCGTGATCGGCGATCGATCGGAACCCGAAACCGAAGAGATCCTCGCACCGGTCTGGGCGGAGTGGCGACCGTTCCAAGTGCTCGCGGCGGCCCCGCCGGACGCACCAGCGGGCTCGTCGATCCCGCTGCTCCGCGATCGCCGGCAGGTCGACGGCAAGCCGACCGCCTACGTCTGCCGCGACTTCGTCTGCCAGTTGCCCGTGACGACGCCGGCCGCCCTGGCGGATCAGCTCCTCACCCGTCCCGCGTAGCGTGTCGGAGCCCAGAGCCGCCGCGACGGTCGTCCTTCTGCGACCCGGACGGGAGGGCCTTGAGGCGCTGCTCACGCACCGACCGGCTTCGATGGCGTTCGCGCCCGACGTGCACGTGTTCCCTGGTGGGCGCGTGGACGGCGCCGACCTCGACGCGAGCGTCCAAGCGCGCAGCGTGGTCTCGCCCGAGGAGGCGTCGACGGCGCTGGGCGGCGACCTGCCGGCGGTCGACGCGCTCGGGGCGTATATCGCAGCCATCCGGGAGGCGTTCGAGGAGGTCGGGATCCTGCTCGCGGCCGGGTCGCGCGTTGGCAAGCTCGCCGAGGCGAGGGAGCGATTGCTGCGCTCGGCGTCCGAGTGGCCATCGATCGTCGAGGAGCTCGACCTCCGGCTCCGGACCGATCTGCTCGTTCCGCTATCGCGCTGGGTCACACCCCCGACGCTCCCGCGCCGCTTCGATACGCGCTTCTTCGCGGCGGCGGCTCCCGACGGGGTCGACGTCTCGTTGGTCGGCGAGGAGGTCGCTGCACATGCCTGGCATCGACCGAAGGCGGCGCTCGATGCGATGGCCGAGGGCAAGCTCGAGATGTGGGTTCCGACGTCGAGCACGCTGAGCCAGCTGATGTACGCCGAGTCGATCGATGACATCCGCGAGTCGCTGATGCCTGGCCCGCTCGGCGAGGTCGACGTCGAGGATGTGGCGGCCGACATCGTCCGCATCCGGATGCCCGCAGGCGGCGGGGTCGCCGGTCAGCCGATCGACAGCTACCTCGTCGGCCGGAAGCGGTTCGTCCTCGTCGACCCGGGTGACCCGACCGGGGACGGCCTCGATCGCGCGGTGGAGGAGGCGAGACGTCGGGGCGGCACGATCGAGGCGGTGGCCCTGACGTGCGCCGAGCCAGACCATTCGGGCGGGGCGGAGTCCATCCGCGAGCAGCTCGGCATCGAGGTCTTCGGCGGGCCGTACGCGAGCAACCATCTGCCGTACGTCATCGCGCAGCTCGACGATGGTTCGACCCTCTCGGAGGGCGACGTTCCGCTCCGTTTGATCTGGACGCCGGGCCTTGAGTCGGGGATGTCGGCGTTCGTCGTCGGGGACGGGCGGTTCGCCGTCACGGGCGATCTCGACGGCGTCCGCGGAGCGCGCTCGATCTTCGGACCGATCGATGAGGAGCGGTGGCACGATTCGGTCGAGCGGCTGCGATCCGTGGCACCCGACGCTCGGTGGCTCGGTGGACATCCCGCCCTAGACTCCGACTCGTGACCGAGCCCTCGACGGTCGAACCGTTCCCAGACGCCCGCGGCCCGCATCTGCCCGACGCGCTGATGCGCCTGTCGCCGTGGGTCCTCTTCTTCGGCGCGATCGTGGTGCTGCAGGTCTGGCGCCTCGCCGATGGATGGGGGCCGTCCGTCGTCGCCGGGGACGCGAGGTCGGCGGCCGAATACGTCCTGTCGTGGATCCCAGCGATGACCGCGCCACTCATCGGCGTTGCCCTCTTTTATCGACATCCCGACGCTCGCCAGAGCCTGCGGGTCCTCGTGTTCGGCGTGATCCTGCTGTCCGTCGGTGAGCTGCTGAGTGCGTTCCAGGAGCCGATCCGCGATTTCCTGCGCGGGCTCACGCCGGCAGACGACCCGACGCTCCTGGCCGAGACCCCGGCCGAGTTCGCCTTTCGCGTGTTCACGTTGTTGCTGACGATCTTCGGACTCCTGTACGTCGGCGCCGGGCTTGCCGCTGCGCGACTCCGCGAAGCGACGAAGGCCGAACGCCCGCTCACGATCTGGCTGGCTGCGCTATCGGTCGTCGGCTCGATCGTCAGTCTCACGGCATTGACCGCGCTCCCACCGGACTCGACGCCGACGCTGATCGTCCAGGTGGTCATCGGCGTGGCGCTGAGCGCCATCGTCACGTTCGCCTGGGCCTATCTCGCGGTCGTCACGATCAGCGGGTGGATCGCTCGGGAGGGGCCGCGTCGCGCATGGGGCATCGCCGCTCTCGGGACGTCGATCCTCTTCGGGTTTCGCCTGATCTTCCCGGCCCTCAGCCTCGTCCCGTTCGGGCCCGACTCACGGCCGATCCTGTCGCTGCTCGCCTACATCTCGTGGACGGCGTGGGCGCTGCTCATCGTCGCGTTCGCGCTCGGGCTGCCCGCAACGGCCGCGGAAGCTACGGGCGATCGACAGGAAGCGACTTCACCAGGTTCCGCAGGAGATTGAGGCCCTCGTCGACCTGCTCGGTCGTCGCGTAGGGTCCGGGCATCAGGAAGCACGGCCGCCCGGCGAGCGCCATCCCCGCGACGTGACCCCAGTGCTCGTCGAGCGGGCGACCGGCGGCGATCTGGGCGGCCCGCTTGTAGATGAACACGACGGCACCCGGCCGCCACAGAGCGATCTTCTGCCATAGCGGCCCGACCCCTTCGCGCAGCTCTTCGTCGAGTGCCTCGTCGCGCGGACTCGGTCGCTTGATGAGATCCGTGATGCCGTGGCCCTCGGCGATCAAGGCGTCGTCGGCGGCCTCGAGCGCGGTGCCGGCCGGGATGATGCCCGTATGCATCAGGCGCTGCCAGAAGCGCATCCCGAGGCGGCCCTGGAGGTAGTGGCCCGCCTCGACACTCACCGGCGATGGGTTGAGCCCGACGAACAGGAGCTTGTCGCGCTCGGGCGGCAGATCGGCGAGCGTGGTGGTTCGGACACCGGCGATGTCGACGGTCGTTCGGTGAGTCCCGGGCCCCGGTCGTCGAGTGAGGGCGGTGAGCTCGTCGGGCGTCACCCGGTCGTCAGACCGCGCTCGGTGGGGTGCGATCGGTGGGCGGCGCGGCGGCCGGCGTCGCCTCGGGTTCCGGCTGGGGTGGTGGCGACGGTGGTACGACGGCCGCTGGTGATGGCGCGGCGGCCGCGCGATCCTCGGGGTCGGTCGTTGTCCGCGCCTGGATCTCGGTCTGCGCCTTGGCTGCTTCCTCGCGCGCTTCCTTGACCCCGCGTCCGAACGCTCGGCCGAGTTGCGGCAACGTCTTCGGGCCTCGCCAGACGATCACGGCGACCAGGATGATGACGAGCACGATCCATAGATCCATCGCGCGATGGTAGCGCGCGCGCAAGTGGGTATCGTGCCGGGATGCTGCTGGTCTTCGGCCCCCGCTCGACCGACTACGACTTCGGACCCGACCACGTCCTGACGCCGCGCCGGTTCGGGCCGGGCATCGAGTTGCTTCGAGCAGTGGGTGCGGACCCCGGCCTTTCCCCAGAGCCTGCGCCTGACGCCGAGCTCCGGCTCTGCCACGTCCAGGAGTACATCGAGGTCGTGCGGCGCTTCTCGGTCGACCCGTTCGGACCGATGGAGGCCGGCATCGGCTGGGGCGACAATCCGCCGTTCGCCGATATGCACGAGGCATCGGCAGCGGTCGCCGGTGGCTCGATGCGTGCGATGGACGCGATCCTCGATGGGCGGGTCGAGCACGCCTTCCACCCCGGCGGCGGCCTCCACCACGCGATGCGCGACCACGCCTCGGGCTTCTGCATCTATAACGATCCGGCGCTGGCGATCGCGCGCGCCCGCCGCGATGGCCTGCGGGTGATGTACATCGACCTCGATGTGCATCACGGCGACGGGGTCCAGGCGCTGTTCTGGGACGACCCGGGCGTCCTCACGTTCTCGATCCATGAGAGCGGTCGATACCTGTTCCCGGGGACCGGCGATGCCGACGAGGTCGGCGAGGGCGTGGCGGCGGGGACGTCAGTGAACGTGCCGCTTTCCCCATACACGGGCGAAACCGCCTGGTACTCGATCCTCGAGTCGTTCCTGCCTGTGCTCGCCGCGGCCTTCGGCCCCGATCTGATCGTGTCGCAGCACGGTGCCGACTCGCACGCGTGGGACCCGCTCGCACACCTCCACGTGACGACGACCGCCCATGGGAGGGCGGCGCGGCTCGTCGATGCCGTTGTGCATCGGTACGGTCGCGGACGCTGGTTGGCGACGGGTGGCGGCGGGTACGACGCGTATCGGGTCGTGCCGCGGACGTGGGCGCTGACCTGGTTGGCGGGCGCGCATCGCGAGGCTCCTGTCTCGACGCCAGAGGCGTGGCGCGAGCGGTGGGGCGTTGAGGCGGCACGGTACGGGCAGGCGCCGCTCCCCGAACGGTTCGATGACGAGCCCAACGCCGGTCTTCCGTACGACCCCACGCAAGAGGCATCCGAGCAGCGGGCCTTGGCGCTCGCCGCGATCCATAGGTCGATCGTCGTGCCGCGACTGCTCCAGGTCGCGATCGAGGAAGGTTGGTGGTCGCCGCTTGCCCCTGATACGCAGCAGCCGATGGCGGGGGAGGCCAGCGGGACGCCGACGATCGTCCCGATGGTCCATGCCGATGCGTGGTCGCGGCTGACGCTGCCGCCTCGGGTCATCGCGCCGGCAGAACCGGCGGCCGGTCACGCGCTGGTCGGCGCGGCTTTGCGCGCGCCCGTGCCCGCTTCGGTCTCGGCAGCAGTCGTCGGGTCGACCGTCGTCGGGCTCGCCATCTCGCGGGCCTCCGAGCCCGGCAGCGCCACCCGCGAGCTACTGGCGCTCGGCGTCGCCCCGGACTACCGACGGCAGGGCGTTGCCACCGCGCTGCTCGAGGCGCACGCCGCCTCGGGGTCGTTCGCCGTCGTGACGCTCGCCGAACGCGACCCGGTCGATCCGTTGCCGCGCGAGGCGCGTATCTCGATCGCCCGGCGCCTCTTCGAACGTGCCGGGCTCGAGATCTCCGCCGCCGACAACGCCGTTCGCGCGATCGACCCGAGCGCCATCAAGGCGTGGAAGCGATAGCGATCGACGCGTCGGACGATCACGCCAGTAGGTCAGTGCTCTGGACGCGGACCGACGAGCCGGTAGCCGAGCCCGTACTCGGTGACGATGAACGTCTCCCCGGGCGCGACCGCCTCGAGCTTCAGCCGAAGGTTCCGCACGGTCATCCGCAGTAGGTGCACATCGCGGTCGTAGCCAGCACCCCATACGCCCTTGAGCGTCTGGTCGTGGGTCACCAACTGCCCTGCCCGCTCCACGAGGTAGGCCAG
>JBKPMM010000129.1:0-12484 GCA_046732155.1 Chloroflexota bacterium | reverse complement strand
CGGCTCTTTAGACCATGCGTTCTATAGTTGCCGCGTGCGACGGCGGAGCCAGCGAGCGGCGAACGTTGACTACTACGCGCGGAACCGCGATATGGAGATCACACGCGTCAGGGTCCGACAGCGAGGGACCGTGGAGCTCCTCCGGGAACTGCGCGAGCGCGCTTGCATGGACTGCGGAGGCAAATTCGAGTCGCACCAGATGGACTTCGATCATCGTGACGAGAGCACCAAGCGGTTCAGGCTGACCTCCGGTGGCGCGATGCTCAAGCCGACGGCGGTGATCCTCGATGAGGTCGCCAAGTGCGACGTCGTCTGCGCGAACTGTCATCGGATCCGAACCTGGCAACGTCACCGGGCGCGACCCGCTCAGCACAATGGAACGTCGCGGTATCTCGACCGGAAGCGGAGGTACTGGCGTGAACAGGCAGCCCTACTCGACGCACGACGAGATGTCGCCTGCGCCGACTGCGGCGGCCGATTCCCACCCCGTGCGATGGACTTCGACCATCGCGATCCGACGACGAAGCGGTCAGCGGTGACGCAGATGATCGGTCGCGCCGGTACCCAGCGCCTACTAGACGAGGTCGCGAAGTGCGATATCGTCTGTGCGAACTGCCATCGCCTACGGACATTCCAGCGGCGCTCGGCGGTGACGGTGCGGGAGTAGCTCAGTTGGTGGAGCGGCGGCCTTCCAAGCCGCATGTCGCGGGTTCGAGTCCCGTCTCCCGCTCCAATCCCCTTTTGTTCCGTGCGGGACGCTACGAGTCGGCTGCTGCCTCGGTCCGTGGAGCGCTCGGATCCAGCGTCATCGGGCCGATCGGCTCGCGTCCGACGATCAGCCCGCGGGCGTCATCGACCACGAGCACTGCCGCCTCGTAGGTCGAGCAGGTCGATGCGCAGTCTCGGAACGTCCCCTCGGCGTGCACGACCCATGTCGTCGTGTCGGTGCTGAAGGTCATGCTGGACGCCTGCCCATCGGGCCCGGCCGTGCGTACCGGTTCGAACGGCGACACGAGTCTGACGCTCGACACGTGGAACGGTCGAAGCACGCGACCGAGCGCCTCGGCGTCCTTGATGACCGATGCCTCGACGACCCCCTGGACCTGCTCGACGGACATCCGATGCATGACGCCCGGCGGCATGTCGACCGCGGGCGGCAGCCCTGGAACATATCCGCAGGCCGCGGCGATGACCGCCGGGAGGGGGAGCACGGCCAGCCGCCACACGAGAGAAGGGCGAGGCCGTGGCGTCACTCGACGATGATGGCCCCCGGGGCGTCGAGGCGCCCGTCGCGGCTTCCGATGAGGCCGTTGCAACAGGCCGTCAAGCGCGCCCGCGACCGTCAACGCTCGCGCACGAACTCCTCGAGCGGTCGTCGTCCCGTGCGCGGCCCGGTCCTCGGCTTGCGCGCTTCCTCGCTCGGATGCCCGATCGAGACCACCGTCCGCACGAAGGTCGGCAGGGTGAGACCGAGCAGCTCGTCGACCGCGGCGTAGTCCTTCTCCTCGATCCAACCGATCCCGGCGCCGAGGTCCATGGCGGTCGCTGCGATAAGGATCCGTTCGGCGACGCGCGCTTCGTCGTAGGCGTCGGACTCACGGTCCTCACCGGGCATCGCGATGGCGATCGCGAGCGGTGCTTTCCCGACGTACCGCGCGTGGACCGAGATCTCGCCGATCCGGCGGCGAACATCGGGATCGCGGATCACGACGAACTGCCACGGCTGGGTGTTCATCGAGCTGCCCGTCCATCGGCACACCTCGAGGATCGCCTGCACGTCGTCCTCCGAGACGGGCTCGTCCGTGAAGCTCCGGATCTGTCGGGTCCGCCGGAGCACTCGAAGGACGGCGTCGCGGGTATCGGTGGTTGTCGTGCGAACTTCCATGCCCGCAGTCTATGGCGCTAGGTGGCCCCGAGCGCTAAGAAGACGACCCCGACCGCTACAGCGGCGATGCCGACCCATTGCACGCGGCCGAGGCGTTCCCCGAGGATGAGCCACGCGATGATCGCCGCGGCCGTCGCGAACTGTGCCGCGAGCGCGGACGTGACGGCGATGCTCTCGCTCGCCCCCCACCCGACGGCGAGGAAGCCACCGACCTCGCCCGCAGCGGCGATGGCGATGAACGGCAACGCGGGTCGCGTGACCCGGAACCGGCCCGTGGCGGCGAGCGGGATCGTGATCAGGATGACGCCGACGATCCGTGGCGGGAGGATCGCCCAGCCGGCTGCGATATCGGCACCGATGCGGCCGGTCGCATAGAGCGAGGCGCCGAACGCGAGACCGGCGATCCCGCCGAAGAGCACCGCTCGGGTCGAGGCTCGCGGATCCGCCGTGTCCGGGTCCCGTCCGAGCGAGGCGAGGATGACGCCGAGGCCGACGACCGCGACACCGACCGTCTCGATGCCGGCCAGGGTCTCCCCGGCGAGCATGGCCAGGATGGCGGCGATCGCGCCTTCAGAAGCCGCCAGCGCACCCACCACCCCGACCTTGCCGGTCCGCAGTGCGATGTACTCGGCGCCCAGGCCGACCACGTTGCCCACGCCGGCGATCACGAGGTAGGGGATCTGCTCCGCGGTCGGACGGGTGTCGCCGACCGTCAGGGCCGCGATCGGAAGCGCCAGGACGAGCCCGACCGACATGACCCCCGCGAGCGTCGGCCCGGCACCGATCATCCTCGACGAACGGGTCGATGCGAGCAACGCGGCGGTGAAGCACGCGGCGGCGAGCAGGCCTGCGACGAGCGCGATCAGGCGACGGGCCCCATGAAACGGCGAGCATACGGGCCGGAAGCCGACTCAAGCGGTCTCGGCTAGAGTCCCGCCGTGGCGAATCCCCGCAAGGCGCGGATCATCGGCGACCGCTACCAGCTGGGCCGGGTCATCGGTCGGGGCGGGATGGCGACGATCCACGAGGCGATGGACCTCCGACTGGAGCGTCCGGTCGCCGTCAAGCTGCTCCGACCCGAGGCCGCGGCCGATGCCGACCTCGCCGATCGATTCCGCCGCGAGGCACTCGCGGCGACCGTCCTCCGCCATCCGAACATCGTCGCCTGCCTCGACACGGGCACCGACGACGGCCAGCCGTACCTCGTCATGGACCTGGTCGACGGCGAGGATCTGGCTGCGCGGCTCAAGCGCGGTGGTCGCCTCGCGCCCGCCTACGCGGCACGTATCGGGCTGGATGTGGCGCGTGCGCTGGGCGTCGCGCATGTCCGCGGCATCGTCCACCGCGATGTGAAACCCGGGAACATCCTGCTAGCGTCGGACGGCCGGGCGATGGTCACCGACTTCGGTATCGCACGGCTCGCGGCCGACGCAGAGGCCGCACGGCCGGGGACCACGCTCGGTTCGGTCCACTACTTCAGCCCGGAACAGGCCAAAGGCGCGACCACGACACCGGCGTCGGACGTGTACGGCCTCGGGCTCGTCCTGTTCGAGGCGTTGACCGGGACGCGTGCGTTCAGCGGCGACACGACCGACGCGATCGCACTGGCGCGGATCGGGGCTGTCGCGCCGTCCCCGCGCTCGCTCCGACCGGAAGTCCCAGCCGATCTCGACGCCATCGTCCGCCGCGCGCTGGCGCCGGAGGCCGCTGACCGGTACGCGAACGGCAATGCGATGGCAGCGGCGCTCGAGGCCGCGATCCAGGCAGCCGACGACGCCAGCCCGACGACGATCATCACGACGCCGGTCGAGACTCCGGCTGCCGACGAGGCATCTCCCCGCCCGGCTCGCACGGAACGCCCGGCCCGCGCCCGCCCGCGGACCACTGCGGCCCCGCGTTCGACCAGGCGAGTGGCCGGGACGTCGCCGAACGGCGTCCTGATCGCCCTGCTCGCGCTGGTCGGGGTCGTCGTCGGGGCGATCGCGGTCGCGGCGCTCCCGGGTAGCGGAACGGCGCTGGACTCCGGGTCGCCGGCAAGCGAGGCGGCCGTCGAGACGCCGACGCGTACACCCAAGCCCAGCCCGTCTCCGACCCCGAGTCCGACGCCCTCGCCGACGCCCAGCCCGACGCCGTCCGCGACGCCGAGCCCGACGCCCGTTGCCGAGGGCGACACCGCGGACCTCTGCGAGGTCTTCTTCGACATCCCGTGTGGCCTCGGCGCCGGTCGGTATTCCCCGTCGCGGTTCCGGCCGCCGTTCGACATCGAGCTCGGCGACGGTTGGTCGAACGTGGCGCACCGCGAGGACATCGTCATCCTCACGCGTCCGGAGGGGACCGTGACATTCGCCGGCGGGCTGCGCCAGGTGTTCCCGCGCGGGAAGCCGGACGAACCGAGTTCGCGGGCGCGCGATCTCATGGAGTCGTTCATCGCGACCGACGGGGTCGGTGCGACGAAGCCCAAGGGCATCCGCATCGACCGCCGCCGGGCGTACTCCAGCGACTTCCAGCCGACCGGATCGAAGCGTGTCCCGTTGTTCTCGACAGAGGGCAGCACGTTCAACCTCGAGCCGGATCGGACGACGCGGATCGTCGTCGTCGATCTGGCCGGTGACGACACGCTGGTCCTGGCCATCGAACCGAACGAGGGGTACGAGCTACGCGACATCCTCGAGACGGCCGACCCGGCAGCCGGGACGATCAACTGGCGCTGAGCGGGGGCTCGGAGTCGTCATCCAGGGGGATGTGACGGCCGCGGAAGGTCGTACATCGATCATCGCAGGGTGAAACCGTCGGTGCATCCAGTCGACACCATGGTCCTATCGACGGTGATCCTTTCCGGAGTCACAGTCATCGGGTGATCCGTTCGAAGCGGCTGCGTTCGCCGTCACGACGCGCCCTGAGGCGGCTCGCGGGGGACCCGCACGTCCTGCTCGCGATCGCCGTCGTTCTCGCAGCGCTCGTGATCGAGCTCGCCTCCCGCGGCAACGCGGTCGCGGTCGTCATCCCGTCGCTCGTCTATCTCGGCGTCCAATGCACGCTCACGCTCAGCACCCGCGCCCGCAGGTCACCTTCGCTTGACACCGCCCGGCTGCTGTTCGCGCTCGTCGTCGTCCTGTGGATGAGCCTCGGGACCGGCAACCCGGCGACCCTGCCGCTCGCGTCGCTCACTCTGCCGATCGTCGTCATGGCGGCTGCGATGGGTATGCGCCACGTTCTCGCGGTGGGTGGCGTCCTCGTCAGCGCCGCACTCGCTCTCTACTTCTTGCCGGCGTTCGCCACGCCCACGATCCGCGAGGGTCTCGTCCAGCGCGGCATCGCGCTCGCGGCGACCGCTGTCGTCCTGGCCGTCGGCACGCGCCGGACGATCTCGACCCTGGAGCGGGCCGTTGCCCAGGCACGGGCGGCGAGCGCGGGCATGCGACGACGCGCACGGCAGATCTCCGCGATCGAAGCCATCGGACGTGCGCTCACGAGCGACGGCCCGACGTCCGAGGCACTCGACGAGGTCATGGCGATCTTGGTCGACCGCTTCGGCTATCGCTACCCGTCGATCTACATGCGCGACGGCGACCTGATGCGGCTCGGCGCGCAGCGTGGTTACGACGAGGTCATCGAAACCTTCGATGGGACGGTCGGCGTCGTCGGTCGCGTCATGCGAAGCGGCAAGCCCCAGTTCGTCCCCGATGTCACCCGCGATCCCGAATACCGCGCCGCGAGCCCCGACGTGCAGAGCGAGGTCAGCGTCCCGCTCTGGGGCGGCGACACGATCATCGGCGTCCTCAACATCGAGAGCGGCCAGGATGCGCCGCCACTCGACGTGAGCGACCTCGACACGCTGGTCGTCGTGGCGGACCGCGTCTCGGCAGCGCTCGCCCTGGCGCGCGAGCGGGAAGCGCTTCGGGAGCGTGCGGCGTTGTTCACCCGGCTTGCCGCGTTCGGGGCCGCGGTCAACGCCAGTCTCGACCTGACGACCGCGCACAGTCGGATCGTGGCAGCCGTGGCGGAAGCGATGCAGACCGACATCGTCACGTTGGTCCTACGCGACGCGGCGACGGGCGAGGACCGCATCGTCGCGATGCACGGCGGCGACGATCGGTACTTGGGCGTGCGGATCCCCCAGGGAGAGGGGATGACGGGCCGGGCCATCGCGGAACGCCGCATCGTCTCGTCGGAATCCTACGAACGAAGCTCGTACCCGACCACGGTCAAGGGTGCTCGAGTGTCCGACGTCCTTGTCGGCGCGGCCGTGCCGCTGCTCGGCGAGGACGGCGTCGTCGGTGCCGTCGCTCTCGGTCGACATGATCTCGCGCGCTCGTTCAGTGCCCTCGAGATCGAGACGATGCCGCTCATCGGCTCGCAGGTCACCCTTGCGCTCGCGAACGTCCAGCTGCACGCTCGCGTCGCCGACGCGGCGATCCGTGACCCATTGACCGGGCTCTGGAACCGCCGCCATCTCGAGGTCTCGACCGCCCGGCTGTTCGCGGCGCGTGCGAGGTTGGAGCTCGACGATCGCCGGCCGATCGCGGTCATCCTGTTCGACCTCGATCACTTCGGGGATTTCAACAAGCGGCACGGGCACATCGTCGGCGATGCCGTCCTCCGGTCGTTCGGCTCGATCCTGTCGGGCCGCCTGCGCTCGAGCGACATCGTCGCGCGGTTCGGCGGAGAGGAGTTCGTCGCGATCCTCGATGGCGCGATCGTCGAGGAGGCGCAGCGCGTCGCGGAGGAGATCCGACGTGCACTCGAGGGCACCCCGCTCATAGGTGTCGACGGGGAAGCACTGCGCGCGACGGTCTCGGCCGGTTGCGCGTCCCTCGGTCCTGCCGTCTCGACGCTCGAGGAGCTCCTCGAGGTCGCGGACGTCGCCCTGCAGATGGCGAAGCGCGGCGGTCGCAATCAGGTCGTCGCCGCCTGACGGGCGCGAGTCGACCGATCGTTCCGCGCCTCGCGGCCTGACCCGCCCAGCGGCCGTCGGCTAGGCTTCATGACCGATGCCGCTCATCGCGACGAAGGCCCTGACCAAGCGGTACCCGGGGGGAGTGACGGCGCTCGACGAACTGACCGTCGAGCTCGAACCCGGGATCATCGGGCTGGTCGGCGCGAACGGCGCTGGCAAGAGCACGCTGCTGCGGATACTGCTCGGGCTGCTCGAGCCGACCGCTGGTTCCGCGAGCGTCCTGGGGTATGACGTGCGGACGCAGGGGACCGCCTTGCGTCGCTTCGTCGGCTACATGCCCGAGTCCGATTGCCTGCCGCCGGACACGACCGCGACCGATTTCGTCGGCCAGATGGCGCGCTGGTCCGGGCTCCCGCGAGCGGCGGCCCGTGAGCGCGCGGCGGAGGTGCTCCGCCACGTCGGGCTGTACGAGGAGCGCTATCGGCCGATGGGCGCTTACTCGACCGGGATGAAGCAGCGGGTCAAGCTCGCTCAGGCCCTCGTCCACGATCCTCGACTGCTCTTGCTCGACGAGCCGACGAACGGTCTCGACCCGGCAGGTCGCGACGAGATGCTGGCGCTGGTCAAGCGGACCGGGACTGAGTTCGGGATCGCGGTCGTCGTCGCGAGCCACCTCCTCGGCGAGATCGAACGTGTCTGCGACCATCTCGTCGCCGTCGATGGTGGCCGACTCATCCGGTCGGCGCCACTCACGACGTTCACGGAACGGACCGGAACGCTGGCCGTCGACGTCGAGGAAGGTGCGGAACGTCTGGCTGCCGCGCTCACGGCCGCAGGCGTGGAGGCCGTGGCAGACGGACGCACGGTCCTGATCCACCTCGAGGACGAGCGTCCGTTCGACCTCGTCCGCGACACCGTCGCGGAGCTCGGGCTGCCGCTCGTGCGCATCGAGCAACGGCGGCGCGGGCTCGAGGAGCTGTTCCAGTGACGGCACCCGCGGCGCGCGGTCCGATCGGTGACGTTGGTACCGGCAGCATCTACGACCTTGGCTATCGGCGCTACGACGGGCCGCGCTTCGGGCGCCTGACGGTCCTGCTCTCGCTCCTGCGCCAGAGTCTCCAGGAGGCCTACGGCATCGGGAGGGGAGGCCGTGCCAAGGTCGCGCCGTTCCTGCTGCTCATCTTCAACGCCGTCCCGGCGATGCTCGCCGTGGGCATCAGCGCCTTCCTGAACCAGGCCGGTGGTTCCGAGGTCCTCGAGCAGGGCATGCCGATCAGGCATGACACGTATTGGAGTCTGACCTCGACGTTCGTGATGCTGTTCTGTGCGGCGCAGGCGCCGGAGCTCTTCGGACGCGACCAGCGCTACGGGGTGCTGCCGCTCTACTTCTCGCGGGTGCTGACCAGGCTCGACTACGCGCTAGCACGTACCGGCGGCCTGTACGTCGCGATCCTCATCGTGACGCTCTCACCGCACCTCATCCTCAGCATCGGCGCGATCCTCGGCGCCGCCGATCCCATCACCGGGTTCCGAGACGAGTTGCCGGAGGTCCCGCGCTACCTCGCGGTGTCATCGATCGGATCGGCGGTATTCGCCGGGGTCTCCTCGGTCGTCGCCTCGTACACGCCCCGGCGCGCGTACTCGGTCGCGGCGATCATCGCGATCTTCATCGTCCCACCGATCGTCGTGGGCATCATCGCGGCGCTGTCCGTCCCGGACGTCGCGCGGGTGCTGCTGCTGGCCAGCCCAAGCGATGTCGTCGACGGCGTCAACGCTGCCGTGTACGGACCGTTGCGGATCGGCGGCCAGACGTTCGACGTCGCGACGCTACCGGGCTGGGTCTATGTCGTGACCGCCCTGGGGTACGTGGCGGGCTCTCTGGCGATCGTCATCCGGCGCTACCTGACGGTGACCGTATGACGCCCGTCGTGCCCGCGATGCAGGTCGACCATGTCTCGCGCTGGTACGGGAACGTCGTGGCCGTGAACGATGTGACGTTCGCGCTCGGGCCAGGCATCACCGGACTGCTCGGTCCGAACGGGGCCGGCAAGAGCACGCTCCTCCATCTCCTCGCGGGGCTCCTTGCCCCGTCGGCAGGCACCGTGCGGATCGATGGGCGAACGCCGTTCGGTGACCCTGCCGTCTACTCGATCGTCGGGCTCGTCCCCGAGCGCGAGGCGGTGCCGGGCTATCTCACCGGTCGCCAGTTCGTGCGGTCCAACGCTGAGCTCCAATCCGTTGCCGATGTCGCTTCGGCGACGGATGTCGCGATCGCCACTGTCGACATGTCGGAGGCCGCCGATCGGCCGATCCGCACGTACTCGAAGGGCATGCGTCAGCGCATGAAGGTCGCAGCCGCCCTGGTCCACGATCCGCGGATCCTCCTCCTCGACGAGCCGTTCAATGGGATGGATCCACGCCAGCGTCTGCACATGATGGAACTGCTCCGGCGGATGGCCGCGGACGGTCGCGCGATCCTCTTCTCGTCGCACATCCTCGAGGAGGTCGAACGCCTCGCCCAGGCCGTCCTCGTCGTCTACGCCGGTCGATTGGCCGCGTCGGGCGACTTCCGGTCGATCCGGCGGCTCATGACGGATCGACCCCACCGCTTCACGATCCGCTCATCCGACGACCGAGTGCTGGGTGCCGCGCTTCTTGCGGACCCCGCCGTGTTCGGCGTCGAGCTCCTCGATGGGCGGCTGGCGGTCGAGGCCGCGGATCTCGGCGCGTTCGCCCGGATCGTCGCTCCGGTCGCGCGCGCGGCCGGCGTCCGGCTGCACGAGCTCATGCCGACCGACGACACGCTCGAAAGCGTGTTCAGCTACCTCGTCCGCCGATGAGGCCGTTCCGCACGATCGTAGAGCTCACGTTGCGCGCCCTTGTGGGTCGCCGCAGGACCGTCCTGATCGCCCTCCTGGCCTGGCTGCCGGTCGTGCTCGGCGTCCTGGTCCGTGTCGGTGGCGGTCGACCGGATGCGAGCCAGATCCTCGACGCGCTCGTGATCCGGACGGTGTGTCCGCTCGTGGCGCTCGTGGTCGGGACAGGGGTGATCGGCTCGGAGATCGAGGATGGGACGCTCGTCTTCCAGCTCGTGAAGCCGGTCCCGCGCTGGCTGACCGCCGCCGCCAAAGCCCTCGTCGCGGCGTTCCTAACCAGCGTGTTGATCGTCCCCCCGGTCGTGGTCACGGGACTCCTCCTCGGCGGCTTCGGATCGGCTTCGATCCAAACGAGCCTCGGGTTCGCCATCGCCGCACTCATCGGCGGCACGGCCTACGCGGTGGGGTTCACCGCGCTCGGCGTCGTGACCAGTCGCGCGCTGATCGTCGGGCTCGGGTACACGCTGATCTGGGAAGGCATCCTGGCCGGCATCCTCGAGGGGACACGTTTCCTATCCGTGCGTCAGGCAACGCTCGGTGTCGCGTCGACGCTGACCGGCCGAGATGTGGGGTCGGACCCACTCGGGATCGTGGTGTCGGTCGTGATCCTCGGCGCGGTGATCGCCGGCGGGTTTGCCGTGACGTCTGCACGCCTCGCGCGCTTCCAGCTCCGCAGCGCCGACTGACCGGAGCCAGCCTCGGCATCACGCTTGACGGTCAGCCGGGCTCACCCCTAGCATCCCGATGACAAGCGCGCTTGCGCAGCGGAGTCATGACGGCTTGAGGAGTTGACCGAGGAATGGACGTCGCGGCACTGACCAGTGGGCTCGTGACGGGATTGCGCGAAGGCGTCGAAGCGGCGCTGATCATCGCGATCATCTGCGCATATCTCGCCAAGACCGGGAACAAGAGCCAGTTCCCGCTGGTCTTCCTCGGCGCCGGCACCGCGATCGGCTTGAGCGCCATCCTCGGCATCCTGCTGTACGTCACCGTCGGCGGGTTCGAAGAACCGTACGAGCAGCTCTTCGAGGCTGCCACGCTCATCGCAGCGGCGAGCGTCGTGACGTGGATGCTGTTCTGGATGCGCCGCCAGGCGCGGTCCGTGAAGGGCGAGCTCCACGCTGCCGTCGATCGCGCGATCGATAAGGGCTCGGTCCGCGCACTTGCGGTCCTTGCGTTCATCGCGGTCATCCGCGAGGGTCTCGAGACCTCGCTCTTCCTGGTCGGCCAGGCGAACTCTGCCGAGCAGGGTGCGATCTGGGTGCTCGTCGGGGCACTGATCGGTCTCGCGGTCGCCGCCGTGCTCGGCGTCGGGTTCTATCACGGTTCGCGGCGACTGAACCTGTCGACCTTCTTCCGATGGACAGGGGTCGCCCTGATCTTCATCGCGGCAGGACTGCTGTCGAGTGCCGTGCACGAGTTGATCGAGATCGGGGTCATCACGTTCGGGACGCAGCCGGCATTCGATCTGTCGGGTGTGTTGCCGCACGACGCCGATAGCGGCAACTTGATCGGCCAGTTCCTGCGGGCGATCTTCGGCTACTCGGCGACGCCTGAAGTCACGACGTTCGTCGTCTGGCTGACGTACATCGTCGTGGTGCTGTTCCTCTTCCTTCGGCCGATGAAGCCGGTAGCGCCAGCGACGGCACCGAAGTCGGCGACCGCCTGATCGGAGGCGCGGTTCCGGCCGGCTGATCGCGGCGTGGGCGGGATCAGAACGGCAGCAGCGAGTCCATGGCCGGGATGATCGAGTCCAGCGACAGCAGGAAGATCGTTCCCAGGACGAGA
Source organism: Chloroflexota bacterium (assembly GCA_046732155.1). GTDB lineage: Bacteria > Chloroflexota > Limnocylindria > Limnocylindrales > CSP1-4 > SPCO01. The sequence continues at coordinate 1,038 of JBKPMM010000129.1, read as the reverse complement.
CTGAACACGCCGGCGATGAGGCCGACGACGACGTAGATGCGCTCGCGTGTCTGGCTCGCGACGAACCCGACCGACGTCAACACGACGATCGCGAAGTTCGAGATCAGCAGGCCGAGCACGAAGGCGAAGAGCATCGGGATGCCGAGGCCGGCACTGGCGGCGCCGCCGACAGCCGCGATGAGCAGGACCTGCGTCCCGGTCTCGGCACCGACGCCGTGGATCATGCCGACCCCGAACGCGGTCTTCGGCCCGTAGGAGCTCATCTCGAGCGGCTCGACATGCTCGTGGCCGTGCAGTCGGGCGCCCGCCCGGCGCCAGGCGTACCGGATCCCGTCGAAGACCAGCATCCAGCGGCTGCGCAGGCGGAAGGACTCGCCACCCCGCGCATAGCGGTACACGGAATACATCACCCACGCGCCGAGCAGCACGAGCGTCAGGCCGACGATCCGACCCATGATCGGGTCGAGCCATTCCGGCAGCAGGGCGCCGAACGCCAGAGCCGCGATCCCGAGCGCGATGACGACTGCGCCATGGCCGAGGGCATACAGCGTGCCCAGCTTGACCGCCTCGACCTGTTCACGGCCGACTCGATCGAACGGGCTCGCGCCGCCGCGTGTGGCAGGGGCGAGCGTGGCCGCGCCCGGGCCGGCATCGTGGGCGTGGATCTCGAGGATCCCGCCGTGGCCATGGTGATGGCCGCTGACGGACCGGTGCTGCTCCTCGTGAGCCGCCTGCGCGATACCAGCGGCCGCCGTCGTGCTCGTGATGTCGGTGATCGCTGCGATATGGTCCCAATCGATCCCGTGCCGGATACCGAGGGCGAGGCCTGTCGCGAGCACGCCAAGGCCGGCAGGGGAGGTGGTAGCGGCAAGCACGAGGTCGAGCAAGATCGGCGGGTCCTCTCTCCGGGGGTCGCTTGTAGCCTACGGGTTCCGGGCGCCTATCGCAACAGGTTGCATCTGCAGCCTGTCGCTCCTGTCCTCCTATACTGCGCGCGATGCGCGCCCCCGGATCACCGACCGACTGGAAACCTGACCT
>JBKPMM010000128.1:0-20004 GCA_046732155.1 Chloroflexota bacterium | reverse complement strand
CCCCGACGATCGCTCCGATCGCGATGGCGAGCGCCAGTACGCCACCGGCGGGCAACGGGCCGGCGACGTCGGGATCCCGCCAGACGGTGGTCACCGCCGCCCGCGCGACGCACCATGCCGCGACACCGATGAGCAGCCGAGTCCCGTCCCCAGCTCGGAAGACGCCAACGTAGCCGAGACCGAGCACGACGACCGCCGCGAGCAACGTCCCGACCGCCTCGTAGACCTGTGCCGGGTGCGACGGGACCGCCGGCGCAAGCGAGATCCACGGCCCAGGCCCGAGGAACGCGGTCGCCCACGCGCCGTCGAAGAAGCTGCCCTGCCCGCTCCCACCGAGGACCATCGTGAGCTTTCCGGCGCCGATCGCGACGAGCAAGGGGATCGTGGCGATGTACGCCCACCGAGCCACCGGGGAACCCAGCAGGACGGCGACGATCGCCGCGGTCGCGATGCCACCCACGACAGCCAGCCCGAGCTCCAGCCCACCGACAGCAGGATCGAGCAGCGACATCGGACCTGCGGAGAACGCTTCCGGCACGAGCAGCGCGTAGCCGATGCGACCCGCGACGATGGCTCCGGGCGCCGCACCGATCGCGATGTAGACGAGGTCGTCTGCGCGAAGACGCGCTCGGCGCGCGAGCGTGCCGGTCGCGGCGAGGCACACGAACACCACGAGAGCAAGCGCCAGCGTCTGCCAGCGGACGGTGAGGGTCGACCCGATGTGGACGAGGGGGTCGAACTCGAACGCGATGACGGCGATCGGCACGGTCGCCGCAGTGTACAAGCGCACGAAGTGTCGGCTGGCCGACAGTCGGCGTGTCGCCTACCCGGTGCTCCGGCGGTCCCCGGGGCGACACCATCAACGTCATCGCGCCGACGTGCGCGGGGGCGCCGCGGGGCGATCAGGGGGGAAGATCGAGGGGTCTGGGGGCCTCCCGATGGAGTCCCGGCGTCCGGCCCCCGGGGGGACGGGCCGGACGTCGTGACCGTGCTGAGGGGATGCCGTGTCACCACGTCCTCGGACAGGGACCGGCTTGGACATCACGCTGCTTGGCCGTGTCACGATCCGAACGGCCGACGGCAGGGAGATCCGGCTCATCGGCCGGCACGTCCAGGCACTCTTCACGTTGCTCGCCGTCAATCGGCGCCCGCGCACCAGAGAGGCGATCGCCACGGACCTGTGGCCGGAATCCCTGGTCGCGGCGACCGGCCCGCTGCGCCAGGCCCTCTACCAGCTCCGGACGTCGCTCGCGGCTGCAGATCTCCTGGTCGACGGGATCCTGGAGTGCGACGCGGAGACGGTCGGTCTGCGACCGGAGGCGATCCGGAAGCTGGACATCGCGATGTTCGAAGCATGCACGGATGACCTGCCGACCCACGCGGAGGAGGCAGTCGCCCTCTACGCCGGCGATCTCGCGGAAGGGCTCGGGCACGACTGTTTCGCCGCAGAGCGAGAACGTCTCGCCGACTGGTACGAAGACGCGTTGGCGATCGTCGCCCGGCAGCGCCTCGCCGATGGCGATGAGGAACACGCCCGCGTCGCCGCCGAACGCCTCATCGCGCGCGACCCGCTCCGCGAGGAGGCGCACGAGGTGCTCATCGCGGTCCACGGAGCGACCGGGACCCGATCGCAGGTCGTGCGTCAGTACCGCCGCTTGTGCGAAGTCCTCGACCGCGAGCTCGATGAGGTGCCACTCCCCGAGACGGACGCGACCTATCGGAGTGCGCTCGCGAGGACGATCGCGCGGTCGCGCGAACGGGCGGCGACCATCGAGCCACCGGGCGGCACGAACCTCGTCGTCGTGAGCTGAGCCCGCGACATTCAGGCCGCCATCGCCGGGCCCGCGGCCCGGGCCCGGTGCCGTTACTTGGCGAGGACCTCGACCAGCTCGCGCACGGCGTCGGCCGAGCGCTGGAACGCGGCACGCTCGTCGTCCGTCAGTTCGATCTCGAACACCCGCTCCATGCCGCGTCGCCCAAGGACGACCGGCACGCCGACGAACAGCCCATCGACACCGAACTCGCCCTGGAGCCGGACAGCGCAGGGCAGCACGCGCTTTCGGTCAAGCAGGATCGCCTCGACCATCTCGAACGCCCCCGCGGCCGGTGCGTAGAATGCCGAACCGGTCTTGAGCAGACCGACGATCTCGGCGCCACCATCCGCCGTGCGCTGCTCGAGGGCGCGGACGCGGTCGGCCGATAACAGCTCCGTGATCGGCACGCCGGCGACCGTCGAATAGCGCGACAACGGCACCATCGTGTCGCCGTGACCGCCGAGAACGAACGCGTGCGTGTCCTCGACGCTGACCCTGAGCTCCCGCGCGATGAACGTCCGGAACCGAGCGCTGTCCAGCACGCCAGCCATGCCGATCACGCGCTCGCGCGGGAAGCCCGACGCGTCCATCGCGACATGGCACATGGCGTCCAGCGGGTTGGTCACGACGACGATGATCGCGTCAGGTGACGCGGCGGCTGCCTGCTGCACGACGGACCGGACGATGCCCGCGTTCTTCGTCAGGAGATCGTCGCGGCTCATCCCCGGCTGACGTGCCAGCCCGGAGGTGACGACGATCACGTCGGAGGCGGCGGTGTCCGCGTAGTCGTTCGTGCCGATGACGTTCGCGTCGTGCGAGACGACCGGCGCCGCCTCGGCGAGGTCGAGGCCCTTGCCTTGTGGCAGACCTTCGACGATGTCGATGAGCACGACGTCGGCCAGGCCGGCCTCGGCGATGCGCTGGGCTGTGGTCGCGCCGACGTTGCCGGCGCCGATGACGGTGACCTTGTCGCGGGCCATGGGTCCTCCTGTGGGTCCTCCGATTCTAGGCGCTGACACGCGGACGTTCGTGGACGCTCCGGGTCGACGAACGTCGATGGTGAGGGCGTGGGCCCGAGCGGACGATGCGAACCACCACGAAATCACCGGAGGCAACCATGACCCAGCTCGCAGCCCTCATCGGCATCGTCCTCATCGTCCTCGCGATCCCGTTCGGGCTGATGCTCGCGCCGCTGGCGCTCGGGGTCGTGATCGTGTGGCTCGTGCTGCGCCACGTGGGCGGCGCAGTCGAGCGCCCCATCGGAGAACCGGCATGACCGTCGAGATCATCGGGATCGCCCTCGTGGCGATCGTCCCTGCACTTTTGTTCCTTGGCTGGCTCGCCATGATAGCGACGGTCGTCGCCGCGCTAGGCGCCTCGACGGACGCCGCTCTCGACGAGATCACCCTTCTTCGGTCTGCGTCGAGCGCCGCCTGACCTCATCGAAGGACGTGCGGAAGCGCTTAGCCGGCGAGGCCAGCGCGCACGGCCGCGGCGGCCGCTTCGACCCGATTCGACACGCCGAGCTTGGCGATGATGTTGGACACGTGGACGCTCGCCGTGCTCTCGCTGATGAACAGCGACTCTGCGATCGCGCGGTTCGTCTGACCGGCGGCCACGAGCGTCAGCACTTCACGCTCGCGAGCGGTGAGGCCGAACGGGTCGGGGACGTCATCTTCGGCCTCGGTGACGCCGACCTCGGCTGAGATCGGCTCGACGTCCGACGCCGATGGCGCCTCGGCCGCGGGCAACGCCAGCCGAGCCATCCTCGCCAGGCGCTCGATCGTCGCACCCAACGGCACCGCGCCGATCTCGACGGCGAGCTGCCGCGCCTCGGCGAGGACGACCGCGACCTCGCTCCGCTGCTGTCGGACCGCGAGCATCGATTCCGCCGCACGGTACCGGCACCACGCCAGCTCGTAGGGTCGACGTGGTGACCGGAAACCGTCCGCCGCCAGGTCCCAGGCCATCGGATCCGGACGATCGACCAGCCGGGTCGCTTCGGCCTCGGCCAGCCCGAGATTCCCGCGCGCCTCCGCGAACACCGGGCTCGTGGCGCTCCTTCCCGAAAGCAGCGCGCGGAGTCGCTCGAGCCGTGCCTGACCGATGGATAGCGCTCGCGCCTCGGCCTCCGCGTCGCGACGCGCCCGCGCGATCGCCGCGATCTCTGCCTCGACCGTGACGCCGAGTCGCAGGACCCTTGCCCTGAAGCGCACGTCGTCCCCGGACGCCAGCCACTCGAGAGCCTCGTCCACAGCCGATCGAGCCTCGTCCAGGCGACCCTCGAGCAGCGCGAACTCGATCAGGGCGCCGGCAAGATTTCCCGCGAACGCGGCGTCGCGCAGCAAGCCCGTCGCCGAGCGCGCCGGTCCAAGGAGCGCTCGTGCGTCATTCCCCCGCCCAGTGCGCACCGCGATGACCGCGGCGAAATTCGCGTTCCATAGCGCCCCGCTTCCCTCGTCCAACTCGGACGCAACGCTCGAGAGGATGGCTTCCGCTTCACGCCATCGCCCGAGCGGCACCAGCGACTCGACGGGCATGGTGTCGAATCCCGGGTAGCGGGACCCGCGCGCCCACTCCGACCCTTCGAGACCGATCTCGACCGCCTCCGCGAGGGCGTCGCAGTCATACAGCGTGCTCGCGAGGCCGAGATAGGCCATCCCGATCGCGATCGGATCGCCAAGAACCTTGGCTTTGGCCAGCCCATCACGAAGGATCCCGAGTCCTCGCTCGCAGTCGCCTTCGAGCGCCAGCGCGGCGCCCAACGCACCCATCGCCTCGATCTCGCGGCCGCTCGCCCCGCTCGCGACGGACATCGCGATGGCCCGCTGGGCGATGACGGCGGCCTCGTGATACGCGCCTGCGTAGAGCGTGAAGGTGGCGAGCGTCGAGAGGCAGCCGGCGCCCTCGACGGATGCAGGGTGACCTTCGACGCGGGCCACGAGGGACTGCATCAGTCGGATGGCCTCATCCAAGTCGCCGCTGATGTACGTCGCCCACGCCAGGCGCTCCTCGAGTCGAGCTGCGCGAAGCGGCTCGCGGGTCGGATCGACGCCGTCGACCGCTGCCCGGGCCACGTCTCTCGCGCGGATCGGTTCCACCGCCGTATCGAGAGCCCCCGACGTTTCGAACAGCAGCTCGACGTGGTCCTCGTCGGCGGGGCGTTCGCCGGCGGGCACGACGTCCCACAGGGCGAGGGCGCGTTCGTACGCGCGCGCCGCCTCGAAATGCGCCGACGTGGCGGCGCTTGCGCGCGCCGCGGCGATCGACGCCCGGAGCGCCAGCGCGGAGTCGCCGGCCGCAGCCGCGTGGACGGCGAGTGCCGAGAGGTGGCTGGCTCCCGCGGCGCCGTCCGGCGTCGGCTGAGCCGCGAGTGCCTCGGCGTACGCGGCGTGGAGCCGCCGCCGCTCCGACGCCAGAAGCTCGTCTTGGACGGCCTCTCCGAGCAGCGCGTGGCGGAACGCATAGCCGGTCCCGTCCGCACCGGCGGGGACAAGGAGGTTCGCGCCGATCGCTTCCTCGAGAGCCCCGAGAAGGCGCGCGTCGTCGGACGCGAGGACCGTCCCGAGAAGCGCGTGATCGACCGGACCACCGGCGATCGACGCGGCCGCCAGCAGCCGCCGACCCTCGTCGCTCAGCGAGCCGATCCGACCCAGGAGAACGTCACGCAATCGAGCGGGCAGCTCGCCAGCGCCCGCCCCAGCGGCGACGAGCTCCTCGGCGAAGAAGGGATTTCCCTCCGACCGACGACTGACCGCGTCGAGAAGCTGGGGCGACACGTTCTCGTCGTCATCGATCGCCGCGACCAGCTGGGCGACCTCGTCGGCATCGAAGCGCGGCAGCTCGATCTGCTCGACATGGGGGAGGCGCTCGATCTCGGCGAGCCACGGTCGCAACGGGTGGCGCCGATGGAGCTCGTCCGACCGGTAGGTACCGATCACCAGGACACGCTCCCCACGAAGTCGACGGGCGACGAACGACAGGAGATCGCGCGTGGAACGATCCGCCCAGTGCAGATCCTCAGCCACCAGCACGACCGGCTGCTGCTCCCCCAGGCGCTCGAGCAGGATCAGGAACGCATCGAAGAGTCTGCTTTGTGCCCATTCGGCGGGCGTGGCGGCGAGTACCGCCTCGCTGTCACCGGCAACGAGCTCCGGAACGAGGCGTCCCAGCTCCCGCGTGGCGGGATCGACGACCGCTTCCAGGCGCCCACGATCGACCGATCGCAGCCACCCTCGCAGCGCCTCAGCGATCGGAGCGAACGGCAGGCCCTCCTCGGCGCCGATGCTGATGCACCCGCCCGCGAGAACGAGATCCCCCCGGCGTCGCGCGCGATCCGCGACCTCCGCCACGACCCGGGTCTTGCCGATACCGGCCTCCCCGCCGACGAGGACCAGGACCGGGGCGCCCGCCTCGGCGCGCTCGAGCGCGTTGTCAAGCGCGGCCATCTCAGCGACGCGGCCGATCAGGGTCGGGCTCGACAGCCGGGCGGGCATCTCGACATCGATCATAGGCCGCCGTCGTCCCCACGATCCCGCTCGAGGGTCAGCACCCGCGCGCGATCAGCGTCCCCACGTCGTGGCGACGAGGTCGCACGTCTCGAAGGCCCTGACGACGCTGCCTGGCCCGCAGATGCTCCGCAGCTGGACGCGGACGGCAGCCCGGACTCGTGCGTCGCCGCGCACGTCCGCGGCACGAAGGTCAACGAGCGATCGCTTGTAGTCCGAGCGCACCGCGGAGATGGCCGCGGCACCGACACGCTCGACGAGGGCCGCTTGGAACCTTCGCAGGTTCTGCCAGTCGCCACGTTCGCGCGCCGCAGCGGCGTCGGCGGTCAGGATCGCCAGGTCCGGCCGATGAACGGCCGGAGCCATGGCGTCGACGCCGTACAGCGCGGCGTCGGTCGCCGTCCGCTGCGTCGCAGGGGTCGCTTGGCATGCCGCGATGGCGAGACTCAGGGTCGCGAAGAGGGCGATCGCGCGCCCGTCCCGGCGGGTCAGGGATCTGGACATCGGTGGTGCTCCTCGGTCGTGCACTGCCTGGATGGCGTGCTTCGACCGTAGGCACGGCACCTGCCGCTGCCATCGCCCGACCCATCAGATCTAGAGCCCGACCACCCTTAGTTCCGGGCGCTGCACACCGAGGAGCCCCTTAGACCCGAGAGGCGGATCAGCCCTCGCCCGGGCCCGACAGCTCGAGGCCCGCCGCGTCGGGATCGGTGACGATGGGGCCGGCGGCTCGTATCTCGTCAGGGACGCCGTCCTCGAACGATCTGAAGTTCGCGACGAACATCGCGGCGAGGCGGCGTGCCGACTGGTCGTAGGCGTCATGGTCCTTCCACGTCGAGCGCGGGTTCAGGAACGACGGCGGCACATCCGGGCAGCGGAGCGGGACCTCGAACCCGAAGGTCGGGTCCGTCCTCGTGTGGACGTGCGCGAGCCGCCCGTCGAGCGCAGCGCGCACCATCGAGCGCGTGTGGGCGATGTTCATGCGCTCGCCGATGCCGTACGGACCCCCGGTCCAGCCCGTGTTCACCAGCCACACGTCGGCGTCCTGGTGCTCGAGTCGCTCGGTCAGCATCCGCGCGTATTCGCCCGGGTGACGCGGCATGAACGGCGCCCCGAAGCACGCGGAGAACGTCGCTTTCGGCTCCCGCACGCCGACCTCCGTGCCCGCGAGCTTTGCGGTGTACCCGCTGATGAAGTGGTACGCGGCCTGAGCGTGGGTCAGCTTGGCGATCGGCGGCAGCACGCCGAACGCGTCGGCGGTGAGCAGGATCACGGTCTTGGGCTGGACCGTCATCCCCGTCGCGTCCGCGTTGCCGATGAAGTTGAGCGGGTATGCGGCACGCGTGTTCTCGGTGAACCGCTCGGAGTCCAGGTCCAGCTCGCGCGTGACCGGATCGACATCGACGTTCTCGAGGATCGTCCCGAAGCGGCGGGTCGTCTGGAAGATGTCGGGCTCGTACATCGGCGAGAGGCGGATCGTCTTGGCGTAGCAACCGCCCTCGAAGTTGAACAGCCCGCGGTCGCCCCAGCCGTGCTCGTCGTCCCCGATCAGCCGCCGCTCCGGGTCGGCCGAAAGGGTGGTCTTGCCCGTCCCGGACAGACCGAAGAACACGGCGCTGTCGCCCTCGGACCCGACGTTGACCGAGGAGTGCATCGGCAGGACGCCCTCGTCGGGCATCAGGTAGTTCATCACTGTGAACGCCGACTTCTTGATCTCGCCGGCGTACTCGGTGCCGACGATGATGATCTCCATCCGCTCGAGATGAAGCAGGATCGCCGTCTCGCTGCGCGTCCCCTCCGTCTCGGGGTCCGCGTGGAACGACGGCACGTTGATGATCGTGAAGTTCGGCTGGAATCCGTGGAGGTCGGCCTTGCGCGGCCGCCGGAACAGGTTGCGGGCGAAGATGCTCGCCCAGGCGGTCTCGGTGTAGACCCGCAGACGGCGGCGGTGGTGCGGATCGGCGCCGATCAGCAGATCCTGGCTGTACAGGTCCTTCTCGGCGCAGTACGCCACGAGTCGCGCCCGAAGCCGGTCGTAGTGCTCCTCGCTGATCGGGCGATTGACCTCGCCCCACCAGATCTTGTCGGTGCTCGATGGCTCGTCGACGATGAACTTGTCCTTGGGCGATCGCCCCGTGTGATGGCCGGTGCGCACGACCAGTGGGCCCTCGGCGGCGATCAGTCCCTCGCCTGCCCGGATCGAATCCTCCACGAGCTCCGCCGTCGGCAGGTTCGCGAGCACGCGTCGGCCGAGGGGCGGGGTCGTTCGGGGCGTGATCGGTGTCGGCGGGTGTTCCGGCCGAGCGGGCGGGCGGGTGGTGGCCATATGGGCGGACTCCTTGGCGCGGGCGATCACCTCACGGATCGACCGGCCGCGCGTACCGCTGGCGGCGCATCACGATGACCCGGTGACGCTAGCGGGAGTCGGCTTCCACAGTCGCGCGGGAGGGATGCTACCACGTTGCGGTTCGGTTGCGACACGGTTCCGACGGACGGGGTCGCCGCCGTACCATGGTCCCGCCACCGTCACCCGCTGATCGCCGCTCTCCCGAGGAAGACACCCTGATGACCGACACGCTCATCCCCGACCGCGAGCAGGCCGCGAGCGAGGTCGCGGACCTTCGACTCCGGACCGACCTTTTCATCGATGGCGACTTCCGGCCCGCGCGCGACGGACGCCGCTTCGTGACGGAGAACCCGGCCACCGGTCAGTCGATCACCGAGGTCGCCGAGGGCGGCCCCGCCGACGTCGATGCGGCCGTCGCCGCAGCACGCTCGGCCTTCGATCGAGGTGTCTGGTCGCGGCTGGACCCGGGCGCACGCAAGCGCATCCTGCAGACCTGGGCCGACCTCATCGATGCGCATGCCCGGGAGCTCGGCCTCGTCGAGACCATCGACGCCGGCAAGCCGATCAGTGACACCGTCGGTCTCGACATGCCCGAGACGGCGGCGTGCATCCGCTGGCACGCCGAGGCGATCGACAAGCTCTACGGGCAGGTCGCCCCGTCGCCGGACGGTGTCGTGGCGACGATCACGCGCGAGCCGGTCGGCGTGGTCGGGGCGGTCGTGCCGTGGAACTACCCGGCACAGATGGCGGCGTGGAAGCTGGGTCCGGCGCTGGCGACCGGCAACAGCGTGGTGATCAAGCCCGCGTCGACGACGTCGCTCTCACTCCTTCGGCTGGCTGAGCTCGGCGCGGAAGCGGGGATTCCCGACGGTGTCCTCAATGTCGTGACGGGACCGGGCGACTCGGTCGGATCGGCGATCGGTAAGCACCCTGATGTCGACCTCCTCGCCTTCACCGGCTCGACGGAGGTCGGTCGGCGGTTCCTGTCCTGGTCCGCGGAATCGAACCTCAAGCGGGTGCTCCTCGAGCTCGGCGGGAAGAGCCCCCAGATCGTGTTCGGTGACGTGACCGACATGGCCGACGTCGCGTCGAACGCGGCCGTCGCGATCTTCTGGAACATGGGTGAGAACTGCAGCGCGGGATCGCGACTCATCGTGCACCGATCGAAGAAGGGCGAGCTGCTCGAGGCGCTCCAGGCGGAGCTCGCTGCGTGGCCGGTCGGCGATCCACTCGATCCGGCGACCAAGATCGGGGCGCTGATCTCGCGCCAGCAACTCGACCGGGTCCTGGGGTACGTCGAGGTCGGGCGTTCCGAAGGCGCGCGGCTGGTCACCGGCGGTGAGCGGATCCTCGAGGAGACGGGTGGCTACTTCGTGCCCCCGACGATCTTCGACGGCGTTCGGAACGACATGCGCATAGCCCAGGAGGAGATCTTCGGGCCGGTCCTGTCGGTGATCGAGTTCGAGACGGAGGAGGAGGCTGTCGCGATCGCGAACGACACGTCGTACGGGCTGGCTGCCTCGATCTACACCGACGACCTGAACGTCGCCCATCGCGTCTCTCGCGAGATCCGGGCAGGGACGGTCGGGGTCAACGCGTACGCCGAGGGTGACATGACGACACCCTTCGGGGGCTACAAGCAGTCGGGCTTCGGCGGTCACGACAAGTCCGTCCACGCGCACGACCAGTACACCGAGCTCAAGACGACCTGGATCGTGCTCAAGGACCGGTAGGCGCCGCGGCTCGACGCGTGATGGCGCCGCGGCTCGACGCGTGATGGCGCCGCGGCATAGCGCCACGATTTGCATCGGACGAACGAACGGTCGACGGAGCGATCGATCGTCGTCGCTCCGTGGACGTCCGTTGCATCCCATGCACGAGGGATCGAACAAGCGGTCCGGCCCGCCCGATCGTTCGACCGTTCGTTCGCGTGGTGCAACGCCGGCCGGGGAAAACCCCGGGGACGCCGGGGACCCCGGGGACCCCCGGAGACCAGGCAGCCACCTTGACCGCGACCGACCGCGACCCGTAGCATCCGCACACAACCGAAGAGCACGTATCAAGAGATGGCTGAGGGACCGGCCCGTTGACGCCACGACAACCTACCGACGCGAGGTCGGCAAGGTGCCAAGTCCGGGGCAGGTTTCCTGCGTGATACGGGTCTCTCCGGAGTCCCTAGGAACGACAAGGTCTGACCCGTCATCGACCGGTCCGTCGCCCTGAGCGACCTGGAGACCGACCGTGACCGTACCGACCCTGACGCCTCCGACGAGGACCTCGACGCCCGCGCCCGCCGCGACAGCCGGACGTACTCAGCGAATCACGGGCATGGCGTGTCGGAACTGCGGTCTCTCGCAGCCACTTGCCGTGGCGTACGTGTGTCCGGCGTGTTTCGGCCCGCTCGAGGTCGCATACGACTACGACGTCGTTGCGACGACGCTGACGCGGGAGGCGATCGCGGCGCGGCCCGCAGGGATCTGGCGCTACCTCGAGCTGCTGCCCGTTGACGCGCCGCCCGCGCGCTCGCTTCCGGTCGGTTCGACCCCGCTCCTCCCTGCCGACCGACTCGGCCCGATCCTCGGCGTCGAACGACTCTGGATCAAAGACGACACGCGCAACCCGTCGCTCTCCTTCAAGGACCGACCGGCCGCGATCGCGGCCGCCCGCGCCGTCGACTTCGGCGTCCCCGCTCTCGCGTGTGCGTCAACCGGCAACCTGGCCGGCGCGACAGCGGCGGCCGCCGCGGCCGTCGGCCTCCCCGCGTACGTGTTCATCCCCGCGGACCTCGAGACGGCCAAGGTCGATCACGCGCTCAGCTACGGCGCGACTGTCGTGCCGATCGACGGAACGTACGACGATGTCAATCGGCTGTGTCTTGAGGTCGCTGACGAAACGGGTTGGGGCTTCATCAACATCAACCTGCGGCCGTTCTACGCAGAGGGATCGAAGACGCTCGCCTACGAGATCGCCGAGTCTCTCGGCTGGCGCAGCCCCGACGTCGTCGTCGCACCGGTCGCCTCGGGCGCGATGTTCACGAGGGTCGCGCGCGGGTTCGAGGAGCTGGCGGAGGTCGGCCTGATCGAGCGGCGGCCGATCCGTTTCGTCGGCGGCCAGGCTGCCGGGTGCGCGCCGGTCGCGACCGCGTTCGACGCCGGGACCGACGTCATCGAGCCCGTCCGCCAGCCGGACACGATCGTCCGCTCGCTGGCGATCGGGAATCCCGCCGACGGGCGCTATGCCGTCGAGTTGGCACGCGACAGCGCTGGTTCGATCGAGGCGATCGCCGATGAGGACACATCGACACACATCCGCGACGTCGCCCGCCTCGAAGGCATCTTCCCGGAGACCGCCGGCGGGGTGACGCTGGGCGCGGTCGCGGCTGCCCGGCGTCGCGGTGTCATCCGCGAGGGCGACGAGGTCGTCGCGCTGCTGACGGGCAACGGGCTCAAGACGCCCGACGCGCGGACGCTCGGCGTCCCGGACGGCGTCGGGCTCGCTCCCTTGCTCCGGCCGAGCCTCTCCGCCTTCGAGTCGTGGCTGGAGACGCAGTCATGAGCACGGTCCGTATCCCGCCGACGCTCCGGACCGCGACCGGCGGGGAGAAGCTCGTCAGCGTCCCGGGCGGCACCGTCCGCGAGGTGATCCGCGGCCTCGTTGATGCACACCCCGGCCTCGAGTCGCAGCTCCTGACCCAGGACGGCGACCTGAACCGGTTCGTCAACGCGTTCCTCAACGACACCGACGTCCGGCATCTCCAGGCGCTCGAGACACAGGTCGGCGACGGCGACACGTTGGTCCTGCTGCCGGCGATGGCTGGAGGCTGAACGACCGGCGACTATGCTGTCGACTTCGACGAGAGGTCACAGGTGGCCGACGAGCGGCCCCAGACCGATACCGACCGGTTCTGGCACGACTACCTGACCAACGGTGACAGCATGGAACGCCGCTTGCGGCAGTTCTTTCGTCACATACCCCGCGGGCCTCGCTGCAAGCTCTGTGCGGCGCCCTTCAGCCGGCCAGGCGCCCCGGTGATGCGCGCACTGGGCAGCGGGCCGTCCGACAAGAACCCCGCCGTCTGTAACCGGTGTTTCGACTACATCGCCAAGAATCACGGCGGCGCCGAGATCGAGATCAGCATCATGTTCGCGGACATCCGAGGCTCGACCACGCTCGCTGAGCAGATGTCGGGCGCCGAGTTCCGCTCGCTCCTCGATCGCTTCTACAGCGTGGCCGCTCGTTCGGTGTTCGACCACGACGGAGGCGTCGACAAGTTCGTCGGAGATGAGGTCGTGGCCTTCTTCGTCCCCGGGTTCGTCGGGCCGGACCATGCAGCCGCGGCGGTGGCCGCAGCGACCGACCTCCTCCGAGCGACAGGCCACGAGGATGATGGGGGACCGTGGGTACCGGTCGGCGCAGGCGTGACGACCGGCATGGCCTGGGTCGGGGCCGTGGGCGATGGCATCAAGTCGGACGTGACCGCGGTCGGCGACACCGTCAACACGACCGCCCGGCTGGCGTCCGCTGCGAGGGCGGGTGAGGTCCTCGTGACGATCGAGGCAGCCGCCGCCGCGGGACTCGACCCAAGCCTCGAACGCCGAACCCTGGACCTCAAGGGCAAGGCAACGGCCACCGAGGTCATGACGCTGACCTTCAGCGCGCAGGCTGCCGCCGTCAGCTAGCGCGATCGAGCGCCTGACGCAGGTCGGCGATCAGGTCGTCGATACCCTCGATCCCGACGGACAGCCGGATCAGTGCCGGGTCGACGGCGAGCGCCGTCTCAGACACCGACATGTGGGTCATCGCAGCGGGGACCTCGATGAGCGACTCGACCCCGCCGAGCGACTCCGCCAGCGTGAAGAGCTTCGTGCTCTCCGCGATCGCGATGGCCCGTGCCGCGCCGCTGGTCCGCCCCGCTGCGGCCGGCAGGAACGACACCATCCCGCCGAACCCGGGGTAGCGGACCTCCGCGACGTCGTCGCGCGACCGGAGGAACTCCACCACAGCGCGGGCATTGGCCTGATGCCGCTCGACCCTGATGTGGAGCGTGCGCAGTCCGCGCAGCACGAGGAAGCAGTCGAGCGGACCGGGCACGCCACCCATCGCGTTCTGCAGGAAGCGAAGCCGCTCGGCGACCTCGTCGTTCGATGTCACCGCCACGCCCAGTACGACATCGGAGTGGCCTGCCAGGTACTTCGTGGCTGAGTGGAAGACGATGTCTGCACCGAGCGCGAGCGGTCGCTGGATCGCGGGCGAGGCGAACGTGTTGTCGACGACGACGAGGGGCCGGCGACCACCCTCCGCGGCGCGCCGGTCCACGGTCCTCGCGACCTCGCCGATATCGACGGTCTTGAGCAGTGGGTTGGTCGGCGACTCGAACCACACCAGGCGAGTGCGCTCGGACAGCGCCTCCCACAGCGCGTCCATCCCCGAGGTCAGATCGACGAAGGTCGAATCGACGTTGCCACCCGGCAGGCGGACCTTCTGCAGATAGCGATACGTCCCGCCGTACACGTCATCCCCGACCACTACCTCATCACCGGGTTCGGCGAGTTGGGCGATGGCGGCCGTCGCCGCCGATCCCGACGCGAACGCGAACCCATGCGTGGCGCCTTCGAGCGCAGCGACCGCGCGCTCGAGTCGATCGCGTGTGGGGTTCTGCGAGCGTGCGTACTCATAGCCGCGGCGCGGCTTGCCGACGGCATCCTGCTCGTACGTCGAGGTCTGATAGATCGGCGGCGCGACAGCACCCGTCAGCTCGTCGGGTTCCGCTCCTGCATGGACCGCGATGGTGTCGAACGAGAGCTCGGCCGGGTCATCGTCGCGTGGCATGGCGCGATGATGGCACCGCGCGGCGTCTAGCTGCTGGGCGACCAGTCCTCGCGCTCGAAGACCAGCTCCTCGCCGTCGTATTCGTCGATCTGACTGCCCGTCTGCACGAACCCGAACTTCGCGAGGACAGCCTGTGAGGCGATGTTGTCGGGCGACGTCGATGCGCGGAAACGCGTGACGCCATGCTCGCGCCACGCCCACTCGAACAGCGCGCGTACGACTTCGGTCGCCACGCCTTGACGCCTGAACTCGGGCTCGATCCGATATCCGATCTCGACCTGGCCCGATGCGTCGGGCGGTGAGTGGAATCCGACCGAACCGATGACCCGGCGACCGGCACGCTGGTCATCGAGCACGATCGCCCGGCCGAGCCACGGCTGCCATGCGGGCTCGACCGTGAGATCGAGGATCCGATACTCAAGGAAGTGCTCGAGGTCGTCGGGCATCTGGGTGGGGACCCTCGCGCCGATCAGGTGCTCAGCGGCGCCGAGGTCCCGACGCGCCAGCGCCTCCATGAACGGCAAGGACATCGATACGAGCTCGAAGCGCGGTGTGGCGATCGAGGGCACCGTCGGCATCGACGGCTAGCTCGCCGATGCTCGCTGGTGCGCGAGATACTCGAGAAGGTCGAGCTTCGTCACGATGCCGACGGGCCGACCGCCGCGGACGACGACCAGGGCGTTGGTCGCATCGCTGAGCAGCGCGAACGCCTCATCGAGCGTCGCCCCCGCATCGACCAACGGCAGCGGTGGGTCCATCACCTCTCCCACGGTGCGGTCGACGACGGACGGGTCGCGGTACGCACGGTCGAGCAGCCCCTTCTCGCTGATCGCACCTACGAGCCCGGCAACCTCATCCCCCTCCGGCCGCTCCGATACCGGGAGCTGGCTGACGCCGTATGCCTGCAGGCGTTCGATGGCGTCGCCGGCACGCTCCGTCGTCCTCGCGACGATGACCGGCGGTCTGTCCGGCGCGTAGTGGCGGCCGGCGAGCAGCGCGTCGATCCGCGTCGCCGATCCGGTCGTCGGCAGAAGCCCGTTGCTCCGCATCCACTCGTCGTTGTAGAGCTTGGACAAGTAGTTGCGGCCCGTGTCAGGGAGCAGCACGACGACGACAGCCTCACGGCCGCCCTCGGTCGCGGCCAAGTCGCGGACGACCTCGCGCGCGGCGACCATGGCGGTCCCGGCGGACCCGCCCGAGAGGATCCCCTCCTCGCGCGTGATCCGGCGGGCCATCGCGAACGCGTCGCGGTCGCTGACGCGGACCCAGCGATCGATGACCGATGCGTCGTAGGTGCCGGGGAAGAAGTCCTCGCCCACGCCCTCCGTCAGGTACGGGCGGGCGACGTCGCCGGACAGGACGGAACCCTCCGGGTCCGCCCCCACGACTTGGATCGCGGGGTTGCGCTGCTTCAGCACGTGCCCGACACCGGAGATCGTCCCGCCTGTCCCGACGCTCGCGACGAAATGTGTCAGCCGGCCCTCGGTCTGCTCCCAGAGCTCCGGCCCTGTCGTCACCTCATGGGCGCCCGGGTTCTCCATGTTCCAGTACTGGTCGGGCTTGAAGGCGCCGGGGATATCGCGGGCGAGCCGCGCGGCGACGCTGTAGTAGGACTCGGGCGACTCCGGTGCCACGTTCGTTGGGCAGAGGACGACCTCGGCGCCGTAGGCGCGGAGCAGCGCCTGCTTCTCGACCGACTGCTTGTCGGCCATCACGAAGATGCACCGATAGCCTTTGAGCGCGGCCGCGATCGCGAGTCCGTGCCCGGTGTTGCCGCTCGTCGGCTCGATGATCGTCCCGCCCGGTTTGAGGAGGCCCGCCCGCTCGGCCGCCTCGATCATCGGAAGCCCGATACGATCCTTGACCGACCCGCCCGGATTGAGCATCTCCATCTTCGCGAGCAGCAGCGGCTGGCGATCCGCCGGACCGAGGTCCCGTGTGATCCGGCTCAGCCGGACGAGCGGCGTGTTGCCGACGAGGTCGAGGACCGACTCGACGTAGCGCATCGCGGCGGAGTATAGGTTCGGCCGCGGGCGTGTGGACTCCGTCGGACACATGGAAACGCCCGAGTCGCGAACGACTCGGGCGTGTCGGGACCGGTCGCACGGTCAATCGAATTCGAGAGGGCCGTGCGATCGGGGCGCCTGGAAGGTCTTGCCTGCTGGCGCATTCACGGGACCGCTGGTCCCCTCATCCAGGCTCCCGCGGTACGAGCGGTCGCCTGCGACCATGGTCTTGCCCGTGCCCGCGCGAGCCTGCTCGACCGCATCGTACGAGCGGTCACCTGCGACGCTGAGCGCGCCACTGACAGCCCGGCCTTCCTCGATGACGTCGTACGAGCGGTCGCCCAAGGGGGCGGGTGTGGATGCAGGCCCCAACTTCGTCCCGTTCGCGCCGATCGCCAGTCCCACGACTGCACCGGTGGAGAACGCGACGGCGAGGACGACCGCGGCAAGCGCAGTCCGCGGCTCCTTGAGCGCCTGTTGCTGTGTCGCCTGCATCGTTCGCTCCTTTCGCTCCGTGGCATCTGCCACGTCGGGAACGTACGCAAGCGACGACGCCTTGCCATCGGTTGAACGACCGACGACCCATGGAAATCGATACCGATGCTCCCTACGAACGGCCTCGAAGACGGGTCAGTCGCGGTCGAGGCGGCCGGGACGGAGGAGCAGCCAGGTCAGGCGGTCGCGGAGGCGCCGCGGGTGCGTGGGCGGGTCGACGGTCCCGGGATAGAGCGCCTCGATCGACGGTCCGAGCCGCTCAGCGAGACCGTCGCTGAGGACGCGCGCGAGCGCGAGCTCAGCGCGCGAGCCAGGTTCCGGGAGCGGGGCGTCCGACGTGAGCGCGGCCAGCTCACGAACCGATGTCATCGGGAGCACGCGCGATGCCATCCGTCGACCGACGTACAGCTCCTCCGTGCCCGCCATCGCGATCGGCAGGATCGGTGCGTCGGTCCGCATGGCGATGATCGCCCAGCCGTTGCGGAGCGGGCCGAGTCGACCGGGCGGTCCGCTGACCGTACCTTCCGGCATCTGTACGAACACGGCACCGTTCGCGATCACCGCCTTCGCAGACGCGACATGAGCGTCGATGCCGACCCCGCCGCGCCAGACGGGCAGCAACCCGCCGACGGATCGCGCCAGCCATTCGCGCGTGCGTGACGTCAGCGCCGACGGCGCACTCCCGAGGAACCACGCTCGCGGCTCACCCGGCAGCGCGTGCATCACGACGAACGGATCCATCCAGCCACGATGGGCCGCGGCCACGACCAGGTAGCCGCCACCGGCGGGTATGTGTTCCTGGCCCGACGTCGCGATCCGGAAGCGGAACACCACGAAGCACAAGAACCGCACGAGCAGCCGGACTACCCGGTAGAAGAGCGAGGCCTTCGCCTCCGGCTGTCGACCCAGCCACGCGAGTCCCTCGACCGCACCGCCCCGTGCGGCGGCCATCGCCTCCGGCGCGATGCGCGCCGGGGGCGGTCGACGCCGGCTGGGGGCCGGCTCGGTCATGTCGGGCGGTCGGCTGGTTCGTCAGCCCCTTCGGGCGGGGTTTCGTCCGGCGTCAGCTCATCGAGCGCCTGGCCAGCCTCTGTCGGCGGCGCCTCAGGATCGTCTGGCGCGTCGTCGTCGGCATCGATGATCGCGTCCCAGTCGACGGCCTCCTTCTTCGGTGGCGGCACGTTCGCCCACGGCTCGTCGATCGGTCGCGTCATCCATTCGGCGCCGAGCGCACCCCAGGTCGCGTTCTGCGGGAACGCCGGCGGGCGGTCGGCAGGATGACCGCGTCGATGCCGGTAGATCAGCCCACCAACACCGACCACGATCACGATGAACGAGATGATCTGCGCCGTCGGGACGCCGAAGAATGTCCAGTTGTCGACGCGCAGGTTCTCGAGCACGAAGCGGGTCACGCCGTACCAGATGAGGAAGACCAGGAACAGGTCGCCCGGCCGCAGCCGAGAGCGGAAACGGAAGCCGAGCCAGATGAGGAGGATCGCCCCGAGCACCCCCGAGATCGACTCATAGAGGAACATCGGGTGGAACCGCGTCGTCTCGGGCAGCACGGCACACGAGTAGACGTCCTGGAGCCGATGCGCGCAGTCGATCGGGATGCCCCACGGCAACGTGGTCGGCGGCCCGTACAGCTCCTGATTGAAATAGTTCCCCCATCGACCGATCGCCTGCATCACGAACAGGGCGGGCGCGATGATGTCGGCCCAGCGCGCGAACGACACGTGCCGTCGACGCGCGTACCACCACGCAGCGATCGTCCCGGTGATGATCCCGCCGTAGACGCCGAGCCCGGAGTAGGGCGGCAGGATGATCTTCATGGGATCGTTGGCGTACAGGTGCCACTGATCGATGACGTGGTACAGGCGGCCACCGATCAGCGCGGCGATCGCGACGATGATGATCCCGTTCCCGACGATGTCCGGATCCTCGCCGGCGCGCCGTGCGAGCCATACCAGGAGCAGGTAGGCGGCGGCCAGGCCGATCGCGTAGCAGAGCCCGTACCAGCCGATGTTGATGGGGCCGATCGAGAACGCGATCGGATCCGGGGGGATGTCGAACATACGCGGGAGTGTATGGCGCGCCGGGCTTCGGGCGAGGGCCTTAGCCCGAAGGCGTCCCTATACTTCCGGGCGGTGAACGCCGAGTTCAACTGGTGGCTGCTCATCGTCGGGCTCGTCGTCGGGGCGGGGATCGCGTGGTTCGTGCTGATGGACTCGCGCCGCCGCGAAGCCGACGTCGATGAACACGAGCGACCTCGCGAGGCGCTGTGGCTATCGCGGATGCTGACCGACGAGGGGCATCCGGTCACGCCCGAGGTGACGGAGCGGCTACTGGTACTCCACGAGGCCTATCTCGAGGCACCCCCACCAGACGATCCCGGGACGGTCGACATCGAGGACGTCGCCGCTCCGACCGCGACCTCAGAGCTCGCCGACGATGACCGGATCCGCGTCGAGCGACGTGCGCCCGATATCGGACAGTGAGACGCCGAACTGGGTGCCGTCCGGGATCGTGCTGACCTCCGGGGTGTCACCGACCCAATACGCGAGCTCGTCCGCGAAGAACATCTTCCCGACGTTCTTGCGCTGACCGTCGACCAGGACCCAGCAGCGGTACTCCTTGCCGCTCGGCGGGAGGGCAAGATCCGACGCCACGACCACGAGCTTGCTGGTCTCCGGTGAGAAGAGAAGCGTGCCGGTCGGCGACCCGCCGTTGGTCGACGCGAGCACGACCCGTCGCGACTCCTTGTCGGCGCTGATGTCGAGCGTCGCCGCGTTCACGGCTTCGAGCGCGTTCACCGCCTTCCCGTACCGGTCGACTTCGGCGCGACCGGCGATGAACCCCACGGATCCCACGACGAGGACGATCGCCGCGGCCGCGGCAACCGCCCAGGCTGGGATCCGCGAGCGCCGCCGGGTGGGAGCCGTCGCTGCCGAGCCTGCGGCAGTCGCGACCGCCGGACGTTCTCCGCGGGGTCGCCCGTTCTCGCG